>NZ_VRTY01000054.1 GCF_008017455.1 Pontibacter qinzhouensis | reverse complement strand
TGTAGTTTTCAGCCATGTTTCCTTTAAAAAAGCAAATATACGAATACAGACTGAATGCGCGACCTCAAAGGCGGCTATGTACTAAAACAAGCTGCTAGTGCTGCCTTCTCTATAGTTTTTCCGTAAAGTATACCTCAAACTCAAAATGAACATCATGAAGAATACCGAAAACACAAGAACAAGAAAAGACGGTGGCGACACATTGGGCAAGAAGGAGCATACGCAGGAGGTAACTAAAAACCCGGCACCTAAAGAGGCAGACAGAGAATCGGAAACCACTCCGCCTGAAAACGAAGTGTATGTAGACATAGAACCGGACGAACTGCACCCTGACGATGAGCCACTCGATGTGAGTGAAGAAGAAAAATAACCGCAGAACCTGGCTAAACTGGCAGGCCTTTTTCAGCAGAACAACCCCTGCACGCACGCAGACTAATTATTCTAATGAAAAAGGCCTTCCAACAAAAAAGCTATGTTTTTTGGTCAAGGGCTGCTAATCTCCGGCGCTTACCCGTGGTCGCACTGGCCAGGAAGTTCGGTGGCTTGTCGAGTCGATGGGTGCCCCCACTACGCGTTGCGAGCGTTCTGTGGTAGGCGTAGTAGCCGGGCCATGATGTGTGGACTCCTCTATGTTCAGTTTCCGGTTGCTTTCGCTGGATTGCTGGTTCATTTGCTTGCGTACCTGGTCGAGGTTGCTGCTGGTACTATGCTGCACCCGCCTGTTGTGGTCGGGGTTTGGCAAAGGGTCGGGGGTACCAGTTTCAGATAACGAGGTGCAGGAGGCGGCCCCTAGCAGCAACGTTACTACCAAGCTGTTAAATAACACTTTCATCATCTTTATATCTTTACACTCCTTATCTCTGTAATTACTTGTACTAAAGTATACGATCAAAAAAGTATAATAACCATAGTTAATGTGCTAATGCGTTAATGTGCTGATGTGGTAATGGCTGAATTATGAATACGTGAAGGAGAGGATGAGCGAAATTAACTGATGCTTACCCTTGGCAGAAAAACATAAAAAACACGTCTGAAGGGCATTTTGATTGAAATAATTCGCTTGTACAGTAACTGCCCTTTTCTAAGGTATTGCGGCAGCTAACAACGAAGCAAACACCCGTGCCAGGTGCACCTATTGAGGCTCCAGTGTCTGAGCGGTCAGCGAGTTTTGGAGCATCTTGATTTTTTGGTTCTTTTTGTATCAAGACAAAAAGAACAAAGACGCAGGCTATGAAACAGCTTCAGGTAGCTATCACAGCAAGAAAAGCAGCTATGCGAACTTGAACTTCAAAGAAAGTAGCCTTTGCTTTAGGATCTCGCCCACAAGATCTTTACAAGATGATAATGAGTAGAGGTGGTATAAGGAGACAACCAATAGCCACTGCTAAAGGACCTCGCCCACAAGATACCTTCTGGATGACATAAAGAAATTGCCACCATTCCCCCAAGTACTGAAACACCCAGGCACTAACCTGTCTGGCACTGCGAGATATTTAAGCACTGAGAAGCCTACAGGCAGTAAAAAAACATATCCTTTTCTTATCCGACTAAATCCGGCCAGTTTTCTTACCTTTGAAATATTTTGCAGGAATGTGGCATTTAATATAAGTTTTAACTGTTATTAAGATCACACGCTTCTGCTGCCACAGTTTAGCCGAACTGGGGCAGCTATAACAAGTACTAATAATATTGATTAATGGCAAGACGCGGATTTGGTCCAAAAGGAACACCTGAAGGAGAAAAAGGCACACCTATTACAAAAGAAAGCTTTAAACGTAGTCTCCGGGTGTTTCGGTATGTGCTTCCTTACAAGTACAAGTTTATTGTTGGCCTGGTATTTCTTACTTTCTCCAGCCTCACGTTTATGGGCTTCCCTTACCTGGTCGGTAAGCTTTTCGATACCTCTGCAGGCGCTTCCTCCACTTCTTTTGAAAACATAAACCTGATTGCACTAGGCCTTTTTGCCGTTATGGTGCTGCAGGGAATCTTCTCATTTTTCAGGGTATACTTTTTTGCGCAGGTAAGCGAAAATGCTGTTGCCGATATTCGTCGCGACCTCTACAGCAAGTTTATGCTGCTGCCAATTTCATTTTATGAGAAACGCAGGGTAGGCGAAATTACCAGCCGCATTACCACCGATGTGGCGCAGGTGCAGGATGCCATGTCGATAACGCTGGCAGAATTGTTCCGGCAGGTCATGACGCTTGTAGTAGGTGTCGCCATTATTATGTGGACCTCCATCAAACTTTCGCTGTTTATGCTGGCTACGTTTCCGGTGTTGGTGGGGCTTGCCTTTGTGTTTGGGAAAAGAATTAAGGCCCTCTCTAAAAAAACGCAGGACGAACTGGCTCAAACCAACATTATTGTGGAGGAGACTTTGCAGGCCATTAACACAGTAAAAGCATTCACAAACGAACTTTTTGAAGTAAACCGCTACAAGACTACCCTGGCCAGAGCCGTTAAAACAGCACTTTCGGCCTCTTATTATCGTGGTGCGTTTATTTCATTTATAATTGTTGGCTTGTTTGGCGGCATCATTCTGGTAATCTGGTATGGTGCTACACTTGTTGCCACAGGCGAGATATTGCCAGGCGACCTGATCTCGTTTGTACTTTATACTGTCTTTATCGGTGCCTCTGTAGGTGGCCTCGGCGACCTTTATGGCAAAGTACAAACCTCGTTGGGAGCCACAGAGCGAATTCTGGAAATACTGACGGAAGCAGAAGAACCGACCAACCGGCACCGCAACCTGCAGGCTCCGGTGCCGAAACTGCACGGCGACATCAGCTACCACAACGTGGCCTTCTCCTACCCTACGCGCCCAGACCTGCAGGTGCTCCGCGATATAAATATCAATATCCGCTCCGGCGAGAAAATAGCACTTGTAGGCCCAAGTGGTGCGGGCAAGTCTACTATAGTGCAGCTGCTCATGCGCTTCTACGATGTGAGCAGTGGCGGCATTACCATAGACGGGCACAACATACAGAACCTCGACCTGAGTACCCTGCGCGGCAACATTGGTATTGTGCCGCAAGAGGTACTGCTGTTTGGTGGCAGCATCCGCGAAAATATTGCCTACGGCAAACCGGGAGCCACCGAAGCAGAAGTAATAGCGGCCGCTAAAAAAGCAAATGCCTGGCAGTTTATTCAGTCGTTTCCGGAGGGGCTTGAGACGCTGGTAGGTGAACGCGGCATTAAACTATCTGGTGGGCAGCGGCAACGCATCGCCATTGCCCGCGCCATTCTGAAGAACCCTGCCATCCTGATACTAGACGAAGCCACCAGCTCTCTCGACTCTGAATCGGAGCACCTGGTGCAGCAGGCTATGGACGAGCTGATGCAAAACCGGACAACCATCGTTATCGCACACCGCCTGGCCACGATCCGGAAAGTAGACAAAATATTGGTGATAGACGGAGGCGAAATTGTAGAAGAAGGTCCGCACGAGGTACTCTCTATGAACGACAACGGCATTTACGCCAACCTGCTAAGATTGCAGTTTGAATTGAGTTAGCAGACTAACAATCAGTCGGTTAAATCCTTAAAGGTAATTCTCGAAAAACTTATATCCTTCTCCTGGCTCTTCGGGCATAATTTCTGCTTGCTTAAGAGGGTGGCAGCACTGGTTTTAGCACGATCTTTTTCGTAATATTACTGCCGGAAAAAGACATCCTTCAACTTAAAAGTATTATGAAAAACACAATAATTGGCTTCGCGTTATCAGCATCCCTTTTGCTAGGTGCAGGTGCAGCCCAGGCTCAGATTGCCATGCCAGCTGCCAGCCCGGCCTCTACTGTAACTCAGAAAGTTGGTTTAACCGATGTAACAGTAAATTACTCACGCCCATCGCTGAAAGGTCGTTCTGTTGGCGCTGAAATTGCACCTTACGGTTCTATCTGGCGAACAGGAGCCAATGCATCAACTAAAATTACCTTCAGCGACGAGGTTTCTATCCAGGGCAACAAAGTACCAGCCGGTGAATACGCACTTTATACCATTCCGGGAGAAAACGTCTGGACGGTGATCCTTCATAAAAACACGAAGCACTGGGGCGATGGTGGCAAAGAGTACAAGCAGGAAGAAGACCAGCTTCGTTTTACCGTAAAAGCCGAGAAAAACCCACGCCGGGCAGAGAGCTTTACCATCAACTTTGCAAACCTGAAAAGTAACGCTGCAGACGTAGAACTGCTGTGGGATAATACCGTTGCCTCGTTTACCATAGAAACAGACGTAGACAGCAAAGTAATGGCCCAGATTCAGGAGCAGGTGGTAAAAGGCAACAATGTGGCACCAGGCCTCTATGCCTCTGCCGCCAGCTACTACTACGACACAAACAAAGACCTGAAGCAAGCTACCGAATGGATGAAAAAAGCCACTGCCCAGGACCCTCGTTTTTACTGGCTCTACACACTGGCCCGCATGCAGGCACAGCAGAAAGATTACAAAAACGCGGTTAAAACAGCCGAGAAATCTTTAGAAGGTGCCAGAGCTGCCAACGAGCAGGCTTACATCCGCATGAATGAGAAATCGATAGCTGAGTGGAAAAAAATGAAGTAAGACCTGCTGTGCCTGGTGCTACCTTTTTAGATAACCAGGCCGGAACATTTGCTTAACTTCTTACCTAAAGCCCCTGCTATGCCAGGGGCTTTGTTTTTACAATTTAAACACAACCTTACTTGAATAACGAAGACGAAAAACAACACTCAGAAGAACACCTGGGCCCTGCCCGTGAGTATTGGTGGAATGAAGACTACCTGGAGCTGCTGGCCAACCGCCTGCACCTGCCCTACACGCAAACCCTGGTCGATATTGGCTGCGGCAAAGGCATGATGGGCTTTAAGTTCTCGCGCTACCTCCCCGATGGCGCCACCGTATATGGAGTCGATTATGAACCTGGGTACATTGAGGAGGCGCGGCAGCGGGCCAAGAGCATTTACCAGCAAAACGATATTAACTACGTTTTTAAAGTCGGCAATGCCACCGATATTCCCTTGCCAGATGCTACCTCTGACCTGACGCTTTGCCAGACGCTCCTGATTCATGTAAAAAATCCGCAGCGGGTAATACAGGAGATGATCCGGATTACAAAACCAGGCGGGTGGATTCTGGCCCTGGAGCCTAACAACCTGGTTCCCAACCTCATGTTCGACCGCTACGGCGAAACCGATTTTGATGTGGAAAGCACCCTGGATGTGCTGGAGATAAAGCTGCGGATAGAGAAAGGCAAAAAGCAGCTGGGCGAAGGCTTTAACTCCCTGGGCGACGTTATTCCGGATTTATACTTAAAAGAAGGCTTGCTCGATACCAAAGTCTGGATTTCGGACAAAGCCTTATCCATTATTCCGCCTTACGACACACAGGAGAAAATGCTACGGGTAGAGCAAATGCTGCAATGGATAGAGTCTGATGCCATGGGCTACGACTACCAGGACAACCTGAACTACTACATGGCAGGCGGTGGCGAAAAAGACAAGTTCGATGCCTACTGGCAAAAGCTCCTCTACAACAAAATTACCCTGAAGCAGAAGCTACAAAAAGGAGAATACATTTCGGCAGGTGGCAGCCTGGTCTATATTGTGGCGGGCCGCAAACCCCGGCCATCGGAGGTATAGCAGCAGCAGAGGCTACTCCCTTACAAATCGGCCATCATACCTTCCATTTGCCTGCTCGGGAATATGTAAGGTAGCCTGTCGGGCAGTTCGCCTATGTGCTGAAGCACCTCGTACTGCACATGCAGCATATTTTCAGGAGAGACCATTTCGTGGCCCCAGGTGGTATGGAAAGGAATGTGAACAGCGCTTGCTCCCAACTCACCGATAGGAAGTATATCAGATTTAAGCGAGTTGCCAACCATCAGGAAGTCAGATACCTCTATATTGTTCCGCTGCAGCAGCCGCTGGTAGGTGGCTGTGTTTTTTTCGCTCAGAATCTCTACTCCCCCAAAATAATCGGCCAGGCCTGAGCGGGCAATCTTCGTCTCCTGGTCAAAAAGGTCACCTTTAGTAATGATCATGAGGTTGTAAGACTCTTGCAGCAGCTTCAGGGTTTGCTCCACATGGGGCAGTAACTCCACCGGGTGGGTCAGCATGTCTTTGCCTAAGGCTACTATCTGGTGCACCTCATCGCCGGTAATCTGGCCTTTCGTCAGTTCTACTGCCGTTTCAATCATGGAAAGCGTAAAGCCTTTCACGCCATAACCAAACAGGTTCAGGTTTTTGATCTCTGTTTCGTATAGCCTTTTCTGCAGCACATCCGGTTCCTCATATTTCTCCAGGATGGCCACGAAGCGCCCGTGCGTTGTCGTGTAAATAGTTTCGTTCATCCATAAGGTGTCATCGGCATCGAACGCTATCGTTTTTAATTTCATAAACTTAACCTACTTAATTCAATTTAATTGATAGATGGCATCTATGGTTGTGCGGTAGCCGATCGTACTTATTGCTCCTGCGCAATCCACTTTTGTCATCCAGAGGAGGTATTTTATGGGCGAGATATGATAGCAGTGGCTACTGGTAATTAGGTTCTCAGTTCGCATAGTTCCTTTTCTTGCTGTGATAGCTGAGTGAAGCTGTTTCATTGCCTGCTTTCTTGTTCTTTTTGTCTTGATACAAAAAGAACCAAAAAAATCAAGATGCTCCAAACTCGCTGAACGCTCGAACAGTGGAGCCTCAATTAGTGCACCTGGCAAAGGTGCCCACTTCGTAGCTTCCTGCCGCAAAACACTAATGTAAATTAGCTGTCACCTCTAATTATTCAAATGAAAAAGGCCTCCAAAAGTATTTTCCTCGAAAAACCTCCAAGGGTCTACCCGACATGTTTTAGCGGAATAATCTCTGTACTCCTTCTTCTATTTCTTCTGCCCTGACCGAAGCAAAAGTTTATCACACAAAATACTATCAGGTGTTTTTCTCAGCAGACGGCAGCAGTGGCTGCAGTAAAAAACCGAATACGATGACCAGCACGCACCCGATAACATTGAACCACAGAAAGGCGATATCGGTGAAGAAGTGGCAGTAAAGCACCACAGCTTCCGCTAGTAAGGCAGCTATGAATACAGCGTTTCCTTTGATATACTTAAAATAGAAGGCCACCAGGAAAACGCCCAGAATGGTGCCGTAAAAAATGGAGCCGATAATGTTGATCGCCTGTATGAGGTTATCGAGCAGCGAGGCATAGGTTGCGAACATAATCGCTATACTGCCCCATATTATGGTAAAAACCCGGGAGGCAAAAAGGTAATGCGCACCGTCGCCATCCTGCTTAAAAGATCGTTTGTAAATATCTACTACCGTAGTAGAAGCCAAGGCATTTAGCTCCGAAGAAGAAGACGACATGGCCGCACAAAGAATGACCGCCAGCAGCAGCCCCACCAGCCCCACCGGCAAATAATTGGTCACAAACGACAGGAAAACGTAGTCTGTGTCTTTGGTTTCGGCATCAGGCAAGGCTTTTTGTATAACGCTTTTAACTTCTGCCCGCACTTCGCGCGCCTGTTGCTCCAATTCAAGTGCCCTGACCGATGTTGCATCTGCCTTTGTGTCGTCTCCTGCTTTAATGTTGCCAACCAGCTCGCGCACTACCGCCTGCTTCTGCACCGAAATGGCTTTGTGCTGCTCTTCCAGCTGCCGCAGCTCACCGGCGTAGGCAGTGGCCTCTGCTCTCGCTTTCGTTTCCTGGTTAAAAAATACCGGTGCCTGATTAAACTGGTAAAAGACAAACACCATTACGCCGATAAACAAAATCAGGAACTGCATCGGAATTTTGAACAAGCCATTGAACAGCAGCCCCAGCCGGCTCTCTGCCAGAGAGCGCCCCCCAATATATCGCGACACCTGCGACTGGTCCGTTCCGAAATAGGAGAGCGACAAGAACAACCCGCCTGTAATTCCGGACCAAAAGTTATAGCGGTCGTCCCAGTTAAAGGAAAAGTCTACAATGTTCATTTTACCCATCTTGCCCGCCACCGCCACGGCATCGCCAAACGACACATCAGCAGGCAGGAACCTAACAACCATAATACCGGCCACCACCATGCCTCCCATCATCACGGCCATCTGCTGCTTCTGCGTTACACTTACGGCCTTAGTGCCACCCGATACGGTATAGATAGTCACGGCCAGGCCAATAACCACATTCGTGACAGTAAGGCTCCAGCCAAGTATAGATGAAAGGATAATAGCAGGAGCATAAATGGTGATGCCAGCCGCCAGCCCGCGCTGAATCAGGAACAGAAGTGCTGCCAGGGTTCTTGTTTTCAGGTCGAAACGGCTCTCCAGGTACTCGTAGGCCGTAAACACCTTGAGCCGGTAAAAGATGGGAATAATGGTAACAGAAATGATGACCATGGCAATAGGCAGCCCGAAATAGAACTGTATAAAGCGCATACCGTCTTCGTACGCCTGCCCCGGAGTAGACAGAAACGTGATGGCACTGGCCTGGGTAGCCATAACGGATAACCCGATGGTCCACCACTTCATGCTGTTGTCGCCTTTCAGGTAGCCTTCAATGTCTTTGCTGCCTCTGGTTTTCCAGATGCCGTAAATTACTATAAAGCCTAGCGTACCCGCTAATACCAGCCAATCGGGTAAACTCATGCGTAAAATCTGGTTATCAGATAAAAGATAAGAATGGTAGCTACCAGGTTACCGAGTACCAACGCGTAAATCCGTTTCCAACTGCCGAGTATGGGTGGCCTGTCTGCCTCGTATTGTTTCTTTTCTTCTTCTGTCATAGTTTCTGTATGCATGGCGGGTGGGGAACTAATGCTTCTCCAGTTTAACGATCAGCGAAAGTGCATTCTCCACTTTACCTTCTCTAACGCCTTGAGGCCTAAGACTAATAGCTATCAGCGAAGACACTCGCGCCATCATAATTTTAATTTTTAATTTATATTTGAAAAAGCCTTACTGCGCCTTGCCACGCACCTCTGTTGCAGTAGATGCCTTACCAGATGTTGTATCAGCTTTGCCCAGGGAGATGAGGTTAGCAAACAGTCTGTAAGCACCTGGCACGCCTGCCGGCAATTGCCGAAACCAGGAATAACCGGTATAGATGTAATGTCCTTTGCCGTACGGAGCTATTAACAACCCACCATCACGGGCAGGTTCTCCGGGGTCGTTAGAAGACAAGATAGCCTCAAACTCTTTGCTCCACTCATTCGGGAAATAAAGCCCCCGTTCCTGCACCCATCCGTCAAAATCTTTATAGGTTATTTTGTTAGGGATGTTCAGCACCGGGTGCTCAGGTCGCAACAGCCTTACTTCTGCCTGCTCTACCGTTACCCGCTCGCTCGATAGTTTAAGCGGGAAAGGGGCAATGTCGGGGGTGACGAGTCGTGCCGATGTGTTGTACTGCACAATTAGGTTACCGCCATCTTTCACATACTCCAGGAGCAGGGGCTGGTGGTGCCGCAGCCGCTCTACGGTGTTGTAGGCCCTTACGCCAAGCACAATAGCATCGAACTGACGCAGCATCTCCTGTTTCATATCCTCATCTTTGAGAATGGTAACTTCGTAGCCGATTTGCTGCAGGTTAGCCGGCAGTTCGTCTCCGGCCCCCATCACGTAGCCCACTTTTTCGCCACGCTTCTGTAGCTCCAGTTTCACCGCCCTCGCTTCTGCCTCCGGAAAAGTTGTTTGTGCCGGAATGTGGCTGTACTGTATTATGTTGAGGCCTTTGCTGTAGGGTTTACCCTCAACGGTAGCCACTGCTTTTATGGTTACTTCCTGCTGCCCCTGTGGCGGATACACCAGAAAGCTGGCAGTTTGTTCTGCTCCTTTACTTTTTAAATCGACCGGGAAGCTGGCTGGTTCAGAGCGCCATCCCTGCGGCAGCGAAAGCGCCACAGTTCCTGTTACACCGGCTTTTCCGCTTTTTATCAGGACCTGTACCCGCTTCGGTGCCTGGTCTGCAAACATATATACCTTCTCGGCCAGGTTCACAAATACGGGTGGCGTAACAGTAAAAGGCCGATACACTTCGCCGTCTACAGGGTCGGTGCGTTTGTGCGTAACCGGCACGGTGTATTGTAGCGGCTGCCCTGCAATTAGCATGTTAAATATTACAGGCACTACCGGGCTGTTCTCCGGAAGCCCTACTTCCTGCTGCCCTTCTACGACATACATGCCCACTGAACCTGGCTTTCGGAGCCAGTAAGGTTGTGTATAAGGCACTGTGGCCGGAGCCTTCAGGCCGAGCGACAGCATAAGCGCTTTGTTGTCTTGCAAAGGTACTGCCAGCGTGGTGTCGTGCCCGGTTACAGCTATTTTAAGGCCCTGCAGCGTTACAGGCACCGCCGATCTGTTAATAGCTTCTATCTGCAGCCGCACTGGCTCACCGGGCGCTACCGCATAATCGGAGGCTGTAACTTCCAGGTAAAGGCCTAAGGCATGTTTAACCACCTGCTCAAGCTCCTGCAGTTTTAGCTGCTTCCAATGGCCATCGGGCAGTTTCTGAAGCTCTGTTCGGGCTGCGAGTAGTGCTGGTACAGCAGCGGCAGGGTTCTGAGGTTTAAACTCATCGGCGGCTTTTTGCAGGAGTTTACCAACCTTTTCGCCTCCTTTTATGCGGCTCCAGCTGGTGTTAATACCTTCAAAAAGCTCTTTCTGTGCCTTCTCGCCTTTGGTGTGCTCCAGATACTCTATGGCACTGCCGCGCGAGCCACTCGATCCAAAACCCTGGCTTTTGTGCATGCTGCGGCTTTCGGCCGCAATTTCGGGGTACGACTTACCTAATAGCGGGTTAAATTTTCCTACATCCAGCTTCAGGAGTTGAGATCCGTAGTCATCAAATTCCTGTTCAGACCTAAAAGACCACACACCGGTGTTCCATAAAAGTCGTTTCGGCTGCCAGACCTCCACATGTTTTAATTGCTCCGGAAAGCGCTTTTTGTCACCGGCTGCCTCAAACGCCTCTCCGGCCAGTATGGCAGAAGCTGTATGGTGGCCATGCGTGCCAGATGGAAGTGGCGAGAAGCGTGTTATGAGTACATCAGGCCTGAATTTCCGGATTATCCAGACCATATCGGCCAGTACCTGCTCCTTGTCCCAGATGGTAAAGGTTTCCTGAGGGTTTTTAGAGAAGCCGAAGTCGTTGGCTCTGGTAAAGAATTGTTGCCCGCCATCGGTTCTGCGCGCCTGCAGCAGCTCCTGCGTCCTGATGAGGCCCAGTTCCTCGCGTATCTGCGGCCCAATCAGGTTTTGCCCACCATCGCCACGGGTTACAGACAAATAACCGGTGTTGTAAAGCCCTTCGTTGGCCAGATAAGCAATCAGGCGCGTATTTTCGTCGTCGGGGTGAGCAGCTATGTACAATGCGGTACCTAAAACATTCAGCTTCTTTATGTCCTGGTATAACTTGGCTGCTATTGGTTTTTCGGGTGCCTGTGCGTGCAAAACGGCCGAACTTAAACCAATTAGTAGCACAAAAGAGTACCAACGAAAAAAGAATATAATTATTCTCATGACTTTATTTATCTTAAAAACCAATTAGCAGGTGGTAACGTTGGAGTAAATCTAAGTAAATATTCAATGGTAAAACAGTCAGGCTTTATTTTGAATGCTGTAGTGGTTTCTTTTGATATAAAAATGCAACTATGGTGCCTTTAACCAAAGCCAAACTCTAAAACAAAAACCTGAACTAAATGTTACTCAAGCAGTAGCAGAAAGAGGAAGTACTTGCACCCATAACATGATTTTACCTACATCTAGTGTAATAACAAAAATATTTATTGATTATTTTAAATTAGATTTATATTTTTGGCACTTTAAACACTACCTCATACGCCCACCTTTTTATTTTTGCCGCGTATTGAATTGCCACTTTCTGCCTAAGTTGTGCCCTAACGGACTTAATTAGTAAACCTATTCGTTCTACTAGTATACTCTATCTCCCTTTAGACAAGTATGTCAAAACATAGAAGCCCTAAAATTGAGGATTTTGCGTACAATTATCTTCAATCTCACTACAGCGCAACTTATACAGGTGCAACTATTAAGGTACAGCACCATGTTAAAACAACTGCCGATGCCGAACTAGATGGTTTACTGTTGTTTAACACTGTCGATAATACTCCCTTCTGTGCTGCTGTAGTTACTGCTTCTTCGGATAGACTAGCTCACCTGCTCACCCACTACAAAAAGAACGGACTCAGCAAATTTCGTTACCTGACCACAGCCATCGTATTTTTAGCAACAGCTTTTCTGCTTTATAACCGGGTACATTGGGGAGTAGCAGCCGGCGTATCGGTTTTTGCAGCTCTTGTAACCTTCGTACTGCATTCTATTGCAGAAAAAAACCAACTCAAAAAGAAGCTGGCAGCTATTGTAGAAAATTTCAGCCTCTTTCCGGCAAATGAGCAGTGGCTCGGAATCTCCATCAGCAGCCTTACTTTCAGAAACAATGACCTGGCCCAGCAACTGGTGACCATCTGCCGCCAAAAAGGTATTGGCATTTTAACGGTAGGCCAACGAGCTAAAGTGGTGCTAATGCAGGAGCCAAGAGCTGTTAAGAGCACAAGAGGCAATTATCTGGTACAATATGTATTGCCAGCAGAACCCGAAACCAAATCTGACAGCGAAAAGAAGCGACCAGGATCTAATCTGAAAGTGGCATAACCACTTCATACATACCCTTTTCGTTACAAAGCCGCATGTTGCTGACAAATTCTGCAACATGCGGCTTTGTTATGCAGTAGAATACCCCAAATGCGAAACTCAAACCCAACCATGACTACAAAGGCGACACTATTGCACTTGCACACAACTGAACGTTGCCAGGCACAGCCTAATACAACTGGCATAAAAGGGCTTGCTACTACTCTCCCCCGCACCTGAACAACCTGGTGTCTGCCTGTACGTTACGCCAATTTAACACCCGACTCAAGACTAAACCTCAACCATGAAACGAATAACACCCTTGCTTTACCTGCTGGCATTTGTGCTGGCTTCCTGCTCCGGCGACACTTCCAACCGCATTCCTGACACCGTTCCGGATATAGAAGGTAACATAACAACCTTAAAAAAGGCAACTACAAAAAATAAAGATAACTCGCTGGCCGTGCTTCTGGTGGAGGCGCAGGAAGAAACCAGCAACACTTATCAGAAAGCCAGCATCAAAGTAGACAGCAAAACTCATCTGGAAGACCAGAACGGCGGAATTCTGAAACTGGAACAACTCCGGGAAGGCTATAAAATAGAAGCTTGGCTCGAAGGCCCGATTATGGAGTCGGATCCGGTGCAGGCTTACGCCACAGCCATCAGAGTCAGTATGTAATACCAGGTCCGGCCAGCCATACTTACCCTTGACTCATTTTAGCCCAAAACCCTTTTGAAGACCAATTTCATTTGAATAATTTGAATGATTGTTGAATGGTTGATTTTCTGGAATGTTATGTAAAGATGGATAAGCTTTTTCAACATTTTAATTTCTAATGTAACAACGCACGAAGCAAATTACCTGAACAGATGGAGTACAGCTGGCACAAAGTTTTTGAGAATGAGGAAGAAGCAAAAGTGCAGGTACCACTGCGGCAGACAAAATTGCTCGCGGTGGCAGGTAAGGAAATCTGTCTGGCACATACGGCTGCAGGGTTAGTTGCCATACAAGATGCCTGTCCGCACATGGGCCATTCGCTGAGCCGAGGCAAACTTAGTTACCTGGACGAAGTGGTATGCCCCTGGCACAGCTACCGCTACAGCCTGCACAACGGCAAAGAGTGCGACTACAGAACCAGAAACGCCACGATCTACCCACTCGCTATCAGGGAAGGCGGTGTGTATATTGGCCTGCAACAAAAGCCGGCACAGTAGCAAGTTCCGAAATTAGGCCTTAGCTTTGCAAAACGCAAACGAGCAGGCAGAACCAAACCCAAGGCTACATTGGAGGCAGAAAGCGAAAACCAACAACATAAGATTTACTTTATTAGTGGGTTAGGGGCCGACTGGCGAATGTTTCAGTTTCTGAAGTTACCTCCGCAACTGCCCTTTGAGCACCTCGACTGGATTGCTCCATTATCGCTTCAGGAGTCGCTGGCGGAGTATGCCGGTCGGCTGAAGGCACAAATTACGGCTCCTACTCCTATTCTGATCGGATTATCGTTTGGGGGAGTAATTGCCATTGAGCTTGCCAAGCTGCTTCAGCCCCGGAAGCTCATTATTATATCGAGCCTTGCCCAGAGTGCTGCTTTGCCCTGGTATTACAGAGCCTTAGGCAAACTGAAGCTACAGCGTTACATTCCGCTAAAGGTTTTGCAAAGTTTTCTGCCGCTCGCACCGTTCTTTTTTGGAGCCCACTCGCCAGCCGAGAAAAAACTGCTCCGCCAGGTAATATTAGATATAGACGAAAACTACCTGCGCTGGGCACTGGAGCAACTACTGGCCTGGCGGCAAAAAGAACCGCTGCCAAACCTGCTGCACCTGCACGGCACCGCCGACAAAGTATTGCCCCTGCGGCAGCGCCCCGGCATGTACATCGTAAAAGGAGGCGAGCACCTGATGGTGATGGACCGCGCCCCTGAAATTAGTGCTATCTTACACAACATCCTGACAGAAGACTTATGAGCAAAAGCCGCTACATTGTTAAAACCAGCACAGGCCAGGAAGCAGACCTGACGCAGGCCACCATCCTGAGAAGCAACAACCTTTACCCTTTCGGCCAGCACAATTACGCTATTTATGAAACACCGGAAGGCCTGTTTGTAAAAGCTATGAACTCCGGCGAAAGAGAGATTATGCTCACCAGCTACGAACTGATTGACGAGGCAACAGCCCGCCACTACAGCCATCCCTACTTCCGCCAGGACAATTAACGTACCATGCAGCTTAGCTTCTGGGAAAAGGAAACCTATTTCAGCAACATCGATGTGCTCGTTGTCGGGAGCGGCATTGTGGGGCTTACGGCTGCTCTGCACCTGAAACAGGCGCAACCTAAGCTAAAAGTGCTGGTAGCCGAGCGAGGTTTGTTGCCTACAGGCGGAAGCTCTAAAAATGCTGGTTTCGCCTGCTTTGGCAGCCCCTCTGAGTTGCTGGACGACCTGGAGCACCACACCGAAGACGAAGTGTTTGCGCTGGTGGAAAAACGGTGGCGCGGACTGCAGCGCCTACGCCAGCACCTCGGCGATGCTACCCTCGACTTCCACCAATGGGGTGGTTATGAACTCTTCGATAAGAAGCCCCTGTATGAGGCCTGCGCCGAAAAGCTGCCTTACCTGAACAAACAGCTGTCTGCTATTACAGGCCTACCAACCACCTACCGGCAAGCCGATGAAAAAATAAAGCTTTTTGGTTTCAGAAAGGTGCAGCACCTGCTCGAGAGTGTAGTAGAAGGGCAGCTCGACACTGGTAAAATGATACTGGCGCTTACGCAAAAAGTGCAGGCGCAGGGCGTACTGGTGCTAAATGGTTTAGAGGTGCAGGCACTCCACCCAAAGGAGAACTCAGTTATTGCCACTACCACCCAGGAAATTAACCTACAGGCTAAGGCTGTTCTTGTAGCTACTAATGGCTTGGCACAGCAGCTTTTGCCACAACTACATGTTGTACCCGCCCGTGCCCAGGTTCTGCTTACAAAACCCATCCCCGATCTTAAACTAAAGGGTACCTTCCACTACGACAGAGGCTACTATTACTTCCGGAACATTGGCAACAGGGTGTTGTTTGGCGGAGGCCGTAACCTCGATTTCGCGGCAGAGGAAACCAGCACCCTCGGCCTGACAGGGCTGGTCCAAAATCAGCTGGAGGAGCTACTGAAAACTGTTATTTTGCCAGGTACTGCTTTTGAGGTGGAGCAGCGCTGGAGTGGCATTATGGGGATGGGGCCTGCCAAAACCACCCTGGTGCAGCAGGTGCAGGAGCGCATGGTTTGCGCCGTACGCTTATCTGGTATGGGCGTGGCCATTGGCTCGCTTGTTGGTGAGGAAGCCGCTGAGCTGGTATTGCAACAGTTGCAGGCGTAGGAGCTGGTACATAAAGCTGGTTTTGAAGTGGCAATAGCAGCAGCCATTAAAAGCTACGGGCATAAAAAAAGGTAAACCGTTTATTAGGTCTACCCTTTCATTTCTGAAATGCTGTATTTAAGCTTGGATCCATGTAGGTTTATAGGATTGGTTTGGGATCATAAAAGGTTTGAAACTTTCCTTTTCTGCACTGTAAAAACAGGAATACTCTTCTTCACCTAACTCCTCGCGGAGTGCAATGTGAAATTTAGATAACTCAGGATGCATTTTTTCTCTTTCCTGCCGTTCCTGAGGACTGTCTGGATTGAATTCATAAAAGCTTTTCATCACTTGCAGTTAAATTAAAAATCTGATTTATAAATACTTGGAAAGATAACTTACTCTTTTTATTATCATTAGGTTACTATAATTTTAATTGCACTACTTATAACAAGAGCTGCACCGCCTACTACACTAAAAAAGAAAAGAGCTACACCAAAAAGATGTAGCTCTCGCCCAATAATACTGCAACATTTTGCATAATTCCAATTTCCTGGCACTCTAGTGTTGTACCCTTGGATCTTAAGAGCTGTTTTGGCTTTTGGAGGCTGTTTTTGTTAGAATAATTGCTTGTTACAGACTGTTAGTTGTTGATTGTTGAATGGCCAAATTGTTAAATGGCTGAATTGTTGCGTTGAAGAAATTTTGAGTGAGAGAATTTCTCCAAATTTTAACTCTTAACTTACTTAAGGCCCAGCACTTCTACGCCTTGCTCAAAAACAATATCGACCGAAATATTTTTGCTGCTCAGGCGATTGAGGTCGGCTTGCAGCTGGGAGCTTATCTGGCCCTGCTCATTCAGAAGTTTGCCCACACCTGCATAATCGCCGTTACCTTGTAAAGTTAAAATCAGCTCGGAAAGTTTGTTCATGGCTTTGCGCATCTTCACATAATCTACACGGTATTTGCCGGTTTGCTCATCTCTGGAGAAAGCGCCCTGGTCTCTGAAGAAGTTAAACCGGACCATGTTAGCTTTGCCGTGTGCACTGGCTGCTCCAAAACGCACCGACCGGAAAATACCTGCCAGAAACGTGGTGTAGTAGTCTTCGAGGCTGCCATCTACTTCTCCTTTGGTGTGCAGCTGCGAAATCATGTAAAGCCCCAGAATATCGGCTTTGCCTTCTTCCAGCGCAGAGGCATGTTCTTTAAGTGCCTCGCGCACGGTGCCTTTGCCATTTATGGTGTTTTTAATGCCAAGCCCATGCGCCACTTCATGAAACATGGTATTTCCAAAAAAAGCGTCGAAGGTTACATGCTGCTGCTGGTCCGCCACAATAAGCTCATCGGCAATGGGCCTCATAATTTTATCGAACTTGGCTTGCATGGCATTTTTGAGCTGTAAACGGCGAGTACCTTTCTGAAGCTGCACTTCCTCGTCGTTTGGCAGGTTTATGGCAATGGTCTTGCTACCTGCATTACAGTCGCCGGCATAATACACCACATCGTAGGCATTCAGGTCGGCATCGGAACCGGGCATTTCTTTTTTGTAAGTAGCACCAACAGGCAGCCCCTTCTGAAGCTCAGGCAAAAAGGCAGCATATTTTTCGAGGCGCTTGCTCCAGGCCATGTCTTTGATGAGCACATAGGCCTCGTGAGCAGCTTTATAGCCAAAGAGCTTATCTTCGTAGGTTTCTATCGGGCCGATCACTACATCAATGGTATTGTTTTTCATGTCCATCCAGGCAAGGTCGCTGGCCTGGTAGTTATCGGTGAGTAGTGCCTGCGCGCGCATGTTCAGGTATTTTCTAAGGCCAGGCTCATCGGCGAGAGTTGCAGCCTCCCGCAACAGATCCGATGCCCGTTCTACCTGCTCCCTGAACCGCACATGGTACGGCACAGTTATAAGCTTACCACTTGGCAAGCGGTGCAGAAAAGTATACTGGCTCGTTTTTTCAGGCAGGTCGGCTTGCTCAAACTCTTCCTTCGTCATGTCGTGCGGGTAGAAATTGGCAGCGTCAGGTTTGGGCCCTATGCCTTCAATAAACGGTTCGTTGTTGCTCAGGCGATCCCAGGGGCCGTAGTTAATTTTCACGAATTGCTTTGCCGCATCATCAGTAAGGGCGTTTAACAGCGAGTCGCGTTTACCATAGGCTTCGTGCCAGAACAGTTCATCCATGATCTCGCCTGCCTGTATCAGCAACGGAATCATCTGGCGTTCGCGGTCGCTTAGGTGGCTCAGGTCGGCTGTGAGGCGCACAGTGGTGTACATGCCCAATTTTTCCTGCAGCCCGGCTGTTGCCTCATTCTGCGCTATTTCTTCCTCCTGGGTTTCAGCTGTTTTCTGGCTGCTACACCCCATGCTGATAAGGGCCAGGGCAGTAGCGGCTAAAATGTGTTTCGGTTTCATGTGTAGTAGATGCTCGTTTTATTTTTCCGGTAGGAAGATATAAAAAAATGCACAGGAGGGGAAATAGGAGAAAGATTTGTAAATGAATAATTAGAAAGGGTGCAAAAGCAAAAACGATTGCTCCACAAATTCAGAGATTTGTGTGGCAACCGTTCATTTGCTTTTGCAGCTTCGTGCGGAGCGTTTATTTTTTGGCTGATTTATGCGTTCGTTTCAGCCAAGCATCCGGCACCGGCACAATACAAATATTCATGGAGCGGTTGTCTTCTGAGAGCATAGCAGACTGAATCTGAAATTTGGTACCGTCGCGGCTGAAGGTGGGGTGCGGGTGATCGGCTGCAGTTGTTTTATGGCCGGTGGTGAGCATCAGCATTTCGCGGGTGTGCCGGTCTATGAGGTAAACGCTGCGCGAAAAATCGTCGCCAACGGCCCATTTGCCATCTGGGGAGCCGTGCACGTGCCAAAGCCCGCTACCGCTCGGAGTCTGGCCGGCAATGGTCATTTCGCGGGTTCTCAGGTTCACAATACCCAGCCCGGTTGGTTTCTCGCGGGTACCAGAGGGTCCCCAGCCAGCCTCCTGCCCAGGGTTTGTAGGGTCGCTGGCAGCGCTGGCGGTAGCTGCTGCACTGCCAGTGCCTACCTTCCGGTGCCCCATAATGGCAAAAGCCACCTCATCTTGTGTAATTACCGCCTCATGCGTTACCCACTCGTACTCCGACTCGGGGTACAGCGGGCGCAGGCCAGCGCCATCGGCCTGTACCGTCCAGGTGCGTTGCGGCGATTTACCGCCGGTTTCCCAGCAAAATATAATTTCGCCCGGCACCCATGGGTTTGTCTGGATGTGGCCTACCTGAAACGGCACCGAGACCACATGTTTCAGGGCACCGGTTTTAACGTTCATGGCAGCCAGCCCCGAGGGACCCGCGCCCATATTGCGGGGGCCAAAGTTCGTTTCAATTTTGGTGTTCTGAGCCAGGTGACGTGCCGCCTCCTCCTGCCCTACCCTAAAGTACACCCATTCTTCGTCGGCATCGAGAGCCATGTCGCCACCGGCACCCATTTCTGGTGGAGTGGTGCCGCACACGCGTTGATAGGTTGCAGCTGCTTTTACTTTTCCGGCTTTGCTGTCGGCAAAAAGTTTGGCCAGGTCTACTTCCACAATCTCGAGTGGCCGGTTTTGGCGCGGCTGCTCTTCATTTCCCGGCAGGTTCCGCATAAAATAGAGCTTCATCGATTTTTGGGCGATGTTCAGCATACCGGCATAGCCTCCTTCTGTTACCTGCACCATCTCGCCAGTCTTCTCGTGCACCGCCAACGCCTCTCCCTTCACGCGGCCAGACCTGAAAATAAGCCATTGCCCGTCCGATGTCCATTGCGGGTGCGTAGGGTAAATTTTTGAATCGCCGTGTGGGGTGCTCGTCAGGAAGGTGAGCATGGTGCCGGTAACGGGGTCTTTCACCATTTTCTTTTCAGAAGGAAAGCGGTTCCCGATCTGGGCATGCGCACCAGCAGTAAATAATACCGAAGCACTTATCAGTATTCCGATTGTGAAGGCACATTTTATTTTTTGCAGCATGTTGGTATGTTATACTCTGAATGTTAGACCTAAAGTAGTTGGTTACTTATCTTCGCACCTGCTTGGGCTGCCCCTTGTCCGCACACTTTTCGAAGCATCAAATTTTTATCTTCAGCAAAAGGAGGCGCTGGCAAGAGACAATTTCAAATCAAACATGCTTTACTAGGCTCAGTCCACTTTCAGGATACCATCTTTCGTTCCAGCTCTTCTCCTCTCTTAAACTTAGATACCCAAGCATTTCACGCTTGAAACGATCAAATTATTTAAATGAAAATGGTCTCCAAAAAGCTTTCTTGGAGTATTTAGTCAAGGGTTTGATAAACTTGTGTTGCCAGGCAATGCATAAAATAAAAACTACCGTTTGTTAATTTATTTTAAAGTTAGAACTTATCAATCAGAAAACTATCCTGTGCTATCTTGGTGCAATTTTCAGAGAAGAAGAGGCGCGAAGGCAAAGGCAGCATCAGGTGGCATTTCGGTTCTGATTTACAATTATTCAAATAAAAATGCCCTTCAGAAGCTTTTTTGCATTTTTAAAGTCAAGGCCTGACACATTGCTGGATATTTGTAACTTGTATATATATTGCCTTTTACAGCTGCATTATCAGCCCCTTACCCTATGACACACCAAACCTCCAACAGAAGGAGTTTTCTGAAGAAAATGGCACTGGCAAGTGCAACAGCATCTTTGCCACACCTGTTACTAGCTGCAGCGTTACCTGCCGAAGCAGAAGCAGCTAAAGGATTAACCGTTCTTTTTCAGGGTGATTCTATTACTGATGGCAACCGTGGCCGTAACCAGGACCCGAATCATATTATGGGGCATGGTTACGCTTTTTCGATTGCGAGCCGTGTTGGTGCCGATCATCCTGCAAAAAATATTTCCTTCTTTAACAGGGGCATCAGCGGAAATAAAATTACCGACCTGGCAAAACGCTGGCAGGAAGACACGCTAAACCTGAAACCAGATGTGCTAAGTATACTGGTTGGCATTAACGATGCAGCCTCTGTCGTGCATCAGAAAGAGGCAGTGCCGGTAGCGCAGTTCGAAAACGTTTACAGGGAACTTCTGGAAAAAACCAAACAACAGAACCCTGACGTACTGCTGGTGCTTTGTGAGCCCTTTATTTTACCCGTAGGTCCGGTGCAGCAAAACTGGGAAGCCTGGCATACGGATGTTGTGACCAGGCAAGCTGCTGTTAAACGTTTGGCAGCCGACTATCAGGCGGTATTTGTTCCGTTTCAGCAGGTTTTTGATAAAGCATTGGCAAAGGCTCCTGCCAGGTACTGGATCTGGGATGGCATACACCCCACCGTAGCCGGCCACGAACTCATGACGCGGGAATGGATGCAGCAGGTGGGTAAGACACAGCGACTGTTTAAGTAATTTTTCTTACATGCTGCTGGCCTCAGGAGCAGCAGGAACCGGAGCAGCAACTTATTTCCCGATAAACAGCTTCTTGTTAAACTTATCCATTTTGAAAGGCTTCTTGGCTGGGTCCAGGCTGGGCCAATCGTCTTCATCCATGTAAAGAGGTTTTATGTTCAGCAAAGAGGTGCCATTGGCTGAGCGGGTGTAGGCATGGTAAACCAGGTAGGTGGTGTCGCCTTCCGCGAAGATGCCGTTGTGCCCTCTGCCGGGTTCTTCGTGGTCGCCTGCCAGCAACACTGTGTAGTTATTATCGATCCAGCTTTTGCCATCTTTTGTGAGGTATGGCCCTTGCAGGGTTTTAGAGCGGCCCATCACGATCTGGTAATTGCTTTCTAGACCGGCACAACATTTCCCTCTCGATGCAAATATGTAATAATAAGCAGGCCCTTTTACAATATACACGCCTTCGCCCAGCGAGGTAGTGAGGGTGGTGAGGTCAGGTTCTGGTTTCAAAAGTTTGCCTGTTTTGGGGTTCAGCTCGGCTATTCGCAGACCTGCTTTGTAGGAGCCATAAACCAGGTACTTTTTCCCGTTTTTGTCGATAAACACGTTAGGATCGATTACGTTTACGCCCTCTCCCCCGTTTTTGTAGCTGATTACCTGCCCTTCGTCTATCCAGTTGTAAGCAGGGTCGTTGGGGTTTAGTGTGGTATTGGTGGCATAGCCGATGCTGGAATTAAAATTCATCCAGGCAGAAACAGAGTAGTAGAGGTGGTACTTGCCATCTGCATAATGAATATCAGGTGCCCAGAGGTGGCCGTTCTGGTCCGGGATGTCGTGCCGATGCCAGGCTGGCAGGCTGGTCGAATCGAACACACGACCAGCGTTGAGCCAGTTTACACGGTCTTTAGATGTTTTAATGGAGATGCCTCTGCCTGTTGCAAACACATAATACGTATCGCCCTGCTTTATCATAACGGGGTCGTGTACCTTTAAATCGCCTTTTAAGCTATTGCCAGTGCCTTGCTGCGCAAACGAATAACTGTTCAGAAGAAACAATGACAAGAGCAGAATTAACTTTGTGATGTGCTGCATAAGGAGGTAGCTTACAGTTAGTTTTTGTTAGGCAGAAGTGTACTATGTTGCTGGCACTGCAGTTGCCTGGAGTGTGGCAGCGTAACGATGGCTCCACAGGTAATAACCGGTGACCTTTCTGCGGCTACCCCTCCAGGTTGCCTTTCAGTTTTTTCACCTGCCCCGGCTTTAGCTGCAGGTCTATGGTTTTATCGCCATACCGTACTTTTGTTGTTGTTGTTGTGCCAGCTGTGCTTTTAAAGCTTACCCATAGCAGCTTGTTATCTTTCCATTCCATATCAACCTCTACACCGCCTCTGGCACGTAAACCTGTAATTTTGCCGTCTTTCCAGGTGTCTGGCATGGCAGGCAGCAGGTGCAGAAAACCGGCGTGGCTTTGTAGCATCATTTCACCCATGCCGGCTATACCGCCAAAGTTGCCATCTATCTGGAAGGGTGGGTGCGCGCAGAACAGGTTCGAATAAGAGCCTCCGCCCTTTGCGTACTCGGTTCCTTCCAGACCCGTCAGGTGCAGCAGGTTCCGGATCAGTTTGTAGGCATGGTTACCGTCGTGCAGGCGGGCCCAGAAGTTTATTTTCCAGGCTATGCTCCAGCCGGTGCCTTCGTCGCCTCTCCGCTCCAGGGTTTTTCTGGCTGCCTGCGCAAACTCGGGCGTATGGATGGGTGAGATCTGCCGTCCAGGGTGCAGACCAAACAGGTGCGACACGTGCCGATGCTGCGGATCTTCGTCTTCCCAGTCTTTAAACCACTCCTGCAGGTTGCCTTTTTTCCCGATCTGCAATGGGTAAAGCTTATCTCTTTTCTCAGCAATCATGTTCCGGAAATCCTCATCGGTGCCCAGTACTTCAGAGGCTTCCATCAGGTTGGTAAACAGGTCCCAGATAATAGACATGTCCATGGTGGTAGCCACCGAGATAATACCTTTCTGGCCGGTTTCGGTTATAAACATATTTTCTGGTGAAGAAGACGGAGCCGTAACCAGGTACCCGTTTTTGTCTTCCACGAGCCAGTCGAGGCAGAAAAGAGCGGCTTCTTTCATAAGCGGGTAAGCTGTATTTTTCAGAAAAGCCTTGTCGCCGGTAAAGCTGTAATGCTCCCACAGGTGCTGACTTAACCAGGGGCTGCCAAGCGACCAGTTCGCCCACATGGGGTCGCCATCGCCGAGGTTGCCAACGGGGTTTGAGGTAGCCCAGATATCGGAATTGTGGTGCACGGCCCAGCCGTTGGCGTTGTAAAAGTTTTTAGCTGTTGCACGGCCGGTTTTGGCCGTTTGCCCGATCAGCTCCAGAAAAGGCCGGTGCATCTCCGAGAGGTTAGCCATTTCGGCAGGCCAGTAGTTCATTTGGGCATTGATGTTGGTCGTGAAGTTGCTGCTCCAGGGCGCGCGCAGGTGTGGGTTCCAGATGCCTTGCAGGTTAGCTGGTATGCCTCCCTCACGTGAACTCGAAATGAGCAGGTAGCGCCCGTACTGGAAATAAAGCGACTCCAGGGCCGGGTCATCGGCTCCGTCGGTGTAGCGCATCAGCCGCTCCAGAGTTGGTTTGTTTACTGCAGGGTTGTGGTTCAGGGAGAACGTAACGCGGTTAAAAAACTGCTGGTAATCGGCAATATGCGCCTTTTTAATGGCATCGAAACTTTTAGCGAACGCTTTGTTCAGGTAAGCCTGTGCCAGCGCTGACTCGTCTTTGCCGTCTTTGTCTGGGCAGGTATCGAAGCCGTTAAAGCTGGTTGCCATCGAGATGTACAGCACCACTTCTGTTGCTCCGTTAACATGCAGCCCTGCTTCGTTTACAGATACTTTACCGTCTTTGTGCTTTGCCTTTAAGCGCAATTCGTAGCGCATGCCTTTGCACTTATCTGCGGCATCGTACACAACAGGGTTAGGCGAATTAACATAGCTTGGCTCTACGTGCGAGGGTGCCTCCCCGTGCATTACCAGTTCCTGCTTGCCAGCTGCAACATTTTTAAACCGAAGCTGGCTTTTGGTGCTGGCACTGAAGGTAAGCTGGCCCTTTTTACTTGATCTCAGGCGGATAACCATAATCTGGTCGGGGGCAGAAGCCAGAATTTCGCGGGTATACTCAGTGCCATTAACGGTAAAACGTGTAAGTGCTGTGGCAGTGGCTATATCGAGGTCGCGGTAATAGGCTGTAGGCTCACTTGTGAAGTTGTGCTTTATTATAAGATCGCCGAGGGGCATATACGATTGCGTATAAAGGCCCTGCAGTTTCCGGCATAGCTCTGCGGCAGTTTTGTAATCTTCTTTAAAAAGGGCTTCCCGAATCTGCGGCAGGTAGTCCGGCGCCTGAGGGTTCGGGTTTAAATTGGCCGGCCCACCAGACCACAGGGTTTCTTCGTTCAGGTGAATAAGCTCTTCCTGAGGCCTGCCAAAGACCATGCCTCCCAGGCGACCATTACCGACAGGTAGCGCATCTGTCCAGATGGTAGCTGGTTGCTCGTACCAGAGTTTCAGGTCCTGCTGCTGGGCAGTGGCACTCGTCCACATACTGAATACAAGACCGATCAGAAGTAGTTTTTTTATCATAGAAAGGTATTACAGGAGCAGTTCTCCTGATTAGGTTATACAAAATTAGTATGGTAGCAGCCACCTACCTGCCGGACAGCAGGCGCCTGCTGCAGGTAAATTTTTAAATGCTGATGTAAAAGGAAAACCACGACTGGCGTTTTGGTTCTGCGTTAAGCTAAAAACAGCAGAATAGGTGGCAGCCCCGGTAAAATCTGAACTAACGTTCGGTAAGCAATATACTAAATTATAATGTTTCGCTCCGAAAGAAAAAACTTACACTGAAAAAGCCGGTTTAGATGTTTAGAGCTTCGCCAAATTAAAAATTAGAAATTCAAAATCAGGAACGTTGAAAAAGGCACTTCAATGGCCTGTTTAGAAGCATTTTCATCCGTTTGTTAGTTAGGAGTGGCTGATTTGTTATGAATGCTTAACTTAGATAGTAGCCCATTTCAGGAGTTAAGAGGTATAAGTTATGAGTTAAAAGCTCGTTTTTCATTCACTCAATCCTACATTCAATATTCATCAAATCAACGAGTTAACAATTTAACCATCGAACAATTTAACCATTCAACAACCTATAATTAACAATCATCAATTATTCTAATGAAAATGCCCTTTCAATAGAAATTCAGAGTTTTTTAGCCAAGGGTAATGGCAGGGGGAAATCTGGTAGCAGGCATAAAAAAGCCGCTGCCTGCTAAAAGTAGCAAACAGCGGCTCCTGCAAAGCTCTGCAGTTAAAACAGGCCAAACAACTCGCTTTGTATCCGCTCTATAATCAGTCCCAGGTCGTCGTGGCTTGCTACAAAATCCATGTTGTTCACGTCTACCACCAGCAGTTTGCCCTGATTATAGGTGCTCATCCAGCTGTTATAGTGCTCGTTCAGGTTGCGCAGGTAGTCCAGGCGAATGTTGTTTTCGTACTCGCGGTTGCGCTTCTCTATCTGGCCGATCAGTTTGGGCAGGTCGGCCTTCAGGTAAATCATCAGGTCGGGCGGCTTCACCATACTGATCATCGACTGAAACAGCGCAAAATAGTTATCGAAATCGCGGGTGCTCATGAGGCCAGACTGGTGCAGGTTTTTGGCAAAAATGAAAGCATCTTCATAAATGGTGCGGTCCTGGATCACGTGCCCCGGCTTGGCCTGAATCTGCTGCACCTGGTTAAAGCGGCTGTTCAGGAAAAACACCTGCAGGTGAAAGGCCCAGCGCTCCATGTCATCGTAAAAATCTTTCAGGTAGGGGTTATTGTCTACAGCCTCCAGGTACAGATCCCATTTAAAATGATGCGCCAGTTTTGTTGCCAGCGTGGTTTTGCCGGCACCTATGTTGCCAACGATCGCGATGTGCATATTGTAATTTTTTGTATATAAGGGGCTGCAAAAGTAAAGTATTTTTGGCAGAACTGACCTGCCACAGAGACTGCAGCCGGAAATTTTTGTGTAGCGGGAAAGCTGGCTGCCGTATGCCTATAAAAAAACGAACAAGCCCTGCCAGGATCTGTAGCAGAGGCTTGTTCGTTAGGTCTATTGCAGCAGCAGGTAGAGGTTAACCCTTAGCAATTTTAGGCAAAATTTGCTTCGGAAGGCTGTTTTTATTCAAATAATTGATTGGCCTTATTGTTTCGCCTTAATTTTTCCTGTTCTCAAAACGGTCTTTTACATCGCGGCTTTTGCGCAAGGTATTGAACTCTACCTGCAGGGCGGCAATTTTCATTTTGTCGCCGTTGGGCAAGGCATCCAGCACCAGTTCTTTGCGGTCGGAGAGCTGCAGGTACACATGCTCGGCATAGTCCCAGTCGCGGAGGCTCCAGCGGGTGCGGCGGGCCCTCACCTGCTCCATAAAATAAATGTACCGGTCGCGGAGGTCTACCATTTTAATGGCTTTAATGTTGTTGGTGCCTGTTAGTTCGCGTTCCCAACGGGCGGCCTCTTCGCGGTTTAGCGGTTGCCCGTAGGCCTCCTCGTTCTGTTGCTCCAGCTCGCGGTACTGGTTCTTCAGCTCCCCGTACTCCTGCTTTGTGTTGTCAGAGAGTTTACCGGCATTTTTATCCAGCTTCTCGGTTCTTGTAAAAAACTCCTGTTTTATAGCCGGCCATTCTGCGCGTGTCAGGCTGTCAGCCTGGTTGGCTTTTTTCGATAGCCAGCCTCTTAAATCTTCCAGGTCGCGCTCTATCTGCGATTTTGTCTGCGCCTGCACCTGCAGCCCCGAAACGGCCAGCAGTAGCACCAGCATCAGCTTTAGTTTTATGTTCATGTTAGAATAAGTTTTAAACTCTTATAGTTATCACTACAGTTGTCTAATCAATAAATATTATGCCAGAATACATAGATCGGCTCTTATATGGGTTAAACCCAACAGCCGCAGCGGCTGCTGTCCGTAACATTATTATAACGTGTTATCTGCAAATTATTTGATACTTTTTACGCTGAGTAACGTTTAAAGCACCAAAGACGAGGCTATAAAAAGGCAGCTAAACAAGGTAAAGCTCCATTAAAGAAGCGGACGAATGCTTTAGGAAACAATGAATAGCTGTTGCGGCTTTATAAAGGTTCATAAGTACTTCGGCCATCAGGTTGCCTCCTATTCCTCCTTCCATACCTTTATTATTATAATACCTTCAACATTTGTGCATGAGAGATAAAAGAGGCAGTCTGCAGGAAACTGTGGTTTCGATCACGAATAACGATGAGGTGCTGTTGAGCGTGGACAAGTTCCCGTTCAAGACCACACTCAGCCTGTTTACGCTTATCTCCTACTGGGAGACCAAGGCCGACACAGACCCGAACTGCAACGTGGCCCGTATTATTGAGCTTGCCACCCTGCTGCGCCAAACGCCCGAACTGCTGGAGCCGATAGAGGATGTCTCTATTATTGACAAACATATTAACACCATCGATATTCTGATGGAAGATATTTTTCCGAGTGCGCTCTGGGAAAATGACCTGAAGGCGGTGGTGGTTCCTTTTCAGTTCGAGAGTTTTTATGCCACTCCTAAACTCGAGGAACTGAAGCTGCTCGGCGGAGGCAATTATACCGAAAAACTAAACTTAGACCTAAAAACACTGCTTTTCAGGCAAACCATATCGGCTTACACCCTCATTCTGGAGAAATTCTATAATGCCAATTTTGTGGTGGAGGAGCCTTTTATTTTTACCATTAAAGATAAGTTCAAACGCCTGGAGCGGCACTACAAGCTGAGCATCGACCTGAAGTTTATGGAAGTGAAACCTTTGGGTGAGCTAAAAAAGCTGACAGACGGCGAAATAAACTTTCTGATAAACCGCTATAATAACCTGGACCTCTGGATGGAGAAACTGCCTCCTGAGCGCTTTGAGTTTACCGGTTTCGCCATTTACGATTTTACCGACGTAACGAACGAGGAAACTATTTCATCGCTCCGCTACGACCTGCTCGAGAAAGGCTCGGTTAACTCTCCTGAAAGCTTTGAGAGCCTGCAGCAAAAACTGAGGGTGCTCTTTAGCCTGCCCGACCTGCAGCTGGGCCTGGTTACCTGCCCCTCGCTGGCCGATTTCGACACAAATTACTCGCGGAAGCTCTGGAGCGGCCTGGTGCTTACCAAAATGTGCGACATGAAGCTGGCCGACATCAATAATTCTATTTATGAACCTGTTATTCGCCAGGGCCACACCGTGGTGGTAGAGGACCTGGCCATGTTCCAGCACCCGACTAACATAGAGCAAAAGCTGCTGGATGCCAAAATACGCAACCTGATTATAGCACCGCTGCACTACGACGGCCATATAATTGGCATGCTGGAACTGGCCTCTCCTATTCCGGGAGAGCTCAATGCCCTTACCACCATCCGCTTAAAAGAGATTCTGCCCCTGTTTGCGCTGGCCATGAACCGTGGCCTCGATGAGTTGCGCAGCAGTATCCAGAACATCATTAAAGAAAAATACACGGCCATACACCCTATTGTGGAATGGCGCTTTACCAAGGCGGCTATTAACCTGCTCGAGAAAAGAGAAAGAAACGCCACTTCCGAAATAGAGCCGATTGTGTTTAAAGACATTTTCCCGCTTTATGGCGTGTCTGATGTAAGGAGTTCGGCTACAGAAAGGAACAAAGCCATACAGGGCGATTTGCTGGAGCAGCTCATTCTGGCCAAAGACGTGGTGCTGGCAGCAAAAGACAACCTGCAGCTTTCTATCCTGGATGAACTCATTTTTAAAATAGATAAGTACTCGCAGAGCATAATGCACGAGCTGGCAACCGGAGACGAGGGTGTGATTCTGGACTTTTTGCGCAACGAGATAGAGCCACTGTTCGAGCATTTCCTGAAACGGAACCCTGCCACCACCTTCGAGCCCGTAAATGCCTACCGCAAAGCCATAAATAACCCTTCGCGGGCGGTCTACAACAAGCGCAAAGCCTACGAAGAAAGTCTTTACCTGATAAACGAAACCATTGCTTCTTTTCTGGAAAGAGAAGAGGAAAAGGCACAGGAAATTTTTCCGCATTACTTCGAGAAAAACAAGACCGATGGCCTGGAGTACAACATGTACATTGGCGCTTCGCTGCTGAACACAGGCACCTTTGAGCCTATTTACCTCAAAAACATGCGGCTGTGGCAGCTGATGCTCTCCTGCGAAATTGCACGGCGTGTGCAGAACCTGCGCGCCAACCTGAAGCTGCCTCTCGAAATTACACAGCTTATTCTGGTGCCCAGCTCCCCTATCTCGATCAGGTTCAGGCTCGACGAGAAAAAGTTTGATGTGGATGGCGCCGATAACATACGTTACGAAGTCTTGAAAAAACGCATCGACAAAGCCACGATACTGGGCTCTGAAGAACGGCTGACACAGCCCGGTACCATTGCCATTGTGTATACTCTGCAGCGGGAGGCAGACGAGTATATGCGCTACATCGATTTTCTGCAGTACGAAGGGTACATAACCAAAAACGTGGAGCACCTGGATCTGGAAGAGATGCAGGGGGTGCAAGGGCTGAAAGCACTGCGTGTCAGCATCAATTTTAAAGAGCAGTTGCGCCACGATATAGATGCAGGCGATGAACTGCTGGCTATTGCTAAAAATGCAACTCTAAATTAACTGAAGCCAATTCTACTACATTTAAAAAATCCTATAATAGATTTTTTTAAAACTTTTTCAATTGCTTTACGAGCAATAAAAACAATTTGCAAATTGCTCATTTATAGCTTTTTAAATATAACTTTCAAAAATAATTGTTTAAACAACTGTTGGTTTAAAAAGACTTTTTTGCCTCTTAGTGCAATTATTTTAAATAAGTTAGCGTTCTTCCTAACAACAGCCAATAATACGTATTGGTCAATTTAATTTATTTCACTATTTCAACTTTCAACTTTTAGCCAAATGAAATTGAAGAACAGTATTTTGCCAGCTATCCTGCTATTTGGAGCTGCTGCGCTTTCCTCGTGCGAAAAAAACGAGCGTGAATCAGTTGCGCCTGCTTTCGAACAGGGAAAAATTTCTCATGTGCTGGCCGACTCTGCCGAAGTAAGGTCTTATAACTTTGCAGGCAGCCAGATAAGTAAAATTAACCACTACAACCCGACCTCCGGCGAGCTTGAGACCTACGAGCAGTATGCCCGCGACAACAAAGGTAAAGTAGTAAAAGTGAGCACCTTTCTCGGAAACTCGAACACGTTGCTAACAGAGCAGCAGTTTATTTACGATCAGAAAGGCGACCTGGAGCAAAGTAACACCGCCTACTACACCAGCGGCACACTCGAGTACACTTCTTTTGCTAAGTTCTCGTACTCCGACCACAAGCTTAAATCGAAATCGGTTTACGAAGGCACCGACAAAGACAGCACCTCCTCCAGGTTAAAATCTTATTATGAGTACGAAGTGCTGCCAAATGGCAACTACAGCCAGGAGAAGCAATTTGTGATAGATGCCACCGGAACGCCTAAATTGTATTCTACCACTACTTACTCCTACGATTCGCATGAGAACCCCTTCCACGAATTTGCAGAGCCAGGCACCATCAGCAGCCCCAACAACCTGATAAGCTATGCCACGCTGGTGCACAGCACCAACAAAACATATACCACCAACTATGCCTTTAAATACGACGACCAGGGCAAGGTGAGCACCATGACAACCAAAGGCGCCAAAGGCAAATCAGAAACCCTGACCTTCAGGTACGGCAGCTAACATTATTTTTAGCCAGCTACTTATACTACGTGGCTCTGCTCAGGCGGGGCCACGTTTTTTCGTTTAGACGAAGTCCCTAAAAGAGCAGGATTACCCTTGACACTTTTTTGATGAAATGGCTTCTGGAGGCACTTTTTATTCGCATAATTGACAATTAGCAGTAGGCCAACCCTTAAGATGCTTCTGAAAAACTGGTCTTTGAGCGGTACTCTGTTTCTCCGGCTTGCACCATTTTTATAACCCACCAAAGGCGATAGATAAAGAGACATGCACGCATTTATGTTAACGTTATTCTTATTTCTGTTTTTTAATTTGACGCAGCACTCACGGCAGCCCGAACACTACCGGCTTAAATGAGTATATTTGTTTATACATTCATTTTAACCCTTAACCCAATACCGGCCAGTGCCGGTTACAACAGACAAAATTAACAGATGGCAAAAACAAAAATTACCGTTAACAACAACGGATCGTTGCGTGTAGAAGGAGATTTCGAGATTGTAGACAAAAACGGAAACGTATACGACCTGGGAGGTCGCGAGCTTGTATCGATTTGCCGTTGCGGCTTATCCAGCAACAAACCTTTTTGCGACGGCTCACATAAAGGCCATTTCGAGCACGATGCGGTAGCCTTTAACTTACCTCCGAAAAAACAAAACTAACAGGGCAAGGTCCCGGCAACTTTCTATGGCACTACGTCTTGTAACTATTGCTACTTTTAACCAACCCACCGAAGCACACATCCTGAAAGGGCGTTTGGAGTCGGAGGGAATTCCGTGTTACCTCGGCGATGAGCACATTGTGGGGGCGCACCCGTTTTATTCGGTAGCGGTGGGCGGTGTAAAGTTGCAGGTTGCAGAGCAGCATGAGGCAGAGGCCCGCCACCTGGTAGAGCTGGTGCAGTCTGGCAGAGGACACCTCGACCCCGACGATGACATTGAACTGGCGCCGTTTATGCAGGAGCACGAACCGCAAACCTGCTGCCCCATCTGCGACTCGGAGCATGTGCAGGAAGAGAACTATTCTAAAACGGTATTCTCGTTTGTGTACCTGCTCCTGGGGTTTCCGCCGCCCTTCTTTAAAAGAAAATACAAATGCAGTGCCTGCGGCTACGCCTGGAAGCAAAAAAAATAGGCCGGCACGTTGGTGCCAGCCTATTTTCGCTGTAGCCAAATAGACTGCAACAAAAGTTTCCTGAACTCGAAATTTAATTTTCAGTTTTCAACAGAAGAAAACAGCTTAAACATCTGTTTTTCAAATGCTATAACAGATCTAATTTCGGAAAGGGAAGTTGCAGACTATATTTAGGTTGGAGATTTTTACTTAGAGGCCAGGTGTTCTACTATGCGAACATATTCGCCACGAGCAACTTCCTGAGGCGTACCCTTCAGTTTTGACCAGGCTTCCCATTTGGCGATACTTTTAAAATCGAAGCCGCCAGGTCGTTCTATGTTTACATCCCCGTCGGTAGCTTGCTTGTATAAACCGTATAATTGCAGCAGCACTTCGTTAGACGGACGCTCTGCCAGCGTTTTAGATTTTGCTACAGCGCTGTCAAATTCTTCTTGCGTAACCATGTTGTATTATAATTTTTTCCGCAGTAAAGTTACAAAAACTTAATGTGTGACCATAGCTTTAATATTAACGAGCTGTAAAAACAATTAGCAAATAATTACGATTTTAATTATTATTCACCTGAATAGTTATCATAAAGCAGCAATATCAGAAAGTAAGGAAGAGGGGAAAAAGCTGTATATACTTATTGTTAGTCCAATTAAAAAAGAGAAGAAACCATGTCTATCAGCACTGAAGCAGAGTTACACGGAATGAGAATGGCAAGTGAAGCAGTTGCTTTAACTTTAAAAGAGATGCGGGCCTTTGCCAAACCAGGAATAACGACAAAAGAGCTGGATGATTTTGGCGGAAAGCTTTTGAAAAGTTTTGGAGCAAATTCTGCACCTGCTCTTACTTACGGGTTCCCTGGCTGGACCTGTATCAGTTTAAATAATGAAATAGCGCATGGCATTCCATCAGCTAAAAAGGTACTGAAAGAAGGTGACCTGCTTAACATAGATGTATCGGCAGAACTAAATGGTTATTGGGCCGATAATGGCGGCTCGTTTGTAATCGGTGCAGGAACAGACGAAAAACAACGACTTGTCGCAACTTCGAAGCAAATACTCCGGAGCGCAATTGCTGCCATAAAGGGTGGCGTGCGCATTTCAGATGTAGGGTATTTAATAGAGACAGAGGCAAAAAAGGCAGGCTATAAAGTTATAAAAAATTTAACGGGGCATGGCATTGGCCGGAAACTGCATGAAGCCCCACACGAAATCGCCAACTTCAGAGACCGCCATAATCTGGAGCGGTTCAGGAAAAATTCTGTTGTAGCCATAGAAACCTTTATAGCTACCAATTCGACTATTGCCAACACCCTGCAAGACGGCTGGACGCTTGTAGGCAACAAAGGTGGTTTTGTGGCACAGCACGAGCATACTATTATGGTAACCGATGGCCAACCACTTGTTCTGACCGAGCTAAACGAAATCTGGAATTAATTCCTTTTTACAACTTCTTTGGTCACAAAAACTGCGTATACTCCGACTGCAGCCACACTGCCCCGACCCTAATACAAGTAGCTTGAATACAAAATTACCTTAACCTACGCAGTTTAAACAGAACAAACACAACAACCTGAAAATCAACTTTATACCACCAAAATCATTTTTTATCCTATGTCTTGATACTTGTGTCCTTTTATTTAGCATGTCGAAAAACGCATTTAACTATTCTTTAGATTTTGAGAAGGTAGACTTCAGAAAGCAGCCGGAACTGTACAGAGTAGGCGTAGGCGAGCAGGGGGTTCTGCTGGTGCAGCCTTATAAAGCCGAAATTTTACCTTACTGGCGGTTTAAAACAGAAGCCATTGCCCAGGAATCGGCGGAGAAAATTTACGCTCTCTTTGAGGAGTACCTGCAAGCAACCGATTTTGTAGGCGCTGATATGGCCCGGAAATTTCTGCAGATGGGTTTTACACGGGCAAGGAGGTATGCCAACCATAAAAGCGGCAAAAAATACGAATCGGGTGAAACAGAACAAAACGCGGGCCTTGCCTACCCCTATTCTTCCGGGAGCAAAAACAAAGGTAATATTGTGCGCACGCAGGAAGCAGACGCCCTCACCAGCGAAAAGGCAAAGGCTGCAGCCGTGTTTAAAAGCTATTGGTTTAAAGCCAAAGACAACCCCGCTTACTTAAAGCAGAAAGAAGAATTTAAAAAGCTGTATTATACCTGACATGTTACTCCTGAAAATTTTGTAGCTTGGAGTAAACGTAGCTTAACCACCTGTAGCACCTGCAGTTACCCCCTCTATGAAACACTTAACAACCTGCTTACTTTTTGCCCTGGCACTGGCCTCGTGCAACACACAAACAGATCAGACTATGCCAACAACAAACCACGAAGCGCTGATAAAACAATATTTCGAGGTTTTTAACGCCCACAACTGGCAGCAGCTGGCCAGCATGTATTCCGAAACGGCCGATTTTAAAGATCCTGCATTGGGCAGAGGCCTAGTAAAGCAGACAAGGGAGGAGCTAATAACTAAATACGAAGAGTTAACCCACGCTATTCCTGACCTGAAAGACGAGGTTGTGGCCATGTATCCATCTGGTGAGAAACATATAATAGTGGAGTTTGTCTCGACTGGCACCACCCCCGACGGCTCCACCTTTGAACTACCGATCTGCACCATCTTCACCATCGAAAACGGCTTCATTACAAAAGACTTTACTTACTACGACAACTTCGAAGAATAGCCTGCTGCTGCTCACGCATGCACCCTCCACCCTTGACACTCAGCCTGCAAAAAGTCTTCTGAAGGCCGATTTTATTTAAATAATTTGGGTGCTGGATGTTAAATTGTTGCATGGCAGTTTGGTTGATGTGCAGTTATTTATGTCTTAGCAAGGTAGCTTCAAAGCAGCCAGAGGCCGTAAAACATTCTTTCCGACCGATGACACTCGCGCCATCATCAATTCTAATTTTTAATCAGGCAGATCCACTAACCTGCACCACAATTTTACCGAACTGCTTGCCGGCCTCCATGTAACGCATGGCCTGCTCTGTCTCTTCCAGGGGAAATACACAGTCTACCACTGGTTTCACTTGCTTTTCGTGCACAAAGGCTATCATGTCGGCAAAATCCTGGTTGGTGCCCATGGTGCTGCCCAAAATGGTGAGTTGCTTCCAGAATATTTCGGCTGGGTTTAGTTGCCCGATGAGGCCGGTGGTGCCACCGTACATACCGATGCGGCCACCAGGTTTTGCCAACTTTACCAGCTGCACAAAGCCCTCGCCTCCGGCACCATCTATGCTCACATCGAAGCCTCCTGTCAGGGCCTTCAGTTCTTTGCCCCAGTTCTCTTTTCGGTAACTAATGCCTCCTGCTGCACCCAGGGTTTTGGCGCGTTCTAATTTCTCTTCTGATCCTGATGTTACCCATACTTCCGCTCCGGCTGCCACCGCAAACTGAAGCGCAAACAGAGCCACACCGCCGCCCACACCGGATATCAGCACCTTCTCCCCTGCCTGTAGCCTGCACTTGCTGAACATGGCACGGTAGGCCGTTACACCGGCCAGTGGCAGAGCAGCTGCTTCCCCGAAGCTCAGGTGCTGTGGCTTCGGGTGCAGGTTGGTGGCTCTTACGACTACATAATCGGCAAAAGTGCCGGCTTGTGGCATGCCCAGCACCTTAAACTCCGGTGCCTGCACCTGCGGGTTATCGCCCCAGTCGGTGGTAGGATCAATAATCACTTCCTGCCCCAGCCACTCTGCCGGTACGCCTGCGCCCAACGCTGTTACCACACCGGCACCGTCGGAGCCGAGTACGGCCGGGTAGTTTTTTGTAAAGTACTTGCCATACTGTATCCAGACATCGCGGTGGTTCAGGGCGGCTGCCTGTACCTGCACCAGCACCTCTCCTGCTGCCGGTTCTGGTTTCGGTTTCTCTACCAGTTCAAACGGTTTGTGTATGGCTTCCAGGTTTATAGCTCTCATAAGCACCAGATGTTGTGTGATCAGTTATTTTTTCAAATATAGAAAATTAAGCCACACCCGAAAGCGGAATTAGCTTTTGCTATTGTATCTTCAGGCTTTAACATGCACAGCTCTCTTTGTTTTGCCATGACAACACCTTACTGCATCCGCACTGCCACCGAAGCCGACATTACGGCCATAAAACAACTAGCCGATGCGACCTGGGAACCTACTTACCGCCACATTCTGAGCCAGGAGCAGATAGCGTACATGTTCAGCAAGATTTATACGGAAGAGGCTTTGCTGGAGCAGATGCAGGCGGGGCAAACTTTTCTGCTGCTACAAGAGCAGAACGAGCCCATTGGCTTTGCCTCCATATCGGAGAAGGATGCCGAGAAACAGGTTTATAAACTGAATAAGATTTACCTGCTCCCGAGCTGCCAGGGCAGAGGCTTGGGCAGAGTGCTGCTGAACAGCGCCGAAGCCATGGCCCTCGCCAAGGGAGCGCACATAATAGATTTAAATGTTAACCGCCATAACCAGGCGCTTATCTTTTACCAATCGTGCGGTTACCATGTGCTGCAGGAAGAAGATATCCCGATCGGGCCTTACTACATGAATGATTATGTTCTGCGAAAAGAACTTTATGGCTAACAACCCTTGACTCAAAAGTGAACTGAATTCTTCTGGAGGGCATTTTTATTTGAATAATTGATGTTACGCGTACTGATGCCACGGATAAAAGTGGTGTATTACCAGACTAACAATTTACTTTGCTGAAGCTGAAGCTCATATCACCAAATAAGCGCCTAGGCAGGCACCAGACCTCGCAGCGTCTTTAAGACCTGCGAGCGTCTTGCTACGAAGCCAACCGATGCCTTACGTAAAAGAGCCTCCTTGTTAGCATGTGCCATACATTAGTGGATAATGCAGAAACGACTCCTTCAATTGCCTTCTTAGATTCTCCAGCAATTTTTTTTGACTGTATGTAGCTGACGGGATAACTTAGCGAAATTCAACCGTAGATTTTCCTGTTCTGCTTCTTGTGTCCTATTACAGATGGCAGCACAATTAACATTTTGACAAGTAATGTTACAAGCTATATCAATTCAGTATTTTAATGGTGTGCGGTACAACTGCTTTAGGCCACTTCTGGCTGTTAACTGGTTCTGCAGCTATTTTATCTATTACGTCAAAGCCTTCTATCACTTCTCCAAACACAGTAAATTCCTGGTCCAGGCTGGGAGCTCCGCCTTCTGTCAGGTATTTCCCGGTTTGTTCCGGGGTGTAGGCTATGCTTTTCTGTTGCTCAAATGCCTGTAGCTCGTGTTTTGCCTTTGGCTTGCCCTGCACAATGTAAAAATTATGCGACGATGATTCTTTTTCAGGATTACGTTCATCGCCGTAGCGGGCCATAGCCAGGGCACCGCGTTTATGGTAGTAAGCTGGGTTAAACTCCTGCGGAATTTTGTACACACCCTGTTTCATGGTGCGGTTATCAGAGTCGCCGCCCTGAATGGCAAAACCTTCGAGCACGCGGTAAAACTCGCCCTGATCGTAGAAGCCTAGTTTCACGAGCCGTACAAAGTTGGCGCGGTGCAGGGGCGTGTCTTTGTAAAGCCGCACTTTTATGTCGCCGTGCCGGGTGCTGATTAAAGCTAAGGTGTCGGGGTTTTCTTTTCCGTAAGCAGTGAGCACTTCTACTACGTTATCGGAGGTGGTTGCCTGCAGTTGCTCGTCGGGAGTAGGTTGCGCCTCGGTCTGCACTTCTGTTTTGTCTTGCCCGCTGTTGCAGGCACTCGTTATACACACAAAAAAAAGCAGCACAGCAGCTTTAACAGCAGAAAGAGGTGTGGTCATGAGGCAGATTTTTAATTTGATTCTCTAAACTACAAAAAACGAACAACTATTCCCATCCGCAGCGAAACGACAGCCCACTGTAGCAAAGGCCGGTAAATAGCTCCTGCAGCTGGTTTACAGGTAAAACCCCGTATACTAGCGCACGCAATATTAGATTATTCCAATCTTTTATATTTACTCCAAATTAATTATTTTTCAAAAGGTGGTTGCTGGTGTTTTCTTATAAAGATTATGTTTGGTATTTTAAAAAAATCGCTTCCTCTTAAAATTTAAATTTTTCAATATCTCAAACCTAAAAACCAAGTATGAAACCAACATTACAACCACGTAACCTTTTACATGCACTGATCGGTGCAGGAGTTACGACAACAGCATTGGCTTAGTGGGTGTGGCACACGGAGCCACAGTCGTAGCAGTTAAAGTGCTTAACTCGCAAGGCAGCGGCGCTTACTCTGGTGTTATAGCCGGCCTAGATAATGTGGCGGCCATAACACCGGCAGGCGATGTAGCCAATCTGTAGTTTTTATAAGGGTTGCTTCATACATCTGCCAGACAGGCGATTCCAACTAAGTACATGCAACAAAAAAATATCGGGTAGACCCTTGGCAAAATTCGGATGCAAAACCTTCTGGAGGCTGTTTTCATTCGAATAATTTAGAAGCGACCACAGAAGTAAGTTGATTTATTTGGCGGAACTTTCTTGTTTGTACTTTAGTATGGCAGAAAGATCAGATTGCCTGTTTGACCCTTGACTAGTTTTAATCATTTTCTCTTTGGAAGGTCATTTTCATTAGAAAAATTCGGCAACGATGCCCGGGCTGCAGCAGTTGTAGCTAAAAACAGAGATTTTGTGCGGTGAAACAGGCTTTGCCTGGCTTCCATTTAATTACCGATATTTGTATGGCTGAACTTTACTAGCCCGAAAAGAGTAATTTATACCTATGAGCAAAGGATTTGATATACCCGAGAAAGTAATTTATGTGTGCACAGGCAGCAAGTGCAAAAAGAGAGGCGGCAAAGACATAGCTAAAATGTTCCGGTCTATGATCAAAGACCTCGGCCTGACCGACACTGTGGAAGTAGTAAAAACCGACTGCACCGACCGTTGCGACTTTGCCCCTGTTATGAGCATGCAACCCGATAATGCCTGGCTGCACCATGTTACAGAATCGCAGGCAAGGCAGGCGTTTAAGGACCATATTCTCACATCAGACAAATTATAAACAAAAAAGCCTGTGGAGCGCGTGTCCACAGGCTTTTTTGTTTATGGCGGTGCCGATTAATCTTCGTACGTGTCTTCGTAAGAAATTTTCGGTACGCGCTTATCAATTTCATAGAGACCTGTACCTTCTTCACCGATCACATCGAACAGTTCGAGGGCACGGCGGGCTACATACTCTTCTTCAATCTGCTCCTTCAGGAACCACTGAATAAAAGAGAAGGTAACGTAATCTTTCGATTTCTGGCAACGATCTGCAATGCGGTTAAACGATTGTGTAACAGCGATCTCCTGTTGCAGCGCCTGCTCAAACACGCCTTTAAAGGTATCGTACTCTAATTGAGTGTTGGTAATGGATGGCGAAATAGCTCTGCCACCCATATCAGACACATATTTAAAAAGACGGAGCATATGCTCACGCTCTTCATCAGACTGTTTTTTAAAATACCCGGCGCTAAAATCGAACCCGTTGCGGTCGCACCAGGCCGACATGGCTAAATACATGGCAGATGCTTCTGCCTCCATTTTGATCTGATCGTTCAGAACTTTTTCTATTTCTTCGGTCAGTGATGTTCTAAGCCTAAGTAAATCCTTCATAAGGTTGAGGTAATTTATTTCATAAAACGTGGGGGAATAACTCCAAATTGGTTTCTCCCCTTTATTGATACCATGAATATAGGCAATAGGTTGTAATTTAGTGCAGCAGCGGCCAAATATGGAAGAAGTCTAAATAAAAAAAGTACAGCCAAAGCTGTACTTGCAATAGAAAACAGGGTTGGTGATGGCTATACAAAAAGCGGGTTCAGGCACTCGTGCAGCATACTGTTTAGTTGCAACGAGAATTTGGCACCAGCCAGCAGTTCTTTAAAGGCAAGTAGTTCAGGCAGGGTAAGCACAAAGCAACGGTCGCAACCGCATACCGATATAATCTCAAGGTCCGAAGCCCGATCGGTGCTCACGACCATGCTATCCAGATCAATGGCTTCTACAGCTAATGACAAACGCAAAAAGGCATCTACTTTTAACACCGACACGCCTCCTGCAAACTGTAATACCAATCTGTTTTTACGGTTACACTGGTACACAGCGCCAGCGGCAGTAGTGTGTATTTCGGCAAATTCGGGGCAAGTATGTGTCATGCGTACTGCTTTAGCTTGTATCAGGTACTATTGAATAGCACAAATGTAAACCCTATTTAGAATCGGTCCAAATAAAAAGAACATTATTTAGGATGTTTCTAAATAACAGACATTCCCTGCTTCTTCCGGAAGTTCTTCACAAGTGTGAAAGTAAAGGCACCGGCTACATACCACATCAATACTATTGCTGACCACTATGCATTTCTCAAGCTTTATTTTTAGTTTCGCTTTAGCTTGAATTATTTGTCAGCCTTTCATTAAAAAATAAGTTTACTTGTTCCTCTCCTGTTTATCATTATCCATATCGTGCTGCACTTTAAGGCAGGATATCTTGTAAGTATCGATCAGGTAAAGGCTCCGTTGCAACCCATCTACGCCAGAGACTCTACCGAGAAATGGTACTTCTTTTACCCGGCGCAACACAGGCAATTAACTGATTAAGCTTTTAATGTTACCCATAAGAAGCAAAAAGTCCGTTTGG
>NZ_VRTY01000053.1 GCF_008017455.1 Pontibacter qinzhouensis | reverse complement strand
TTGCCCGTGCAGGGTAATAAACTGGAAAGTCCGGTAAATATCGATGCCCTTGATATCAATAATACTCAGTTTGTTCTGCTGCAGCTCCTGACCAATGGAGTGTATCGATAAAAAAGCAGCACAATCGGCATAGAGCAGGTACTGTTTAATGCTCTCGGTGCTATCGAGCTGTATTTCGGTTATCAGATCTTTCGGATGGATACCTGCCGTAGAGAGTTCTTTGTAAATTACGTCGAGGGTACCGGAACCGTGCTCCCGGAGTATAAACGGCATGTGGAGCAACTGCTCTGGTTTAATCTCATTCTTTTTGGCAAGTCGGCCATTGGTACGGGTTACCAGCACAATTTCGTCTTTTACGAAAGGCTCATACATGATCTGCGGATGGTGCGAGATACCTTCCACAATGGCAATATCTATTTTCTCGTTTATTAGTTGATGCTCGATTTGCTCGCTGTTGCCGGTGGCAAAAGTAAAATGTATGGCAGGATGAGCCGTTTTAAACAACGCCAGGATTTTTGGCAGCACGTACTGCGCCAGCGTTGTGCTCGCCCCAATATGGATAGTGCCGCCAGAAGTATTGGTTAGTTGCACCAGGTCGTTTTCGAGGGTAGCGTAAATCTGGAATATTTTCTGGGCGTGCTCCAGCAGAATTTGTCCTGCCGGGGTAATGGAAATGCTGTTGCCCTGCCGCTTAAAGAGTCCCACCCCCAGTTGCTGCTCCAACTCGTTTATATGCTTGGTAACGGCAGGCTGTGTTATAAACAGTTCGTTGGCGGCCTTTGTGAAGCTGAGCTTACGGGCAACGGTATAAAAAACTTTCAGTCTGAAGTCGAAGATCATGTAGCAAGATACTCAGCAGAACGTAGCTACCGCAGAAACAGCCATATAAAAGTTATGGTGTTTCTTTACAGGAAAATAATAGTCCTCGACTTTGTTTTAGCTAAAATAGCGTTGGAAGGGCTTTTTATTAGAATAATTCAGCGCTAAACATGCTGTTTCTCCTTTTCCTGGCAGGCACTGAGCCAGATAAGTGCTTCCATCCTGTTATCAAACATGCCGTAGGTCAGCTGCTGCCCTATCTGCCCCACCTGCATGACCTTACCAGCTTCTTCGCCAAAGGTACCTGGTGCGGCTACATGTGCCAGGTACCGGAGTCCGGCATGCAAAGCACCGGGCAACCATGCCTGTTCCAGCCACTCTACCATTTCACTCCACGGCCCCCTCAGGTTGGTATTATCATTCAGCTTGTACCGGCATCCGGTTTCCCGCAGCAGTTCCAGTCCTACACTACATGCCGTGCGGATGTCATTTTTAGAGGCGTAACCATGCCACACTGTATTAATAATGTCGCGACTTTGCTGGTACTCTACCACGTAATAAATTTTCCCAAACTGGTTCAGCTGCTCTCTGCGCATGTGCCGGATAAGATTTTATCGATTTTCTGAATAAAGGTAATTAATTTTCAGGAGGTTAGAAAGGGTCTTACTGAAGCAATATAAAATTTGGTTTGCTGCCAACATGGCCGCCCTTACCTTGCGGTATAGCTCCTGAGGTAGTTGCAAGGCAGATAAACAGCATTATTCTAATAAAAAAGCCTTTACAAAAGAAATTCACCAGAAATTGCATGAGGGTTTTCTAAGTGCTTCGGTACCGATGAGCCTGGTTATGGCCTTGGAAATGCATTTTGCGGAATACCTGCATTCGTTTTCCGCTGCCACAAAAGGCAAGCAGTGTGTTATGCAGGAATAGTGGCAGCCTCTGTTTTTTGAATTTTCTCGCTTGGGCCGGTTAAGGCTTGAGTAGCTTTAAAAAATGGCCTTCAGAAGAGGCAACAGTAATGCAACAGCAGCTTGAGAAACTAAAAAACCGCTTAGATTATAATGTCTAAGCGGTTTTTTAGTTTTGTACCAGGAGCGGGAATCGAACCCGCACGAGCTTGCGCTCACAAGATTTTAAGTCTTGCGTGTCTACCAGTTCCACCATCCCGGCAGCCATTCGGAGGAAGGTCCGAAGTGGTTTTTTCAAAAAATAAAGACGTTGTTCAGCACAACGTCTTTATCTTACCTTTTATTTGAGCGGGAGACGAGGTTCGAACTCGCGACCTCGACCTTGGCAAGGTCGCGCTCTACCAACTGAGCTACTCCCGCTTTTAGTCATTTCCTAAACCGTTGTAGTGATTTAGTGATGCAAAGATATAGACAATTTCTTACTTGTCAAGAGTCTGTGTAAAAAAATTCTGCTACTTTTTCGTTTCCAACTGATTTTCAGGAAGAAAAATTTTCAGATTCTCCGAATTTCACTTAACCTAAGTGACTAAAAAAGGAACTAAGTTGAAAAAAGTATCCGGAAACAGCCTGCAAGCAGTCGAATTATGGCAATAATGACAAATCAGGAAATGAGTATTATAAATCATTCACTCACCCTCTCATTCAAAATGACCCCATCCTCAACTACCTAAATCAACAATTTAACAATTCAACAATTTAACCATTAACGATCACCAACCAATTATTCAGATGAAAACCGCCTTCCGAAGCTTTTTCGCTGCTAAAAGGTCAAGGGTTCCTTACCGCACTTTATCACGTTTTGGTTTTGCCAGCAGCAGCTTTAGCTCATTCAGCTTCAGGAGCGCCTCTACCGGGGTTATGGTGTTAATGTCGAGTTGCTCCACTGTTTCCTTCAGGCGCTGCAGCTGCGGGTCCTGGGCTTCGAACATGCTGAGCTGGTAGCTGCTCTTTGGGAGCGCCTGCATGTCGGGTTGCTGTTCCGGGTGCGAGATCTTGTCCTGCTCCAGGTGGTGCATAATTTCGTTGGCCCGCAGCACCACGCTGTTGGGCATGCCTGCCATTTGCGCTACGTGTATGCCAAAGCTGTGCTCGCTGCCGCCTTCCACGAGCTTGCGCATAAACAGAATCTTGCCATTCGCCTCCTTCACCGACACATTGTAGTTCTTCACGCGCGGCAGGTCTTCGGCCAGCTGGTTGAGCTCGTGGTAGTGCGTGGCAAACAAAGTTTTACCTTTGCATTTGGGGTGGTTGTGCAGGTGCTCTACAATGGCCCAGGCAATGGAAATACCGTCGTAGGTGCTGGTGCCACGACCAATCTCGTCCATCAGCACCAGGCTGCGGTCCGAGAGGTTATTCAGGATGCTGGCCGTTTCGGTCATCTCCACCATAAACGTAGACTCGCCTTTAGAGAGGTTATCGGAAGCACCCACCCGTGTAAAGATCTTGTCGATAATGCCTACTGATGCTGCCTCTGCCGGCACGAAAGAACCGATCTGGGCCATCAGCACGATCAGGGCCGTCTGGCGCAGCAAGGCGCTTTTACCCGCCATGTTGGGGCCGGTAATAATGATGATCTGCTGCTCTTCGTTGTCTAAGAAGATATCGTTAGGCACGTAGCTCTCGCCCAGTGGCAGCTGCTTCTCTATAACCGGATGCCGCCCCTTTTTGATGTCGAGCACGTGTGCGTCGCTCACCTCCGGCTTCACGTAGTTATTTGTTAATGCGATGCTGGCAAAAGAGCTGAGGCAGTCGATGATGCCGACCACACGGGCATTCTGCTGCACCTGCGCCACAAAATCTACAGCGTAGAGCACCAGTTCATTAAAAAGACTGAACTCAATGGTATAGATGCGCTCCTCCGCGTTCAGAATCTTCTCCTCGTAGGTCTTCAGCTCCTCGGTAATGTAGCGCTCCGCATTCACCAGCGTTTGTTTCCGGATCCAGGAGGCAGGCACTTTGTCTTTGTGCGCGTGCGTTACTTCAAGGTAATAACCGAATACTTTGTTGTAAGCAATTTTAAGTGAGCTGATGCCGGTATTCTTCATTTCGCGTTGCTGCAGTTGCGCCAGGTAATCTTTGCCTGAGAAGGCGATGGCGCGCAGCTCGTCCAGTTCCTCGTGTACCCCTTGGTTTATCATGTTGCCCTGGTTGGTGAGCATTGGCGCGTCAGGACGCAGTATTTTCTTGATCTCCTGCCGCAGCCCGTCGCAGGGAGCCAGTTGTGCCGCCAGCTTCTGCAGGGCCGGAATATCGCTTATAGCCAGACTTTGCTGTATCGGCTCTATGGCATCGAGGGCTTTTACCAGTTGCATCAGCTCCCGTGGGTTTACACGGCGCACGGCCACTTTCGAAATCAGGCGCTCCAGGTCATTTATCTGCTTCAGGTGCTGCGTGAGTTCGTCCAGCAGTTCGCTGTGCTGCGTCAGCGCCTCCACGGTGTTGAGGCGGCGTTTTATCTGGGCCACATCTTTTAGCGGCAGCACCACCCACTTCTTCATCAGCCTTGCACCCATTGGCGTTACCGTCTGGTCGAGTACCTGAATGAGCGGTACTCCCTCCTGATGCTGCGTAAAAATCAGCTCCAGGTTGCGCACGGTAAACCGGTCGAGCCACACGTATTTATCTTCTTCCAGCCGCGAAAGCGTAGCAATGTGGCTGACTTCCTTGTGGTGCGTTTCGGAAAGGTAATGCAGAATAGCACCTGCTGAGATGATAGCTGCCGACATACCTTCCACCCCGAAGCCTTTGAGCGAGGTGGTACCGAAGTGGCGGGTAAGCGACTCGTAGGCAAAGTCGTGGCTGAACACCCACTCCTCCAGCGCATAGTAGCGGAAGTCGGGGCCGTAGTTTTCAAAAAAAGTCTCTTTCTCGCGCTTGCAGAACAGCACTTCGGCCGGAGAAAAACTCTGCAGCAGTTTCCCGATGTAGCTTTTGTCGCCTTGGGCGGTCATGTACTCGCCCGTAGAAATATCGAGGAAGGAAATGCCGGTTTCGTTTTTGCCGAAATGGATGGCAGCCAGGTAGTTGTTGCTGCGCCGCTCCAGCACCTGGTCGTTGAACGACACACCGGGCGTTACCAGCTCCGTCACCCCCCGCTTCACGATGCCTTTCACAGATTTCGGGTCTTCCAGCTGGTCGCAGATGGCTACCCGCTCCCCAGCCCGCACCAGCTTGGGCAGGTATGTGTCGAGGGAGTGGTGCGGAAAACCGGCAAGCGCCGTTTCGGAGGCAGAGCCGTTGCCGCGCTTAGTCAGCACGATATCGAGAATCTTGCTGGCCTTGATGGCATCTTCGCCAAAGGTTTCGTAAAAATCACCTACCCTGAAAAGCAGCAGCGCCCCCGGATGCTTCACCTTAATGGCGTTGTACTGCTTCATCAGCGGGGTTACGGTACTGTTGTCTCCACCTTTCATGCTACTGGTTGTTGGTTGTTAATTGATGATTCCTGGCTGCTCTTGCACAGCTTAGCTTACAAAGATAACAGGCTCATAAGAGCATCGGAATGAAACAACGGGATTTTATAGGAAATTATTCGAATGAAAATGGCCTTCGGAAGAAAAATTGGGCAATATCAGCCAAGGGGCAAACACGATTAGGTAAGCTTGAGGCATTGCTAAGTACATCCAAGAAAGTTATGTCAGATAAAATAACCTGTTGCAGCGCTGGCTTCCAAATTATTCGAATGAAAACAGCCTTCAGAAGGTTTTGCATCCGAATTTACCCAAGGGTCCATCCGGCAAAACTTCTTTGAATGTTACTTAGCAGGATTAGATTTAAACGAATGCAACAGGCCTGTGAATCTGACTATAGTTAGGTATGAATTACAACATGATCTTAAGGAAATTGCCGCAAAAGCGTTGATGCATGTTACAGGCAAAGAAGCACCAGCGCCACACACCGACAGCAATCAGAAACTTCCAATTTTCATTTTTAGCAGAAGACCCTCTATCTGAAGCCCCAATTCAGCGTATGCCCTTTACCTTTTTAACTTTCTAACTTTCCTCACTCCCTGCGTATTGCCTCCACCGGATCGAGGCGGGCGGCACGCATAGCCGGATAAGTCCCGAAAACCACCCCGATCAGCACAGCAATAATGGCGATAGTCAGGAAGGTAGCCCAGGTATAGGCCGCCTGAAAAGGAGCATCTGTAAGGGCTTTGATAATAGGCACTGCTCCCATAGTTCCCACTACCCCCAACATTACGCCCAGCACACTTCCGAAAACCGATACGGCCACAGACTCTGCCAGGAACTGCAGCAGAATATCGACTCGTTTTGCTCCCATGGCCTTGCGCACTCCTATCTCCACGGTTCGCTCGTTTACCGAGATCAGCAGCACATTCATCACACCTATACCACCCACCAACACCGACAATCCCACGATCAGCCCCATCACCACCCGGAACAGCATAATGCCTTTGGTTACCTGCGCTACCCGCATCTCGTTGGTGCCTACACTAAAATCTTCCGAGCCGGTTTTGTAGTGCGTTTTCAGCCAGGTTTCCACTTCCTTTTTCAGAGCGGGCACCTGCTCCACATCGTGTGCCTCCAGAATAGCCTGTGGTGGCTCTTCCCGCAGCTCTGCCCCAGAGAAGAGCGTAATGGGCACGTGTATGGCAGGTGTTTTAATGGTCTCATCCTGCGCCATGATGCCTGTTACCTGCAACTGCCTGTCTTTGAAGGCAATTATCTTCCCAAGCAGGTGCTGCACCGAATCTTTGCCCATCACCAGGCTGGCAAATAAGTAATTTACATACGCCACGTTTGCCCCGCTTTTTACATCAGCTTCTGTAAAGAGTTTGCCGTGTGCTAAGGTTATATCGCCATAAACAGCAGCTCCCCTGCCCACCACAGAGGCGCCCATTGTTTTGCCTTTCTCCACTACCTGCACCTCGCTGGGCCGGTGGTATTGGATGTATAAGTTGGCAGGTATTTTAAGAGATGCGGTAAGCGCTTCCAGATCCGGATAGGTAAGGTAGGCGTATGTCTCCTTCTTCAACCATACATTGTTTACCTGCTTGTTTAAATTGGTGCGGATAAAAACGGCTTTTAAGGAAGTAGTTCTGGTTATCTGCTCCTGTGCGTACTGCTGCATGCCATCAATCAGAGCCAGCACTGCCACCAACGCTGCCACGCCAATAACAATGCCTAGCACAGAGAGCAGCGTATGAAGCAGCCGGCCACGCATGTTCCGGAACGCAAGCAGGAAAGATTGCAGAAACTTTTTTACCATGGCTGTTGATGCTATCTGTACCTATGTTGCTCTTCCAAATTAAAAATTAGAAATTCAAAATTAAAAATGAGGTAGAGAAAGCACATTTTCTGAGCTTTCGATTCTAAGAACTAAGTTGGAACAGCACTATATTGCCTTTATTCCTATAAATCACAACAACCGGGCATCAGCAGCAAAAAAATGCCCGATAGGTTACTTGTAGCAGACCTGTTTTAACTATCTCTTTCTTCCAGTATTATGATTTCTCCGCTGTTCCCCTGACCTTTGCACCTAACGTTGCTCCGATGACAGCAGCAGCATTGTTAAAACAGAAGAAGCCTTGTGTCTTTTACACTTCGATGCTTGTGTCTTCTAAAATTTGTACCGAATAAAAATGCGTAAACTCTCGATGGATGAACTCAACCGCGACTCGGTAGAGGACTTCAAGAACAAGAAAAAACTGCCGCTCACCCTGATCCTGGACAATGTGCGGAGTTTGAACAATGTAGGTTCGGTGTTCAGAACAGCCGATGCCTTTATGGTGGAGAAGATTTACCTCTGCGGCATTACGGGCACTCCACCGCACCGCGACATCGAAAAAACGGCTTTGGGAGCTACGGAATCGGTACAGTGGGAGCATGTGCCCGGCACCCTGGATTTGGTAAAGCAACTGCAGGCGCAGGGCTACAACATTGTATCGGTGGAGCAGGCCGAGAACAGCATCATGCTGCACGAGTTTGTGCCAGAGCCGGAGCAGCAATATGCCTTTGTGCTGGGCAACGAAGTATTTGGCGTGGAACAGGAAGTGGTCAGCCTCTCCGATGTGGTGCTGGAGATACCGCAGTTCGGCACCAAGCACTCCCTTAACATTTCAGTAGCAACAGGCGTGGTTGTGTGGGATTTTCTGAGTAAAGTTATTCGGTAAGTGCAGAGGAGGGTAGAACCTGATGCGTGAACTGCTAACCTGCAATTATTCTAATGAAAACACCCTTCCGAAGGATTTTCAACAAAATCTATCCAAGGGTTTGTTCTGCCTGATTCTTTGCAAACAGTAAGCATTCTGCCAAGTTAGTTTTCTGAGTTACACCAACTGCAACTTCAATTTCTGTAACATCAAACTGTACACCTAAGAAAAACAAATTACCAGCCTCTTTTCCTTTTACCGCTGTATCAAGCATAGTGCCTCCAGCCACTGCCTTGGCTAATGAACCTGCACCAGTCTTTGGCCATCGCCGCCTTGAGCGCTAAGACCTAAACTATAAAACATATCGGCATAAGGGCACCTAAGAAAACTATTGCAAAAAGTATTAGAACCAACTTAAAGGAGACTTCCTGATAAATGTGCATAACATCTGTAATTAAAATAAAACAGCACCTTCTCTTCTGCTACTATCTGCCTCACCAACTCTTCCAATCCCTTCTCTTACACTTTATAATTTACTCCTGTTACTAAGCACTTCCGCCATTTAACGAGTACTATTAAGCCGATTACCCAAAAATAGCACAAACCCCAGACACTTGCGTTAAACCTAAGGAGGACTTATCGGTCTTACTCCTAGCGGCTACGGATTAAAAGTACGGTTTAAGATATTGTCTAACCCGATTCCGGACCGAACTTGCGGATCCGATTACAACTGTCGCGATGCGTAACCTGTTAAACCCACAGCTCTTCCTGGAGCTATTTTATACAAGAAACTATGAAACTGATTTATACTTTTATCTCCTTCTGCCTCCTCACCAGCATAGCCACTACCTCGTTGGCACAGTCTCAGACCGGTAGCGTATCCGGAACGGTAATAGACAGCAATACAAAAGAACCTGTGGGTATGGCCAGCGTTGTACTGCTAACGCCTGCAGACTCCAGCCTCGTTACCGGCGCTAATACCGACTTCGACGGTCTTTTCAGGATAGAGCGCGTGCCGATGGGGCGATTTATCATGCGCATAACAGTAGTGGGCTACCCTACCCGGTTTTCAAGTGTTTCTGTTTCGGAGAGCAACCCCAATGCAGCGGCAGGCACCATCAGCTTAAACCCCAGAGCTACGACTCTAAAAGCAGTAGAAGTAGTATCGCAGCGGGAGCTGGTGCAGTTCGAGCTCGATAAAAAGGTAGTGAACATCAGCCAGGATATTGCCGCCGAAAACGGGTCTGTGGCAGAGGCTCTGCAAAACGCCCCTTCTGTTGAGGTAGACATAGACGGTAATGTGAGCATGCGCGGCAGCAGCAATGTAACTGTGCTGGTAGATGGCAAGCGCACCGCCCTTGCCAACCTCAGCCTCGACCAGATTCCGGCCAACATGATAGAACGTGTTGAGATCATAACCAACCCATCTTCTAAGTACGACCCCGAAGGCACGGGCGGCATCATAAACCTGATTCTGAAGAAGGACAAAACCTCCGGCATGAACGGAGTTGTATCGCTGAACGCCGGCACCTACGACAACTACAATACCTCGCTTAACCTGAACTACCGCCACAACAAGCTCTCGCTTAACGGAGGCTACGATTTCAGGCAGCATAACAGGCCCGGCAACAGCTCCAGCTTCCGGACCACCTATTTCCCCAATAGCACGAACCCCGATCGTTTGAGTTTCCTGGACCAGGAGCAGGCCAGAACCAACCTCGACGTTTCGCATAACATCAGGTTAGGAGTTGATTATTACCTCACGCCGAAACGCACCCTCTCTGCCTCCACCCTGCTCCGCACCAGCAAAGAGCGTGGCTCTAACCACATTTTGTATCGCTTTCTGGGCGAAAACATGGCCCAGGACTCAGCCCAGACCCGCACCACAGCCGACCGGGAAGAAGACTTTTCTATGGATTATGTGCTCGGTTACCGCCAGACATTTGAGCGCCAAGGACAAGAACTGACAGCCGATTTTATTTACACCAACCACCTGGAAGATGAATTCAGCAATTTCGAGGAGCAATATGAGATAGCAGACCGCCCTCCGCTGTTGCAGCGCACTGCAGCCGATAATATGTTCAGGCGCATTGTGCTGCAATCAGACTACGTGCACCCAATTTCAGACGAAACGAAGCTGGAGGCAGGCTACCGCACCTCCATTCAGCGCATGGACACCGACAACACCTTTTTTAACTTCGATAATACTTTTGGGCAATGGGCAAGCGACAACCTGCGCAGCAACCATTTTGTTTTTGATGAACAGGTGCATGCCTTATACAGCAACTTCAGCAGCAAATGGAACAGCTTTAGCTACCAGGTAGGGCTACGCGCCGAGCAAACCCTGACCACCTCCGATCAGCGCACGCAGCAGGAGGTGTACCGGAACAATTACTTCAGCCTGTTTCCGAGTATTTTTGTTACCCACGACATTAACCAGGACAACAAAGTGCAGTTTAGCTACAGCCGCCGCATTAACAGGCCACGCAGCCGTAGCCTGAATCCTTTCATCGATTACACCGATCCGCTCAACATCCGTTTCGGTAACCCCAGGCTCAACCCCGAGTTTATTAATTCGCTGGAGCTGGGGCACCTCCGCTACTGGGAGAACTCCTCGCTCAACACCTCTCTGTTTTACCGCCGCACCACCAATCAGGTGCAACGTTTCCGGGAGTTCAACTCTGAAACCGGTGTTACCACTACGTCTTTTATTAACCTGAGCACCGGCTCCAACTATGGCGCAGAGGTAGTAGCTACACACTCCTTCTCGAACTGGTGGCGCTTAAACGGCAGCATTTCCGGTTTCCGCACCGAGCTAAACGACAGCCGCGGCGATACAGAGCTGAGCAATAACCAGTTCAGCTGGAACACCAAACTTAACTCCACCATGACTGTCTGGAAAGACATGGCCATACAGGTATCGGGCCAGTACCGGGCCCCTATGGTGACCATACAAGGACGCATGGAACAAATGTATGGTGTAGACCTGGGCATAAAGAAAGATGTGCTGAAAAAGCAGGGAACCGTTTCGTTGCGCGTAACCGATATTTTTAACACCCGCGAGTTTAACTTCCTGAGCTTTGGCCCCGATTTCGAGATGATAAACCGCAACAAGCGCCTAACGCAGATGGTGTACGTGGGTTTTACCTACCGCATAAATCGCGAAGGCAACCAGCGCAACCGCGACAAACAGGAAAATAACGACGACGCCGGCGACATGGAAGAAGGATTCTGAGACAGCATCAGAATAGAAGCCTACGATCCAGTAAACACTGAATCTCCAGACTAAAAGAGCCATTTTAGGCATCTACGGCACCAACTACTGCTGCAGCAAACACTGCAATAACTGTTGCTGACCCTTTTAGGTGAACCTTACAAAATGTTGTAACTAAATAAGCGTTTAGTAGTTACGTAGCGGCGGCAATATAAAATGTGAGAATTGGCAACAGGCTGTAATTTTTATTGTTATTTTCGAATAAAAATTTATATATTTAAGCAATACTCTGCTTATATTGCACCACGATTTATAGAGGGTGGCTTCTACTCCAGTTCAAATTTTAAATTCTTATTAGATGAAATTCTTCGGAATTCTGCTTTTTATGGCTGGGCTACTGTCGCTTTTGCTGGAGTTGATGGGTGCTAACTTATTAATTTTGAATTGGCTAAACCAATGGGGCCCTGCTGCCAGTTGGGGTATACGCATCAGCGCGATAGTACTTGGCGCCATTTTGTATTACGTGTACCGCAACGATGACTAACGTTTGTGCCCTTTACGAATCGGGAACTGCCCTGCAAGCCGTTTCGTATAATAACCTGATCTAACATACATCAGCACCCTGTTCCCGGACTGTCAGGCTGCTTCTTACACCTTTGAAAGACCAAACAGCCATGGATGCTCCGGAGTATATACCGCGCTTTGTACAAATAAACGAACTCTACATCGACACCGTAGTGATCGACGACACTGAGTTTCTCACCTTATGGTGCTTTACCCTGCTAGACGACGAGTACAAGTTTATTTACCTCGGCTGCGATTTCACACAGTTTAACCAGATACTGATTGGTGCCGGAGAAAAAGGCAAAGAGATAGCGCTGCACCTGGCAGAGGTGCTCAACAACCCTTACGAAACGCCTACCCTGATTCCGATAAAAGAGCAGTTCGAAGAATACCTGGAGTTGCTCGGCTTCGATATTATAATGTATGAACCGGTAGCCGTGGAAGATGACATAGAGGAGGAAATGAACGATGAAGACGAGCTACCGATAGAACAGCTCTTTGGCGCTCAACCCGACAACACCTCGCGCAAACACCTGATTTACCAACTCGACAAGCTGTACCCATCGAAGGTATTTGAGCCGGAAAAAATGCTGCACGACAAATTTGTGGAAGCCTTTGAAGACGACTCGCTGGAGCTGGCGCAGCTCTACTACGATTACCTGAACGCCATAGAAAATGGTTACAACGAAGAGGAAGCCCGACAGGTAGCAGGCCTGGAACGCGACATTTTCTTCCGGATGGCCAAGAAGGCGACGGAACTGTGGAAGTAGCAGGTAAGCAAAGTTTTGAATAATGAGTGAGAGAATGAGTCAATAACAAACCTCTCGCCTACTCAACCCTCAAATCAAAAACTCTTTTAAGTCTTCTGAAGGCCGATTTCATTCGCATAATTTAGTTATGGGTAAATTGTTAAATGGATGGATGGTAAATTTGAAGTTGTAAAGAGAAGGAGCTTGAGTTGAGTAATGAATGCATGATTCTCACTTAAGAATAGTCTTGCCCCTTATGTTCTTTGTCCCTGAAAAACCTTTGGGAGGCCAGTTTGATTAGAATAATCCGCTGGCATGGCATTTATCCAGATCAAAACACATACTCCTTCCTAACCACCAGCAGGTTACTGTCGCGGCCTTGCTCCGGAATTACGTGGGCGGGCATGGCAGTTTTGATCAGTTGCTGCGGCAGGCCTATGCTTTGGTCGAAGAGCAAAAGCCGCAGAGGCGTGCCCTGCTTTACCCGAGCCTCCAGCACCACCTCTTTTGAGACAGGCAACCCATAGAGCCTGGCAAAATAATACGGCTGTTCCTCTGCTGCTTTTATAGGACTTAACTTTAGCGGCAAGCCATTTAAAGTGGAGTAGCGCAGGCTGTCCTGCTCCGGTTGCAGCACCAGTTCCAGATGCGCCGCACCACGCGGCGAAAAGAGGCGCAGACGCAGGTGCCGCTCTCCTGCCGCTACAGAATCTGTCAGTACTTCGGCAACAGGCACTGGCACCGCTATGGTATCGGCAGTGTTCATAAGATAGGTGCGCGAAGCAAAAGGATAGAGGGCCGTTAAGGAGCCGGTGCTGGCATCTGAAAAAAACTGCTGGTTCCACTCATCCGTCTTCTGGAAAGGCGACACCCAAAAGGCCTCCCCACTGTCGGCATTCAGGTAATAAGACACAGCGCTGTGTAGTGGCTGCTGCGGCGAAGGCGCCTCGCTGCCGATGGCTTGTGCTAGTTGCAAGCCTCCTGCCAGCAAGAGCAAAAGCGGCAGCAAAGGCCAATTACGCCAGCTGTAACTATGCTCCAGCATGTGCAGCAAAGGCAGCAACAACCCGGCCAGCAGCACCAGCAGCGCCACCATGGCTATGGGCATCTGCAACTCAAAAATCACGAACAGGAAATGCACGTAAGGCATGAGCATAAAAATGGCAGGCAAAGCAGCCACAAACAAAATCAGGAGAGGACGCGCCAGGTAAGGCTGCTGGTGCAAATTAAGCCTGAAAACGAGCAAAGTGCCAGCCAGGCAAAAGAGCAACGGAAAGAGCAGCAGGTAAGTAGCCGACAGCAGAAAAAAGCAAACGCCCAGTACAAGCAAGTAGCAAAGCAGGTACACACCCATCAGCAGCGAGAACAGCCGGACCCAGCGCAGCGCCAGCCAACTGAGCAATAAAAATAGCCCTAGCGCCAGCAGCAGGTAGGCTATAAAAAACTGATCTGCACCGTACACGCCGTTAAAGGGATGCGAGTAAGGCAAAAGGCCAGTTACAAGATTATTCAGCAGAAAAACAACACCAACTGTAATGGCCAGCAGCAGCAGGTACATAAAAAAACTGCCTACTACCTGCAGCGCCGTTAATGCCTGCCGCTTCGCCCCCACCACACAGGTAGCCACCAACAACAGCGTTAGCAGGGCCAGCCAAACATAATTCAGCCACAGTGGGTACTGTAGCAGCCAGCTTCCGGCAGGGTTAAAAAACACTTTGTCTTTTGCTGCGGAAGTATTCAGCGGCACGTTGCCCAGGTGCCGGGTCAGGGCCAGCAGGTTGCTGCCGTGGTGCTGCAGGGTGTTTTGGTTCAGGTTTTCCGGTGAGTCTGTCAGTTTGTGGTAATGCACAAAGCCAGCCACAGCAGCCGAGTTAATGCCTTTATAACCAGCTTCGCGGAAAGGAGTGAAATCGGTATTGTTAGGCAGCATACGGTACACCTCGTACATCAGGGAGCTGGCAAACGGGTAAGGTGCGGCTTCAGCTAACTGCTCCACCACCCACTCGTTCCCGGGGCTTATTTCAAAGGTCATGCTCGGTCCGGAGTTTCCTCTTGCGTCGAGGTTGAGCACGATGCCAACACCTTTGGCCCAAGGGTGGTCCAGAAAGGCATAAGCGCCATACAGGCCATACTCCTCGCCATCGGTCAGCAAGAAGATGACATCGTGCTGCAGGGCTTCCTGTTGCTGTAGCGCACGGGCTGTTTCGAGTAAGGCAGCCACTCCGGCAGCATCGTCGCTGGCGCCCGGGGTGTTGGGTTGTGAGTCGTAATGCGCCATCAGCAGCACTGCTTCAGTAGCTGTGCCACTTCCTTTTAATCGCCCCATAATGTTATAGACATAGCCTGGCATGGCCGTTCCTGCCAACGAGTTACTTGCCATCGCTTCCTGCACCTGTGTCTCCAGGCCCAGCTTCTTCATTTCAGAGACTAAGTAAGCGCGAACTCTGGCATGCGCGGCAGTTCCCATGGCATGCGGCTCTTGCGCCACCTGCCGTACATGCTGCATGGCCCGGGCTGCCGAAAACTCCTGCAACGGAGCATCTGAGGGCAAAGCTTCCGGAGGGCGAACCAGGTAAATACTTAACCAGCAAATAGCCACCAGGCTTAGCAACAGGAACACAGCGTTAGTATGATGTCGGAATGGCATAGCAGCGAATTTTAGTGGCACTTACAAGAAGAAGAGGGCGCAAAGCGATTCGGGCAACTTGTAGAAACGCTTCACTTTAGTTTATCTCTGAAATATAGCAGTAAATCTGAAAATGACCAGCTGCAAGTTTCAGAATCCTGCGTTTCCGGTCTGTATAGTTACCGCTGCTTTAGCTGCAGGAAATTAAAAAGCAACAGCAATGGCTGCTATGCCAGACCCTTGACGAAATTCTGATGATATTCTTTTGGAAGGCTCTTTTCATTAGCATAATTCTGAAACACCTTTCACGCCATGATCCTGGGTTATAACTTTCTTAGCGCGCCTCACACAAAACCTGACTAACCTGCAGGAGATGTTCCTGCTTTACATTATCTTGAAAATTTGGTGATGATCCTGACACAGGTTCCAGGCAGCTTGAATCAAGTATTGCCTGGTAAGAACTCATTTTCTGGCCTTTTACAAGTTTATGTACTGGTTAAAGCTGAAGCAATAAATAAGCTTGTGTGTTATTGTGTAAAAAACACAATACAATAAAAACACACCCCCATGCACCTCCAAAGAAGCTGCAGATTAGAATAGTTATAGTTAACGCAACGCCATTAATCCTTCTCATTTTGCACACCACACCCATGCTACCGAAAAAATACAAAGTTAAGCATCAGAGCAGCACAACAGCAGTACTGGTGCAACTAACTAACATAAAAGCAAATACATCTTTACAGCTATCTGGAAGGGCTTCCATTTGAATACCGTTTTTTATTTTATTCATAATTTACAACCTGATTTTATTTCTGTGAGTTTCCGAAATAGTTCAAAACGCACTTGATTGGTCTTAATCGGCCAATTTTACTATAGATAGTCAAAGTTATAACTAACAAAAATTAGTTAAATTATATTATAGTCTTTGAAAAAAATAATTAAAAAGGATGTACATACCTTGCATCTTAATTAAATAATTTTTAAACTTACAGAACAAGGCTTACACAATTTCCACATTTACAGCATATTCTTTGATTAAATCATAATATTTTGATTCAAATCAAAGGCAGGATGAGATACATCCGCTCATTGCTTCACGAAGCAGTCTCATAATTATTTAATTATCCGGAATTACCCCTACTCCTTTACAGTACATATACCTACTGGTAATGTGCAAAATAAGGGCGCTGACTCTTCGCGTCTATTGTTTTCTGATTAGCTTATTTTATTGCAACCTCTAACGCTAGCACCATGAAACACTATTTACTTCTTCTAACCGCTTTACTCTTTGTACTAAAGACGCAGGCACAGACACCACATATTACAGGTAAAGTAACGGATGCCGGAGATGGCTTACCCTTGCCTGGGGTTACAGTAGTTGTAAAAGGTACTACTCAAGGCACTGCTACAGATGCAGAAGGATCTTTTGAACTAGACTGTCCGCCAAATAGTACCCTGATATTTTCGTATATAGGCTATAACAAAGAAGAGATACCCGCTAACAAACCTGTAATCAACCTGAAACTAGCCTCTGACTCTAAGCAACTTACAGAGGTAGTGGTAGTGGGTTACGGTACGCAGACCAAAGAGGAATTTACAGGATCAGCGGCCAGAGTATCTGGCGATGCCGTAAAAGACATGCCGGTGCAGAGCTTCGACCAGGCATTGGCAGGGAAAGCCACCGGTGTGAGCATTGGCTTACCGAATGGGGTGCTGAACAACGCCCCCGTTATCCGGATAAGGGGCATAAACTCCATTTCGCTTAGCTCCTATCCACTTATTGTGGTAGATGGCATTCCGATAAACACCGGCGACGCCTCCGGCAACTCTACAGTAGCCAACAACCCACTAGGCGATATAAACCCCGCCGACATAGAGTCTATCGACGTGCTGAAAGACGCTGCCTCTACGGCTATTTATGGCTCCAGAGCGGCTGCAGGCGTTATTTTAATAACGACCAAGAGCGGCAAATCTGGTAAGCCAAAAGTGAACTACGAAGGCTGGACCGGCATAACCAGAGCAGTGCGCTTGCCCGACCTGCTGGATGCCGAGCAGTTTATGATGCTCAAAAATGAAGCTGTTCTGAACTCTAAAATACTGAGCGGCAACATCAACAACCCTTCTGTGCCGTCTGAATCGTTTTTCCCGATGTACAACGAAGATGGCTCGCTGGTGAACACCAACTGGTACGATGAAGTCTACCAGACAGGCGTATCGCAGAACCATAGCATTAACTTTTCGGGTGGCAACCAGACCACCAAATACTACTTCTCTACCAACTACAGCAACCAGTCGGGCATACTTAAAACAAACGAGTTCACCCGCAAGGCCGCGCGCTTTAACCTCGACCACGAACTCACCAACTGGCTAAGCCTGACGGGTAGTCTGAATTATAACAACAGCCTCAACACCTCTCCTAACACAGGATCTCTGGAAGGAAATGCCTTTGGATTGGTAGGTGCTGCGAGGTTAGCCACGCTCTCTGCTCCAAACGTACCCGTGTTCAACCCGGATGGCTCCTACAACCTCAGCAACTCCAACACGCTGGGCATGGGCAATAACACTGTGGCGAGCAACTTTTACAATGTGGTGCCCATGATGGACCTGAACAAGTACTCCTCAGAGAACGACCGTATTATTGGCAGTTTCTCGGCGAGGGCCAAGCTGCTGAAGAAGTTAGATTATAAACTTACTTACGCCGTTGACCGCCTCAAAATTGAGAACAGCAACTTCCAGAGTGCCGTACACGGACCAGGCTTTGGTGCCGGCGGCAACTCTACCAACAGCAGTGTGCTCGTAGATAACTGGAACGCCACCAACACCCTGAGCTACCAGACCACCCTGGCTGAGAAACACAATATTTCAGCCCTGGCCGGTTACGACATCCAGAAGTTTAAGAGAAGCTCCTGGGGCGCCACCAGATCGCAGCTGTCAGATGAGTTTTTCGATGAGTTTCAGGGAAGCTTCGGCAACATTTCACCATCGAGCAACTCGCTTAACGAGCGGGCTTTTGCCTCTGTTTTCTCGCGCCTCACCTACGACTACGCCAGCAAATATTTTGTTACGCTTAACTTCCGCAGAGATGGTAACTCTGCACTGGGTTCAGGCAAGAAGTATGGCAACTTTGGCGGTGTATCGGCAGGATGGTTGCTTTCTGAGGAAGAGTTTTTCAGAAACTCGCCTATAGCCAATGTAGTGGATAACGTGAAGCTGCGCGGTAGCTGGGGCCGTGTAGGAAACGGGAACCTGCCCAATGCCTTTGGCTCACTTTCGCTTTACAATTCAGCCCTTTACGGTACTGCCGCCACATGGGCCTTCAGCCAGGGCGGCAACCCAAACCTGGGCTGGGAAACCAGCGACCAGACCAACATAGGCGCCGACATTGCCTTGCTCAACAACCGCATTACCCTGGACCTTACCTACTACCACAACAACGTAAACGGCCTGATCCTGGATGTACCGCAGTCTCCATCTAAAGGCATTCCAGGCAACTCTATTCTGATGAACGTAGGTGCCATGTATAACAAAGGCTTTGAGTTCGGCATTAATGCCAGCGTAATCGAGAAAGGCAAATTCAGCTGGAGTACCAACTTTAACTTCACCACCAACAGGAATCGTGTAACAGAACTGTTCGGAGAAGGAACCGAAATTGTAGGCACCACCAGCGCCTCTGCCGAAACCAGCAACATTACACGGGTAGGTTACTCCGTTGGCAGCTTGTTTGGTGCTAAAACAGACGGCGTAAATCCTGCCACTGGTCAGCGTGTATTCATTAACGCAAACGGCGAGCGTGTACAGTACAGCCATGCCGTGCCTTCTGGCGGCAGCCGCTGGACCTACTTCGACGGGTCTCCTGCACCGGCCATCAGCGTATCTGATTACCAGTTGCTGGGCAACGCACTGCCAACCTGGTACGGCGGCTTTAACAACACCATTAAATATGGCCAGTTCGATGTAGCCGTTAACTTTACTTACTCTGGCGGCAACTACATCATGAACGGCACCAAAGGCACCTGGCGCGATCAGCGCTTCTGGAACAACTCAACCGAGGTGCTGGAGCGCTGGACCGGGGAAGGCCAGGTAACCAACATTCCGCGTGTGGTAATCGGCGACCTGCTATCTAATGGTTCTTCTTTCCCGATCTCCGAGAACGTAGAGAAAGCTGACTTCCTGCGCCTGCAGACGGCCACACTTGGTTACAAAGTACCTGGCAGATTATTCGGAAACTCCGGCATTAGCTCTTTGCGCCTCTACACACAGGTGTTCAATGCCTTCCTGATTACAGGTTACACTGGCCAGGACCCGGACATTTCGTCTAACGGTAACTCGAACCTGACTCCTGGTGTCGATAAGAACTCTGTGCCACAAGGCAGAACGTTCACCTTCGGTGTAAACCTCGGATTCTAATTTTTCACTTCAAAAGATTCAGCATGATAACTATAAGCTACACAACTGCAGGAAAACTGCGCATGGCCTGCCTTGCCATTTCGCTTTGCCTTTCGGTGAGCGCCTGCGACGAAAAAGAACTTCTGAACCCAACGCCTGATACTTCGCTGCAAGACACGTTTCTGTTCGACTCGCCGGGCCGGGTACTGGGGCAGGTAAACGGTATGTACGCCGCCATGAAGAACGGCAGCTTTTACGGAGGCCGCTACTTAATGCTCTCCGATATCAGGGGCGAAGAGTTTATGAACCGCCTCCAAAACGTGTTTACCGGCTACGATGCCTGGAACCACACCATCAACTCCGGCTCTAACGATGCCCTGACTACCTGGAGCAACGCCTACTCCACCATTAACTCCGCCAACCTGCTCATAGATGGGCTTGCCGCTAACCCCGATGTAGTGCCTGCCGCCACAGCGACCCAATATGTAGGCGAGGCCAAGCTGGTGAGAGCTATTTCTTATTTTGCGCTCATAACCCTCTATGGCAAACCTTATGTGATGGATAACGGAGCCTCGCCGGGCGTGCCACTCCGCTTGCAGGGCGAAAAAACGCCTGCCAATAACGATCTGGCCTTAAGCACCGTGGCGCAGGTATACGAGCAGATTCTGACAGACCTGAACGAAGCCGAAACTGCCTTGCCTACCTCTTATGCCTCTGCATTGCTAAACACTACCCGCGCGCACAAAAACACCGCTATTGCGCTTAAAACCAGGGTGTACCTGAACATGGGCAAGTTTGAGGAGGTAGCGCTGGAGGCGCAGAAAATAGTGCAGCCCACAGCTACTGGTTCTTTTGCAGCTCCAACAGGTGTGGCGCACCAGTTGCAACCCAGCATCCGCACCATTTTCATGAATGACTACACCACCACCGAGTCTATCTTCTCAATGCCCATGACGGAGTTGAACAACGTAAGCGGGCAATCGTCGCTGGGCTACGAGTACAACACCAACCAGGAGTACAGCATGAACCCGACCGGCATTTACGGCCACCCAACCTGGCCTGCTACCGACGAGCGTAAAACCATGTTCCGCACCTCCGGCACCACCACCTACCTCATGAAGTACAGCAAGTTCAGCCCGTTTCTGGATTACATTCCGGTTATCCGCTACTCGGAGGTATTGCTGAATTATGCCGAGGCACTGGCCCGCAAAACAAGCCCCGACATGGCTCTGGCTACGCAATTGCTAATGGCTGTGCGCAAACGCGCCGATGCAACTTATACATTTCCGGCAGAAGCACTTGCAACTCAGGAAGCGATTACCAGCACAATTCTGGTAGAACGAAGAATCGAGTTTGTAGGCGAAGGTCTCCGCTCCAACGATTTGCTGCGCAACCTGCTCACCATTCCGGCAAAAGGTACGGCCCCGGCTATCTCACCTTCACAGCCAGAGTACATCTTCCCTATTCCGAATGCAGAGATTTCTGCTAACAGAGCCTTGTGACAAGGGGACTTCTGAGGCTGCGGGTCGGGCCTTCTGCTTCTATGCCTGACCCCGGCCAAAGAATCTTCTTCTTATATAACCTCAGCCTAAAGACAGTATTTGCTCAAAATGTCAGATCAGCGAAGGACAAGCTTACCACCAACTACTACTTCCTAAAGATTATATAACCGGAGCATTGCCCAATTATGCAAATGAAAATGGCCTTCAGAAGAAAAATTAACAAAAAAAGGTCAAGGGCTAAACCCGGGAACTACCTCTTTATGCAGTACCAGTCTAATAGCTTGCGTTCTGAAATTACATGTTGTGTACACCTTATAACTTGATGCCACCTGCTGCTGCCAGCCCTCAACAAGCTGGCGGCCTTGGCAGCAAAAAACCTAAACTCACATTAAAAACGCCTAACCTTTTCTTATGAAGATTAACCGATTACTAGTAGCAGGGCTACTTACGCTTAGCAGTCCTGTCATAGCTCAGGGTCCTGCCGGAAGAGCCGAAACGGCATCGGAAATGAGCATAGCCTCCCGCGTGCAGGGCCTGAAAAAAATGGATGGCTACTTTCCTTTTTACTACGAAGAGAAAACAGGCAAAATCCTGCTCGTGGTAGACAAGTTCGACACCGATTTTCTGTACTTCAAGTATATGGCCGAAGGAGTAGGCAATGGTGGTCCGGAGCGTGGGCAGGCTTCTTCTGCCATGGCAAAGTTTATGCGCGTGGGGCCAAAGGTATTTCTGGTGCAGCCTAACACCAACTTCAGGGCCAGCACCGCCAACCCCGACGAGCTGAAAGCAGTAGACAATGCCTTTGCCAAATCTGTTATTTTTGGTTTTACGCCTGTAGCAACCGAAGGAGAAAAGGTGCTGATTGACCTGACGCCTTTCCTGATCCGCGACAGCCAGAACATTGGCAGCCGCCTTGCCAACCGCAGCTACTCCGGCCTGAACCGTGGCGCTGCTGCCACCTCCTCTGCCACTGCTTACCGCATAGACGAAACCCGGTCGGCAGTGTTTTTGCCCAACACCAAAAATTTCCCTAAAAATACGGAGTTCGAGGCTATGGTTACGCTGGTGAACCCAGCTGCCAGCAGCGGCAACAGGTACGGAGGAGGCGGCGATGGCATTGCTCCGGACCCCACAGCCGTTACCGTAAAAATGCACCAATCGTTTGTGGAGCTACCCGACGATAAGTACAAGCCCCGCAAGTTCGACTCCCGTTCTGCTATGGGCATGTTCAGCTACACCGACTTTGCCGCCCCCATGAGCGAGCCTTTGGTAAAACGCTACAGCCGCCGCCACCGCCTCGAAAAGAAAAACCCGAATGCCAAAGTTAGCGAACCGGTTAAACCCATTGTGTATTATGTAGACCGCGGTGCCCCAGAGCCTATTAAGAAAGCGCTGATAGAAGGTGGCAACTGGTGGAACGAAGCCTTTGAGGCAGCCGGCTTTAAAAATGCCTTCCAGGTAAAAGAACTCCCCGCCGATGCCGACCCGATGGACATTCGCTACAACGTGGTGAACTGGATTAACCGCTCCGGCAGTCCACGAGCATTCTCTTCCGGTGCCTCTTACATAGACCCTCGCACAGGCGAAATTATTAAAGGTGTGGTCACCTTAGGAGCCGACCGCCACCGCCAGGATTACCTGATTGCTGTTGGCCTGACGCAGCCTTACGTAGATGGCAAACCCATACCAAAGCAATTAGAAGAAATGGCGCTGGCCCGCATCCGGCAGCTATCGGCACACGAAATTGGTCACACGCTGGGCTACGCTCATAACTTTGCCGCCAGCCCCAAAGGCCGTGCCTCCGTTATGGATTATCCCTTCCCTAAAATGACACTCAAAAAAGACGGCACTATCGATATTTCTGATGCTTACGCCAAAGGAATAGGTAGCTGGGATGTTCGCTCTGTAATATGGGGTTACACCGAGTTCCCGAAAGGAGCAAACGAAGACGCAGAACTGGACAAAATAATGCAGGAGACCTTAAAGCAAGGCTTCATCTTTATTCCGGGAATTGGCGGCTATGCGCACCCCACCTCGCACCAGTGGGACGATGGCGAGAACCCGATTGCCGAACTTGATAAACTGATGAAGGTGCGCCGCCAGGTACTGGACAATTTCTCAGAGAAAGCGATTCCGAAAGGCGAGCCGATGGCTACCCTCGAAGAAGTGCTGGTACCAATGTACCTGTTGCACCGCTACCAGGTAGAAGCCGTGGCAAAATCAGTAGGCGGGCTGTATTTTACACATGCCGTTAAAGGCGATGGGCAGGTAATCACCCGCATGGTGGAACCGAAAGAGCAATGGAAAGCCTTTGATGCCCTGATGGCCACTGTTACACCAGAAGCCCTTGCCCTGCCCGAAGCCCTGATCCAGAAAATACCGCCACGCCCTTCCGGTTATCCGTCGTCTGTAGAAACATTCAGCGGCAAAACCGGCCCCACCTTCGATCCTATTTCTGCTGCAGAGGCAGCCGCAACACTCACTATTTCCTCTATTCTGGACCCTGAGCGCGCGGCACGCCTCATCGAGTACAACGCCCGCGACAGAGAGCAGCCTGGTTTTATGGCCGTAGCCGATAAGCTGATAGAAAGTACCTGGAAAGCTCCCATGCAAACCGGCTACCACGGCCAGCTGCAAACCATGGTCAATAACCTGACGATGAAGCACCTGCTGGCTCTAGCAGCCAACTCCAAAGCCCCTGAAAATGCCCGCGGACAGGCGCTACTGAAAGTGGAAGAGCTCCGCGAGTGGCTGAACAGCAATATGGCAACGGCCCAGGCCAACCAGAAAGCCAACATGCTGTTCGCCCTTTCTCAGATCGAAGGTTTCAGAGCAGAACCGAACAAGTTTGAGCCAGGTCCGCAGTTCACGATGCCTCCAGGTGCTCCTATCGGCATGCCTGGCATGGACTTTCTGGACGACGACTGGGTATACTAGCCACCAGAACCCTTGACCTAAAAAAGCCCAACCACCTTCTGAAGGCCATTTGGCTGGTTGTTGATTGTTTGAAGGTTACATGGCTTAATGGTTGTTTGGAAGAAATTTTGAATGAGTGAATGAGAGATTGAATGAGTGAGTGTATGAATGGGTCAATTGTTTACATATTAAAGATGTCACGCACCTCGCGCTCGTCTCTGACGAGTGTGTACTCACGCTGCGTCTCCAGACGCGTTTTTAAAGTTTTATGAATTAAATATTGCTTTTTTAACACGGGCGATGGCTAATTTTTTTCGACTTACGCACGTCTGAAGACGCGGAAAGAATACACACTCGTCAGAGACGAGCGGGTGTAAAAAAATGCGTAACATCAGTTATTAAAGATGTCACGCACTGCCGAGACAAGTAAATTGAGTGAAAGAACCCAAGTTAATTGAGCTAACAAATACAGTTGCTGGCCCTGTAGCTCTTGCTCGTAGCACAAAACCCAGTCCTTGGCTTGAGCCGCCTTGTGAGATCCGGTACCGCTTTAGCGGCAGCCTGAGCGGGAGCGAAGGCAGGAGGGAACACAGCGGCGATGGCCAAGGACGCGGCCCCGCGGCCGTGAGCGCGAAGACTTCTACAATAAAACAACAAAGCCTGAGGGCACCGGATAAAGCTGTTACCAATTGTATTGGAACCTATTTTAAGCAACTTCCTAAATCGCAGGTGCTAAACATCAGCTTCTGAATAACTAAAAGAATCCAGCATCTAAAAAATAAACATTCATCTAAACTAGTTTTAATATGAAAAGCACAACTACTCCTTATTTCCGGCACAAAACTCACGCGTTCTGGACCGCCTGCCTGCTCGGTACACTGCTCTTGCTGCCCCCGGCCCTGCAGGCCCAGAAAAAAATGTCTCCGGCTAAAATAGATGCCCTGAAGAAAGAACTGGCCACGGAGATAGACAAGCAGCAGAAACACACACAGGAGATGGTCGATATGGTTTTCAGCTTCGGAGAACTTGGTTTTCAGGAAGAAGAAACCAGCCGCTACCTCACCGATATTCTGGAGAAAAACGGTTTTACCATAGAACATGGCATTGCCGGCATACCAACCGCCTGGACCGCGAAATGGGGCTCTGGCAAACCGGTAATAGCCGTTGGCAGCGACATAGACTGCATACCCAAAGCCTCGCAGAAACCGGGTGTAGCCTACCACTCGCCTATAGTAGAGGGAGCACCCGGCCACGGCGAAGGCCACAATGCCGGGCAACCACTTAACGTAACGGCGGTGCTGGCGCTCAAAAAGATAATGGAGCGCGAGAAAATTGGCGGCACCATAATGGTATGGCCGGGCGTAGCCGAAGAGCAGCTGGGCACCAAAGCCTACTATGTGCGCGATGGCTTCTTTAAAGATGTGGATGCCTGCCTCTTTACCCACGTTGGCAACAACATGGGCGTATCGTATGGCGATGGCGGTGGCAACGGCATGATATCGGTTAAATTCAACTTTTCGGGGCAGGCCTCGCATGCAGCGGGTGGCCCCTGGCGCGGCCGTAGCGCCCTTGATGCCGTGGAGCTGATGAACATTGGCTGGAATTACCACCGCGAGCACATGGAGCCAACGCAGCGGTCGCATTACGTGATTGTTGATGGTGGCGACCAGCCTAATGTGGTGCCTTCCAAAGCAGCGGTGTGGTACTACTTCCGGGAGCGCACCTATCCTAAAATAATGACCAACTACGAAGCAGGCATCAGAATAGCCGAGGCAGCCGCTAAAATGACAAACACCGAAATGACCTACGAAGTGCTGGGCAGCGCCTGGCCTGGCCATTTTAACAAACCCATTGCCGAGGCCATGTACGAAAACATAAAAGCCGTAGGCCTGCCAAAATGGAGCGAAGAAGACCAGCTACTGGCCAAAGCCGTGCAACTGGAAATGCAGGCGGGCAACGACGATGGCACACCGGGTCGTGGAGGCAATGGCCTGAGCACCTCCCTCAGCACCTTGTCGCGGCCTACAGCCACAGCCTCTACCGGAGGTGGCGGCTCCGACGACATTGCCGATATTTCCTGGAATGTGCCAACGGTTACCCTGCGTTTCCCGGCCAACATACCAGGTTTGCCGGGCCACCATTGGGCCAACGCTATTTCTATGGCCACACCTATAGCCCACAAAGGCGTAACAGCCGGAGCCAAAGCCCAGGCTATGACCCTGCTCGACATGTTTGTAAAACCAGAAATCGTGAAGGAAGCCTGGAGCTATTTCAACGAGGTGCAGACAAAAGAAACCAAGTACACCCCGCTCATTTCTAAAACCGATAAACCCGCCATTACCCTGAATAAAAAGATAATGGAGGAGTTCCGCCCAGAAATGAAGAAGTATTACTACGACCCAAGCAAATACGGCACCTACCTGGAGCAGTTGGGCATTACCTACCCTACCCTGAAACAGGAAGCATCTATAAAGGCGGCTGATGCTAAGTAAAAGGTGTGGTTGCTACCTTAAAGCAACCGTGAGTTAATATAGGTTAGTTTGAAGGCGAAGTCCGGAAGCGCAGGCTGAACTGCTGCTACTGGACTTTGCTGATTAGCGGGTACAACTATCCTTCTCTACCCTTGAGGCAAAAACCCCCAAAACACCTTCGGAAGGCCTTTTCTATTAGAAAAATTGTTAGTTGTTGGTTGATAATTGTTGATTTGGGAATTTGAAGATTTGAAGATTTATGGATTTGAAAATGTAGAAATCTGATTATATGAAAGAGATGTGTAACACCACTGATTAAATTTAACTCATAACTTTTAACTCTTAACTAATGAAGGTCTAGTATCTAACATCTAGAGTCTAACATCTATAAAGCTGCTTATGATATCTTTTCGCTCGGTGAGGCATGGCTATGGCAACAACATCAGCCTGAAATTTCAGGACTGGACACTGCAGCAGGGAGAGCCATGGCTTTTGCTTGGCAACTCAGGCAGCGGCAAAACCACATTACTCCACATCCTCACCGGCCTCTTAAAGCCACAGCAAGGCGAAGTGCTGGTAAAAGGCACTAACCTGTACCAACTGCGGCCCAAAGAATTGGACCTTTTCAGGGGCAGGAACATTGGTTTGATCCTGCAACGCGCCCACCTGATCCGGAGCCTGACTGTGCTGGAGAACCTGCTGCTGGCTCAATCGTTTGCGGGCCTTCCCACCGACAGGCAATTGGCAAAAGCAACCCTGGCTTCGCTTCATATGGAAGAGAAAATAAACCGCTACCCGCACCAGCTCAGCCAGGGGCAACTGCAGCGTGTTTCCATTGCCCGGGCTGTGCTGCACCGCCCGGCCCTGCTCGTAGCCGATGAGCCCACCTCCAGCCTCGACGATAAAAATGCGGAGGCCGTGCTGCAGCTGCTCCTCTGCCAGGCCAGGGCAACGGCGGCCACGCTGGTAGTAGCCACCCACGACCAACGGGTAAAAACCTCATTCTCTAACCAATACTCCCTCCCCGATGTCGCCGTTTAGCATCAGCTGGAAAAGCCTGCGGGCCAACAGCCTGACTTCGCTGCTGAACGTGCTGCTTATAGCTTTTGGCATTGGCATTCTGGCGGTGCTGCTGCTGGCCTCCAGCCAGATAAGCAGCAAAGTGCACGACAATGCCCGCGGAATAGACCTGGTGGTAGGAGCCAAAGGCAGCCCGATGCAACTCATCCTGAGCAGCGTTTTTTACATCGATTACCCCACAGGCAATATCTCGCTGCAAGAAGCCGATTCGCTGGCACGGCACCCGCTGGTAAAGCGAGCCGTACCGCTTGCCTTAGGCGATAACATTGCCGGAGCGCGCATAGTCGGAACCGATTCCAGTTTTATAAACCTCTATAACCTACAACTGGCGCAGGGCAACTTCTGGCAACACGATTTTGAAGTAACCGTTGGCGCCACCGTGGCACAGGAGCAACACCTGCAACCCGGCGATATATTATATGGCGCTCATGGCTTATCGGAGGGGGCGGCGCTGCACGAGGAGCACCCATACCGGGTTGCAGGCATTCTGAAACCAAAAGGCAACGCCACCGATCACCTGGTCCTGACGGGCATAAACAGCATCTGGCGCATGCATGGGCAGGAGGAAGAACACGATTACGAACATGGCGAAGAAGAAGAGCATCATGCAGCAGAAAAGGAAATAACCGCCCTGCTCATTCAGTATAAATCGCCTGGGGCTATGGTGCTTTTCCCGCGCCTCGTGAATAAATCTACGAACATGCAAGCAGCCTCTCCTGCCCACGAGAGTGCCCGGCTTTTCTCGCTGATTGGCGTTGGCATAGATACCTTGCAGTGGTTTGCCCTATTTATTATGCTGATGGCCGCTATCAGCGTGTTCATCAGTTTGTACAACTCCCTGAAAGAACGGAAGTACGACCTGGCCGTGATGCGCATTATGGGAGCCTCTAAAAGCAAGCTCTTCCAGATTGTGCTGCTCGAGGGTGTGCTGCTGGCGCTGGCAGGTTCGTTGCTGGGCCTGCTGCTGGGCCACGCTACGCTGCAACTGATAAACAGCTACCAGGAGTCGGCGCATACGCGGCTTTCGGGTTTGTATTTTATGCCACAGGAGCTGTACCTGCTGGCTGCCGGCTGTTGTGTAGGCATGGTAGCCGCTGCCCTGCCTGCCATTCAAGCCTACCAATCTGACATTTCAAAAATCCTTTCAAAAAGCTAACCCATGAAAATACTGTTTCCCCTACTTTTCTTGCTGCTACTCGGCTTTGCGCCTGCCGTGCATGCACAAGCTCCCACGCACATTCCGCTCATGAACAGCACCTGGAAACTGGTGGCTGAGAGAACCTACGTTAAAAATGCGAACTTTAAAATGGTGCCGTCTTTTCCGGCTAAGCTCAAAGCGCTGCACAACAAACAGGTAGAGCTGCCGGGTTACATCATCCCGATTCATGCGGAGCTGGAGCAGGACGAGTTTATGCTCGCCGTGCTGCCACTAGACCAGTGCCCCTACTGCGGCACGGGCGACATCCCGACCATGATCGAGGTAAAAATGGCCTCCACCATCCGCTACACCGATAAACCGGTAAAAATAAAAGGCAAGCTGGTCCTGAACGAAACCGGAGACTCCCGCTCCGAGATTTTTCTGGTGCAGGCAAAGCAGGTGAAGTAAAGCCTGTACCCTTAGAAGCATTTTCGTCTCAAACCCTTCTGAAGGCTGTTTTCATTAGAATAATTGGGTTTTATGCGTTGACCTTGCTTTCCGGAATTCGAGACGATAGAACTTCCGGAAAAAGGACACAGGTAGCAAGACACAGGACACAAGACATGTTTCCTTCTGCTGGAATAGAACGTTAGGTTTTTACGCAGCAGCAGGAGAAGCAGAGGCTGTTGACGTAGTGCTTCGCCAAACCAGAAACTAAAAAATCATGCTGCCGCGAGCGTCCTCGCTCGTGACAATTATTCCACGGCCTCTGGCCGCTTTGAAGCTCTTTTGCAGGGGCACATCATTCGAAAAAATTGGAGGAGCAGTAGGTGTTTGTCCTGATACTCTGATTTTTGGCAAACCGATCAGTTGCCGTGCGGTTTCCACTTTGTAGTGCAGCTTCTGGTCCTTCAGACGCTCGCAGGAGCTGCGCACGCTGCGAGGTCCTGGCCACCAGCACCTAAACAGAATCGGCTCCCCCTGGGCAGGGGGAGCCGATTCTGTTCAGGTACTTCAGGAAATGAAAGCTTTTATTCTACACCTGTTACGCCGGGTTCTTTTACTTCGCTCTGTCGCAGCTGCACCGGGGTCGATTTTTTACGGAGCTTCATGTTCAGGAACTCTACCAGCAACGAGAAGAACATGGCAAAGTAAATGTAGCCTTTCGGAATGTGCATGTGCAGGGCCTCTATTACCAGCATAAACCCGATCAGGATCAGGAACGACAGGGCCAGCATTTTTACGGTTGGGTGCTTGTTTACAAAGTCGCTCACCATTTTGGCGAAAATCAGCATAATACCCATGGCCAGAATTACGGCTACAATCATTACCTCCACGTGCTGCGCCAGGCCCACGGCCGTCAGAATCGAGTCGAACGAGAACACAATATCGATCAGCACGATCTGCACCAGCACCTGCGACATGGTGGCGTGCTTCACAGCACCTCCGTGCCCCTCTTCCTCGCCTTCCAGCTTATTGTGAATTTCGGTGGTACTCTTCGCCAGCAGGAACAAGCCGCCTGCAAACAGAATAATGTCGCGCCACGATACCGGAAAATCGTTTTCGGTAAACGGCAGGTTAATGGTGAACAGCGGTGTGTTGGCACTTACGATCCAGGAGATGCCCAGGAGCAAAATTATCCGGAAAACGAGCGCCAGCGTAAGGCCGATAACACGCCCTTTGCCCTGCTCCGATGGCTGGAGCCTCCCCACAATAATGGAGATGAAAACAATATTATCGATGCCCAGCACCACCTCCATAAAGGTTAGTGTCAGCAAGCTTATCCAGGTATCAGGATTAGCGAATATTTCCATAGTCTTTGTTTGTTGTTAGTTGTTAATTGCTGTTTGTTTTAGCACATCTTAATTGTTACTCTTTTCTATTTAACCGAATAAGTTTGTACAGCGAAAGCGTTTAAATTCACTTAAAAAACCTAACAATATAACACATCAACTAGCACCAACCAACAAAAATCACGACTTCATGTTCACGAACTGAAGCGGCATGCCAATCTCTTCGGTCTTGCTTCGCATAATGGCAATAACTTCCTGTAAGTCATCTATCTTTTTGCCGGTTACGCGGATCTGCTCATCCATAATGGCTGCCGACACTTTGGCTTTGCTGTCTTTGATGAGCTTCATTATTTTTTTGGATGTTTCCTTATCGATACCGGCTTTTACTTTGATATCTTTTTTCACCATAGCACCCGACTGGTAGTGCTCCTTAGAGAAATCGAGGGCGGTGGCATCGAGCCCCTGCTTCACCATTTTGCCGATCAGCACATCTTCGGTATGCTGCAGGCGCATCTCGTTTTCCATGGAGATGTGCACCTCGCTCGATTTTTTGTCGTACTCCAGCGTTCCTTTAGTATCGCGGAAGTCGTAGCGGTTCATGATTTCTTTACGGGCTGTGTTTACAGCGTTGTCCATGTTTTGCGGATCAACTTTGCTTACAATGTCGAAAGAGGCCATAGTAGGTTATTTTAGCTTGTTAGAAGATTAGAATTACACGGTTTACAGCCAACAAAGTTATCTTAATGCGACGCCAATTTAAAAATTATATCAGCTGTATATTTCTGAAACTTCCCGAAACTCATTTTCTTTTAACATACTTATGAGGGGAGTCCTAATCTAAAATTTATAGACTGGTAATTTCGAAATCAGCTAACTTGCCGCATGACCATTATAGAACCCAAAACCGCCGACGAACTGGCTCAGTACTACCAGCTCCGCTACGATACCCTGCGCCGCCCCTGGAACCAGCCACCCGGCAGCGAACGCGCCGACGATGACGACACGGCCCTGCACGCCCTGCTGCTCGACGATGCCGGCAGCCCGGCCGGTGTTTGCCGCCTGCACCTGAACACGCCATATGAAGGGCAGCTGCGGTTTATGGGCATCCGCGAAGATATGCAAGGCAAGGCACTCGGCAATTTGCTCGTTAACTACCTCGAAGACAAGGCCAGAAGCATGGGCGCCACCACCATGACCTTGCAAGCCCGCGACTACGCCGTAAACTTTTATCGGCGGAATAAGTATGAGGTGGTAGAAAAAACGTATTTGCTGTTTGGCACCATACAACATTACAAAATGACCAAACAGCTGTAGAAACCTGGTTTTTGCCGCACACGTGGTGCAGCCAGAACCAGGTCTTAAAGGTGCCCCACAAGTTATGACACAAACAGTTCGTACGCTTCAGACTGGCCTCCTGCTTGTAGGGGCCAGCCTGTTTAGCGCCTGCAGCAAGCAATACCCGGCCCTCCAGACAGTAGCCTCTGTAGACCTGAACAGGTATGCGGGCACCTGGTACGAAATTGCGTCGCTGCCACAGCGCTTCACCAAAGACTGCCACTGCACCACCGCCCAATACACCCCACACCCCGATGGCTATGTGGAAGTCTACAACTCCTGCCGCCAAGACAGCCCCACCGGCGACACGAAAGATGTAAACGGCAAGGCCTTTCCGGTAGAAGGCAGCAGCAACAGCAAGCTCAAAGTGCAGTTTTTCTGGCCCTTTAAAGGCGATTACTGGATTCTGGACCTGGCCGATGATTATAGCTATGCCCTGGTAGGTGCGCCAGACCGCGAAAGCCTCTGGATTTTGAGCCGGAAGCCGGTGCTGGATGCGGCAACCTATGAGCAACTGGTACAGCTGGCCAAACAAAAAGGATTCCCGGTGCAGGACCTGCAACCCATGGACTAGAGCTGCCAAAAATAACCCTGCTCCTACCCTTGGAATAAAATACTATCATTTGCTTTGGAAGGCTGTTTTCATTAGAATAATTGGTGGTCGGTTATTGCTGATTGTTAAATGGCTGAATGGTTAAATTGTTGTTTCTGATAGATTTTGGATGAATGACTGAGGTAGCCCTTGACTATTTAGTGTCGAAAGTCCTGCGGAAGGCCAAAATCATTAGAATAATTTCGAAGCAAAACGAGCTAATCCTAAACAACGTATTGCGACAGGTAGCTACAAGGCGGACATTTTTGCCAGGTGCACCTATTGAGGCTCCAGTGTCTGAGCGTTCAGCGAGTGGGGGAAGGGGCGCTCTATTTGGAGCCTCTTGATTTTTTTGGTTCTTTTTGTATCAAGGCAAAAAGAACAAGTAAGCCAGCTATGCAATAGCTTCAGCCTGATGAAGAGGTAAACAGCAGCTATGCAAACTTAGACTACCAAGCTAGCAGCAGCTAACGGATCTCGCTCATAAGATCCCTTCCGGATAACAAGAGTGAAAAGGAAGAGATGGAAACCAGCTTTTACCTAACAGCCACTCACTCCTCAAAAACCTTCGGTTATATTCTCTGTTTTCTTGCTGTTCCAGGCAGAAACAGTCATTGCCCGGAACCATACACCTCCCTCTGCTATTCCTATCTTACTTGTAATAAGCCGATTAACCTTCACAAACTTTCCACCTCAAAAATCAACGTGTTCATCTACTGAATGCGCTTGTTTGTCTAATACTTAGCTCCTGCTATATATCTTCAACGCCAAAAAAGCACCATTTTTGTAGCTTTGCACTACAATTGCGCACCAAACCTACACACAAAATAAAACTATGAATTTGTTACAAAAACCAGGCGTTTCCCGTCTGCTGGTAGTGCTATTATTACTGGCAGGAACCCCCTCCCTCTCCGTTGCCCAACAGCTTACACAAACCATTCGGGGCCGCATCATCGACAAAGAATCGCAGGAGCCGCTGCCGGGCGCTACAGTAGCAATTTATAGCCTCAGCCCTGCCGTTGGCACCACCACCGACCTCGATGGTAACTTCAGGCTGGAGCAGGTGCCTGTGGGGCGGCACACCCTCCGCATCAGTTTTATGGGCTACGAGGAGCAGGTGCTGCCGGAGTTGCTGCTGGGTTCCGGCAAGGAGATGATCCTGACTATTGGCCTGACAGAATCGTTTAAAAGCCTGAAAGAAGTGGTGGTAAGTGCCAAAGCGCAGGCAAAAGGAGCACCTTTAAATGAGATGGCTACCCTGAGTGCCCGCTCCATTTCTGTTGAAGAAACCAAACGCTATGCCGCCAGCATAAACGACCCGGCCCGTGCCGCCCTGAACTATGCCGGCGTAGGCGCCAGCCAGGATATGGGTAACGAAATTGTGGTGCGTGGCAACTCGCCGCGTGGCGTGCTGTGGCGTGTAGAGGGCGTGGAGGTTCCGAACCCCAGTCATTTTGCTGAAGAAGGCGCTGCAGGTGGTGCCGTGAGCATCCTGAGCGTAAACATGCTCGATAACTCCGACTTTTATACAGGCGCTTTTCCTTCGGAATATGGCAATGCCTTATCTGGCGTGTTCGACATCAGGTTGCGCCATGGTAACAACGAGAAGCGCGAATACGCTTTTCAGGCGGGTGTGCTTGGCGTCGATTTTGCTGCCGAAGGTCCGTTTAAGCAGGGATCAAAAGCTTCTTTCTTGGCTAACTACCGCTACTCTACCGTGGCTATGCTAAATGCCGTGGGTGTGAAAATAGCCGGAGATGCCACGCCCGTATTCCAGGATTTTTCTTTTAAAGTACGCGTACCCACCGCAAAAGCAGGCATTTTCTCGTTCTGGGGACTTGGTGGCCTGAGCAGCCAGAACATGCGCGCCGAGCGGGATGCAGCCAAATGGGAAGACTATTACGACCGCTTTGATGATGTGTACACCGCCAATATGGGCGCCACCGGTGTTACCCATACGCTGTTCCTAGGCAAAGACGATTACCTGGAAACTACACTCAGTTATTCAGCCAAACTGACCAAAGTCGATTTCGATTCGCTGTCTGCCACCTACGAGGCTCATCCGATTTACAAGCACCGCATCGCCTACAACACCACCCGCCTCTCCACGCTTTATAACCGCAAATTCAACAACCGGCATACCCTGCGCTCGGGCATTATTCTGAGCCAGCTGGGCTACGATGCCAGTTCGGAAGGGCAAAACGACGATTTTGAGTTTGTGCGGTTCATAAAGCAAGACGGAAGTACCAGCATGGTGCAGGCCTATACTCAATGGAAATACCGCTTAACCGAAAAGCTGACTCTGAACTCCGGTTTGCATGCCACACATTTTGCCCTGAACGGCAATAGCAGCATAGAACCACGGGTGGGCCTGAAGTGGCAGCTCATGCCAGGCAAATCATTAAGTGCGGGTGCTGGCCTGCATAGCCGACATGAGGCCCTCTCGACTTACTTTACAGAGCAGCGCGTGCAGGATGCGGTGGTGCAACCCAACCGAAACCTAGGCTTTACCAAAGCGGCTCATTATGTGCTGGCTTACGACCACCTGCTCCGCGAAGACCTTCGCCTGAAAGTGGAAACCTATTATCAGCACCTCTACAACGTGCCGGTAGGTGTGGGCAACAGCAGCCTCTCTACCTTAAACGCCTCCGCCGGCTTTACCACCGATAGCCTGGTGAACGAGGGCACAGGCCGCAACTACGGGCTGGAGCTGACACTCGAAAAGTTCTTCACCAACAACTTCTACTATCTGGTTACAGCATCGCTCTTCGACTCTAAGTACACCGCCACCGATGGCATAGAACGCAGCACGCGCTTTAACGGCAACTACATTACTAACTTTTTGGCTGGCAAGGAGTTTAGAGTTGGCAAGGGCGGCAAAAACATGATCGGCACCAACATAAAATTGCTTTGGGCAGGCGGCAACCGCTACACGCCCATCGACCTGGAGAAATCGAGGGAAAAAGGAAATGCGGTGTACAAAGAGGAACAGGAAAACGGAGCACAGGCAGATGCTTACTTCAGGTCCGATATCCGGGTGAGTTACCGCAAGAACAACCCTAGAGCTTCCTATATTCTGTCGCTGGACCTCCAGAACGTGACCAACCGCCAGAACATGTTTGCCCAATACTACGACCGCACCACAAAAGACATTAAAACAAGTTACCAAATGGGCCTGGTGCCGGTACTTAACTACAGAATTGAGTTTTAGTTGCTATTAAATTTGAGGGGAAGCAACGACTTCCCCTCAAATTATTCTAATGAAAAAGGCCTTCAGAAGGTTTTTTTAGATTTTAGATGATCGATAGTAGATGCTAGACCTTTTATTAGTTAAGAGTGAAAAGTTTTGAGTTACAATGTCTCGTAAAAAGGAGCTTCCCTATAGCTTCTGCTAAGCAGAGGACTCTCTATGGGTGCTACAGGACAGAAAAGGCAGCCAGGTGCACTTATTGCAGCTTTTCAAATTCTGACTTGGTAACTTTAAAAATGGAGCCATGCCGCATTCCTTTCGGAAAGGAAATCTTTTCAGAGATGTCGGTCCAGTTCTGCAGGTCTTCCGACTGCACGGCGCCCATGGCTTTGTCGCGGTACTTATCGAAGTACACGGTCCAGGTGTTGCCTAGCTTAAGTGTGGTAGGGCCTTCAGCCCAGTAATTGCCTGTTATAGGAGGACCAGCCGCTGAATAAGGGCCAGTCAGGTTATCAGCAAAGGCTACTTTAAGGTTCTTTAGAGGAGGCTCCCGTGTCTCATCCTTCAGAAACATAACAAAGCGGTTGTTGTCTTTCACGATGGTGGCATCTATTACGTTAAAGCCCGGCTCGTACAGCAATCTGGTGTCGCTGTAGGTTTTAAAGTCTTTGGTGGTCACGTAGTACATGCGGTGGTTGTAGGCACTCTCCTCACTTGACTGGGTTTCGGGGTAAAGGCCGGTAATGGTGGTGGCCCAGTAAATCAAGTACTCTCCGGTTTTGTCGTCGTAGGTAATTTCGGGGGCCCAGGTGTTGCGTGCGCCCGGCTCGTGCTCCATTACAGGCACATACTGCTGCTCCGACCAGTTCAGCAGGTCGGTGGAGCTGGCGTAGCCAATGCCTCGCTCGTTCCAGCTCACCGTCCAGACCATATGAAACTTGCCATCGCCACCTCTGATAATGCAGGGGTCGCGCATCAGTTTGTCTTTACCGGCCGTTGGCCTTAAAAATATGGAGTCGTTTTTCAGGGCCTGCCAGTTGTAGCCGTCGTTGCTGTAGGCCAGGTGCAAGCCATCGCCATTGCCTTTAAAATAAGAGAATAGGTATACTTCTTCCTCTTCGGAAGCGGCCGCCTGGCGAGAGGTGGTGCAGGACCAGAGAGCTGGCAAGAGTAGTAAAAGCAAGAACTTCAACTTAATCATCTGTAAACGTTAGGTATGCTATAGAAAATAATAAGAGCAGCTTTTGTTTATCTGAAGCAGCCGACCGTTGCCTTTCCTGCTTCAGATAAAGTTATTTAAGGGCAGCACACATTTTCCTGCTCCGTTAACAGCTACTTATTCAAGCTCCTAGATAATAGCTTTTGTACTTGAATCCAAAAATCATCATAAATAAATTGCAAGGCAAAAGCAGGGAAATAGCTGCCAATGGGCCATGTATATAACCAGTGTTTATTTTTTTGTTAACTTCATCAGAAGGCAAGATAGTTTGTGCTCTCCTCGGAACTTCGCCAAATTTAGATGATGCCGCTTAAAACTAAGCCAGAAGAAACCGAGTTAAACTACACATGTTATAATCTGGAGCCCTCGTTACATTTTTTCCGATAGAAAAATAATTGCCAACAAGAATTTGGAACCACAGAAGCCCCCGTTAGCAAAGGCCCGGATCAGGACCCGCATAGCCCCCACTCCGAGTGGCTACCTGCACCTGGGCAATGTGCTCTCGTTTGCCCTGACATGGGCGCTGGCCAGAAGCCAGAACGGCACCATTGCCTTGCGCATTGATGACCTGGACAACACCCGCTTCAGGCCCGAATACCTGCACAACATTTTCGAGACGCTGCAGTTTATGGGCATCGATTATGACGAAGGACCTGCCTCTCCCGACGATTTTTTAAAGAACTACTCGCAACACCAGCGCCTGCCGCTCTACCGCCAGTTGCTGGACCAACTGCAGGCAAAAAACCTGCTCTACGCCTGCCCCTGTTCCAGAAGCCAGATTGCGGCAGTATCGCCGCAAGGGCTGTACCCCCTCACCTGCCGCTCCAGGCAAGTGCCCCTCTCGGAACCCGGCACAGCCTGGCGTATTCGGGTTCCGGAGCACGAAAAGGTTTGTTTCTACGATCAGCTGCTGCAACAGAACTACGAAGTGCCGCTCTGGCAACAAATGCCCGACTTCGTTGTTCGCCGCAAAGATGGTATACCCGCTTACCAGGTAGCTTCGGTGTGCGACGACCTGCAGATGGGCATAAACCTGGTGGTAAGGGGCCAGGACCTGCTAACCTCTACGGCAGCACAAGTATATCTGGCAGCATGCACAGGTAACACGGCTTTTGCTAACATGCAGTTTTTTCACCACCCGCTGCTGCTCAATGCCGCAGGCGATAAACTTTCTAAATCGGATGGAGCTTTATCGGTGCACCACATGCGGCAACAAGGCCTGTCTAAAACAGAGCTTTGGCAGTTACTGGCACAGCTGCTCGGCTGGCAAGGGTCTCCTGTTACAGATGCACATACTTTTCTGGAAAGGTTTAAGCAGGAAGAGGTGCCTGTTGTTGTAGAGCAGAGAATAGCCTAACCCTGAAGTCAACACTGCCAATCAGAAAAGCGCAGAACGTCAGGAGCTTCGTTTAAGCTAAAATCAACCATTTAACTGAAGGTACTCCAATGGCGCGTTTAGTATGGTTTTTATCAGTTCTTTAGGTAAAAGCTGCTGCTTTAGTAAGACACATCGTTACGATGCTATAGTAGCGGGCAGCAATTATTCTAACGAAAATAGCCTTCAGAAGGAATTTGATGAAAATGTTGCCAAGGGCTTGGTGATGTGAGCTTTGAAAACTATTGGAAGGGCATTTTCATTAGAATAATTCGTTTCTTCAGCGGGAACCAGGGTAGTTCACGTTTTATCATCTAAGTTTAACAAGCCGTAATAACAGACATCTACTACCTCTCCTAAACCTGTTTTATACTCTTTGCGGAGTGTCCCTTCCAGCAAAAAACCGAGTTTCTCTACCAGTTGCCGGCTCTGGCTGTTGGTCGGAATTATTTTGGCGCAGATCTTTAGAATAGAAAGCTCCTCCAGGCAGTAGTCGCAAACAGCTTTCAGCGCCTCTGAGGTAAAACCCAACCCTTCGTAGGTTTTTGAAACGAAGTAGCCGACTTCGCTCCTGGGTATTCGCCAATCAATGTTTTTTACGATAATCATGCCTACCAGCGTCTCCCTGAACCAGAGGCCGTACAACACAGACCTGCCTGTGTTACGGTCCAGCTCCAGCTCTTGCAGATAAGTGCCGGCAGAGGCAGCATCAGTGGCTCTTGAAACGGTTATCGGGAAGCTTTCCTGCAACCGGCTCCTGTTCTTCGAAACCAGCGAGGCAAACACCTCGGCGTTCTGGTGCCGCAGCACTTTTAGCCGCATTCTGTCTGTCCTGATTTCCTCCTTAAACTGTATCATCGGGGTAAGATGTGTCTCATAGAAGAAGTGGTGCACCCGTTGCTAACAACAAGCGGGCAAAAACAAGAGCAGCCGGCACAGCAGCATTTTAAGGCTCCTGCTCCGGCCGCTACTGCTTATTTTTTAGCGTTAACAGCTACTGGCAACTCCAGGTTTTCCCAGCGTAAGATAAAGCCCGGTGCTTTTACATCGTATACCAGGCGCTCCTGCATGGCAGCTGCTTTTCGGGGTTTTGCCATTACGCGCAAAGCATCCTGATCTTCTTTGTATTGCGTGCCCCACTGGTCTGCTGTTTTATTGAAAATAACTGTCCACTGGTCTTCGCCCGGAATGGTGTACAGGCTGTACTTACCGGCAGGCAGCGTTTTACCTTCTACTGTCACATCCTGATCTACTTCAAAGGTGGTAGCTTCGTTGGCTCCGGCACGCCATACTTTCCCATATGGTATTTTGTCGCCCCAGAGTGTGCGGCCTTTAACTGCCGGGCTGCTGTAGTTAATGGTAACGGTAGCCTGGCCAATTTTACCTGTGGCTGTAGCTGGCGGGCTAGGCCGATCTGCTTTGTCGTTCTGAGCACTGGCTCCGGCCGAAACCAGCAGACACAGCACGAGCATCAAAAGCGAATGGAACAAACGATTGTTTTTCATATTTCATTTTGTTTTGATTGTAGCAGAAAGATAAGAAACTATTTAGTATTCTGCTACACAAGCTTTTAGAAGCTTCAGCAAGAGGTTTATTTGGTAGTTTAAAGGTAATAAACCGCCTACTCAGGCTGCTAAGCAGCAGCAGGTGATGCTGAGTAAATGGCGGTAGCTTTAAAAAAGAATTTAACGCCAGATAGCCGAATCAATTTTTCGCTACTCACTCTGTAAAACAACAACTTACGATGCAGTAGCTGACAATATTAAGCAATCAAAATTAAAAACACCTAACCTCTGCTGCAGTAGTTCCGTATAAACCATTCAGCAGTATAGCCCATTGCAATTTTATCAAGCTATTGCATTAATTCTTACGAATAGAAAAAAAATAAATTATTTTTGATAAAATATTTGCAACATAATAAACTTTCGTATACATTTGTATCATCAGTAACAAACAATGTAGGGTGTTGAAACTGGCAGACAAGCCCTCCTCTCTCGGGGGTGGAGAATCTGGGATAAAGCAGCTATTTTACACTTTTTAGTACAAAGATTTTTGCCTAACTACTTCGTGGAGGTTCGATTCCTCCCCCTACAGCAAAAGCGGCCCCAGAAGCAATTCTGGGGCCGCTTCTTTTTATGCCATCTCAGTTAAACACGATTTAACATGTAGAATATATTGATGGGAACTGCCTTGGCAGTGAAGAGTTTAGTTGCGCGTCAGAGCGGCACCTCTGTCAGGTCGTGCAAGGGTACACCCAGGTCCTGGGCTATTTTGTTCATTTGCTGTAAGGCGGTTTCTTTAACCTGCTGCTGTAGCAAGTGCAGTTTGGCGCCTCCTGCCAGTTGCAGGTAGCCATCGAACCTGGTGCTGTAAAACGTTGCCATCGACCCCCTCGATTCGGCTAAGCGGCTGTAGTTGTTGCGCTTCAGGTAAAGGAACTCCAACTCCGGAAGCGGCTGCTCCGCCCCGAAAAATTTGCCGAATAGCTGCACTCCCTGCCCATATCTGCGCTGTTGCAGATCGAACTGCACAGCCTTGTAAGTCAATTCCATTACAATGGCAGCCGAAAACAGCAACACTCCGGCCAATACTCCTTTCAGAACAGCCACCACGCCAATAGCCGCTAACACCCACGCGAGCATGCGCGCGCCTCCAGAAAAATACCTGCCTGTTTTGTAGGTGTAAGTAGCCATAAACGTTATTGTTTAGCTAAAGGAATCCGCTGAAATTTACCACAAAAGCCACCTTCTACGTTAAGGAGCTACTTTACTTTACAGCAATGCCCAGGACTGGGTAGTTTTTGAGGTACTGCAGCAGAACAGACACAAAATAAAGTATACTCCCCATTTCAAACACTTCCTCCAGTGTCATCACGAGCATAAAAGCCAGTTCACGGTCGTTCATGCCCTGTGCCAGCAAACCCGTTCCAACCATTTCAAGACCAACGGCCCCAAACAAAAAGCAGAACCCGGCAACAAAAAAACCACGGCGGGTAGCTTTGTTCAGGCTTTTGTAAAACTGGTAGTAAAATGTCGCAAACACCAGCATAGCAGCACCACTTGCCTGCCCCCACACAACATGCCCATTGCTAAACTTGCTCAGCACGAGCTCATGCATACCGGCAGCTTCATCTATACCCAGGAACAGAAAAATAAGCGCCAGCGCCACCCAATATCCCGAGAAAAAGTTCTTCTCCTGTTGTTTGCAGGCAGCAATTAGGCCCAGAAATAACGAGGCCAACAGCAACAGAAAAGCACTGAAAAACGATGGCAGGTTACCTTCTTTGTCGAAGTAAAAGGTGGCTTGCCAGGTGGGTAAAAAGCTATCGGCGCGGCCACTGTAAATTGCCAGCACCACCAAACCATGAAGCAGAAACAGCACTGCCCCTGCCAACAGCAAATACCGAACTATGGTAGCCCGCTGCACTACCACCATGCCCGTAACCTGCTGCTGGTGCGGCAGAACAAGCTCTTTAGCTGCCGAAGGATTTTGAATTCCATCTGGCATTTTCCCATTAATGATTTGTGGCATGGTATCCTGCAGAAAAGTATATAGGAAGAATAAATTAATAAGTAAAACTATTTGAACAATAAACATAAACTAATACATAGGATAAACCTAATTTTTAAGTCTGAATATAAATTGATGTCTGCTCTCATCGTCGCTACATTTTTCGCGTAGGTATGTACTATTATTATTTAACCTGTTCTGCATGCGCCTACTCTGGAACTACCTGAAGCCTAACCGCGGGCTAGTGTTACTGTCGTTGCTGCTGGCTGCCCTGAGCCAGGTACTCTCGCTCGTAGACCCTATTATTTTTGGGCAGATTATAGACCGTTACGCTACGCCACCCTTTAATTTGCCTCCCGAGGAGCGTGTAAAGGGCGCGCTGTGGCTGATGCTGCTGGCGGTGGTGGTGGCACTGCTATCGAGGCTGGCAAAGGCATTTCAGGAGTACCTGACCAACCTGGTGGTGCAGAAGTTCGGGGTGCAGATTTTTAACGATGGCCTGAAGCAGACGCTGCGGCTCTCGTACCAGGAATATGCCGACCAGAACAGCGGCGAAACCCTCTCTATTCTGCAGCGGGTGCGCCGCGATACGGAGCGGTTTATAAATGCCTTTATCAACATCCTGTTTTCGTCGGTAGTGGGTGTGGGGTTTCTGGTGTGGTATGCTGTTACGAAGCACTGGGCGCTGGTGCCTATTTTTGTGATTGGCATACTGGTGCTGGGCGGGCTTACGGGGCTGTTGAGCGAGAAGATAAAAACCATGCAACGCTCCATTAACCGGGCCACGAACAA
>NZ_VRTY01000052.1 GCF_008017455.1 Pontibacter qinzhouensis | reverse complement strand
CATGTAAATAGCTCTATTTCAATCAATTTACAGCTTTCTTAGCCATTAAACAAGTGCCTAATTCAATAAAATGAAAAGCCTCAACACAAAAAAGAATACCCCTGACCCTTGACCTGTTTTTAGAGAAATAGCTTTGGAAGGGTATTTTTATTAGAATTATTGCAGTTGCCAAAACCAGGTGCTAAAGATGTAGGGGGTTGGCTTATAAAGAAAGTGTTTATTGCAGCTACTGCCTTAGTAGGAGGAGGGGGTATGGTTAGGAATAACATATTTTTTGAGGTAGCACCAAAATATAAGGAGCCAAATTGCTTTCTTTATGGAAGATTAGGTATATTTCATTTACACAAAAAGGAACGTATATTTTGGAGTCTTTACTTCCTGTTTTTTTTGCTGCACTAGTAGGTATGGGGCATGCTTTTGAAGCAGACCACCTAATTGCCGTGAGCAATATTGTTTCTAAGCGCGATAGCCTTTTATTAGCTGCCAAAGATGGCATATTCTGGGGACTTGGGCATACAACCACCATCGTCATTATTGGTGCCATTATTATTCTGAGCCGCGTCACTCTTTTTAATTCGGGTTACCTGGAGGCCTTGGTGGGTCTGGTGCTGGTAGTTATGGGAGTTAGCCGCTTAACGAACAAGAGCAACTACGCACGTGTGCCGGCACCGCGCTACAACCAAAGCTTTGCCTACACGGTAGGGCTGGTACATGGGCTGGCCGGAAGTGGTATACTGGTAGGTTCGGTTATGAGCGAGGTTAGTAACCCCTTTTTGGGTGTCGGCTACCTGCTGGTGTTCGGCATCGGGTCTATAATGGGTATGTTTATAGCAGCCTGTTTGTTAGGTATTCCATTTACGCAACGCATGAAAATTAACCGGAGCATCCGGTCTGCTGCCATTGTGCTCTCGTCGCTGATCTGCATCGGGTATGGCAGCTGGATGATTTACGAAAACACCTTGCTCTAGCGCCTCCTTCTCACAACATTAAATAAACGTACTATGCATCTTTCGCCAAAAGACATCGATAAACTGGTGCTGCACAATGCGGGTATTGTAGCCCAAAAACGCTACGCCCGTGGCCTGAAGTTGAATTACCCGGAGACAGTGGCGCTAATTGCCACGCAGCTGCTGGAGTTTATTCGAGATGGTGAAAGTGTGGCGACGCTCATGAACAAAGGCAAACAGCTTCTGGGGCTGCAGGATGTAATGGAGGGCGTAGCCGATATGCTGCACGAGGTGCAGGTAGAAGGAACCTTTCCGGATGGCACCAAACTGGTAACGGTGCACCACCCGGTCTGCCGTGAAAAAGGAACACCAGAGCTTGCCCTCTACGGCTCCGGCCTCACCAGAAAAGAACAGACCGACCTGCCAGATAACTTTATTAATGCCGTACCAGGCGAATACCTGCTGCAGGAGGCGGAGCTGACCTTGAACGAAGGTCGCGAGGTGGTGGAGCTGGAGGTAACCAACATGGGCGACCGGCCGGTGCAGGTGGGCTCTCATTATCCGTTTTTTGAGACGAACGCCAAACTGCAGTTCGACCGGGAAAAAGCCTTTGGCTACCGGCTCAACATACCGGCAGGTACAGCAGTCCGATTTGAACCTGGCGAACGGAAGCAGGTGCAACTGGTAGCACTTGCCGGAGACCGAAAAGTGTTTGGCGGCAACAACCTTATTGATGGAGAACTGACTGATACCACCAAAGCAGCAGCCATGCAAAAAGTAGCGAAAGAAGGGTTTCTGAACAGCTAATGCTTCGCTTAATTAAAAATTAGAAATTATTTTAGCAGCATTAATAATAAACATCTATGAAGTATTTCATTTAAAAGAAGCTGATGGAGCAAAGTCCAACTATTCACTCAATCATTCCATCAAAATTACCCATCCACTCATCCACTCATCCACTCATTCAAAATTAAAATCTATGAGCTTTAAAATTGACCGACGCGCTTACGCCGATATGTATGGCCCCACCGTAGGCGATAAAGTGAGGTTAGGCGATACAGACCTGGTGGTGGAAGTGGAGAAGGATTACAGCATCTATGGCGAAGAATGTAAGTTTGGCGGAGGCAAGGTATTGCGCGATGGCATGGGGCAGGCAGCAGGCATTTCACAGGCCGATGCCTTGGACCTGATCATTACCAATGCCTTAGTTATAGATTATACTGGCATTTATAAAGCAGATATCGGTGTGAAGAATGGGCGCATCAGTGGTATTGGCAAAGGCGGCAATCCGCACCTCATGCCTGGTATCGACTTAAATTTGGTGGTTGGGGTTACAACAGAAGTAGTGGCTGGCGAAGGATTGATTTTAACAGCAGGAGGTATCGATTGCCACATCCATTTTATTTGTCCGCAGCAGATACAGGAGGCGCTGGCTTCGGGGGTAACGACGATGGTAGGAGGGGGCACAGGCCCTGCAGCAGGCACAAACGCCACCACCTGTACCCCTGGTGAGTTTTACATTAGCATGATGCTGCAAGCTACGGAGGCCTATCCGCTCAATTTTGGGTTCCTGGGCAAAGGTAATTCTTCTAAGCCGGAGGGGCTGGTGGAGCAAGTGGAGGCCGGAGCGCTTGGCTTTAAACTACACGAAGACTGGGGTACCACACCCGCTGCCATAGACCAGTGCCTCAGCATTGCAGAACAATACGATGTGCAGGTCTGCATCCATACCGATACCCTGAACGAAAGTGGTTTTGTAGAAACATCAACAGCCGCTTTTAAAGGCCGCACTATCCACGCTTACCACACCGAAGGAGCAGGAGGAGGCCACGCACCGGATATTATTAAAATCTGCGGAGAGCCGAATGTCATACCATCCTCAACGAATCCTACCCGTCCGTTTACAGTTAACACCATAGATGAGCACCTGGACATGCTGATGGTCTGCCACCACCTCGATAAAAATATACCCGAGGACGTAGCCTTTGCCGAAAGCCGGATTAGAGGAGAGACGATAGCCGCAGAAGATATTCTGCACGATATGGGCGCTTTGTCCATTATTTCATCAGACTCGCAGGCAATGGGTAGGGTAGGAGAAGTGATAACCCGAACCTGGCAAACAGCCCATAAAATGAAACAGCAGCGCGGCCTGCTACCCGAAGACAAAGACTCCGATAACTTCCGGGCAAAACGCTACATCGCCAAATACACTATCAATCCGGCCAGGGCTCATGGCTTTTCGGAAGAAATTGGTTCGGTAGAGCTAGGCAAACTGGCAGACCTAGTGCTGTGGAGGCCTGCTTTTTTTGGGTCACGTCCTGAAATGGTAATCAAAGGCGGCATTATTGTACAGTCGCAGATGGGCGATGCCAATGCGTCTATACCTACACCACAACCGTTTTTCTCCAGGCCCATGTTCGGTTCCTTAGGATCTGCAATCGGTAGAACATCTATGGTGTTTGTGTCGCAGGCATCGGTGGCGTATGTAAAAGAGAAATATGGTTTGCAGAAGCAGGTGGTAGCGGTGAAGAACTGCCGCAGCGTAAGTAAAAAAGATATGGCCCTAAACGATTATCTGCCCAACATTCAAGTAGACCCTGAAACTTACAAAGTAACCGTAGACGACGTGCACCTCACCTGCGAACCAGCTACCAAACTACCATTGGCCCAGCTTTACAATCTGTTTTAATAAGTTAAGAGCTTCATTAAGTTAAAAGTTAAGAGTTAAGAGTTATAATTGAGGTAACCATCTTTGTTTTGTAAGGAACTGCGAACAAATTCAACAATCAACAAAGAACAACCAACAACCAACCCATGAAGTACGCTCGCCTGCTGCACCTGGTCGATTCGTCTATCCCGACTGGCTCTTTTGCTTACTCGTATGGTTTAGAGAGCAGCATAACGTTCGGGCTGGTGAAGAACTTGTTCGGCTTACGCAACTACCTGTATTCGTACCTTCAGCAAGTGGTGAGTATGGAGCTGCCGTTCATAAATTCCTGCATGAAATTAGAAGCACCGGATTTGCAGGAGCCACTACGTATAATAGCCGAGGAGTATGATGCCATGATGCTGGTGCCGACCATTTATAAAGCAAGTGTGGTGCAAGGTAAGAACTGGCTGAAGCTGCTGGAGTCGTTTTACCCGGAGGCTGGCCTAGGTGCATTAGCAGTTTGGTTTACAACACAGCAGCTGCCGCTCCACTTTGTGCTGGTATTTGCGCTATGCCTGAAGCGGGCAGGTTTTGAGTTAAAGGAGGTGCAGACTATGTACTTGCACATGGCTCTCCGCGACCAGGTAAGCGCTGCCATCCGGTTAGGTTTTATCGGACCGATGGAAGGCCATAAACTGCAGCACGATTTCTATTCCATTTTCGAGAACCTGCTGGAAGGGCAGTCGGAGAAGACACACCACGAGGCAATACGGTCAGCTTTTCTGCTGGATAGTGCACAGTTGTTTCATGAAGATATTTATTCTAAACTTTTTCAAAATTAAATTAAGACACAAGACCTAAGTCACAGGATACAAGATGTTTAATCTTCTAAAATATTCCCATGGCGCGAGCGTCTTCGCTCGTGTATACTATTTTGAGGCCTCTGGTCCCAATAGAGAGCATGCCGGCCAGTGGCCGTGGAATAGCAGCTACGAGGGATAACGCTCACGCCATGAATAGAGGTTTATTAGTTGTTTTAAAAAGTCCTGTGTCTTACGTCCTGTGTCCTGTGTCCTAAGACTATGGCATTTGTAGATAAACTAGCGCTTTTACTGCACGGGCATTCGCATGAGTTCTATGAAACTCCCGGCGATTATACCGAACGAGATACGCGGAAGCTACCCTCTTACCGCAACTTCCGGAAACGTGCTTTTACCGTAGGCATAGGCGGGCCGGTAGGTACAGGCAAAACTGCCCTGCTCAAGGCGCTGTGCGAACGGCTGCGCAATGAATTTGAACTGGGGGTGGTTACCAACGACATTTTTACAAGAGAAGATGCTGAATTTCTGATCCGGGAATCGGCGTTAAGCGAAGACAGAATTGTGGGGGTGGAGACAGGTGGCTGTCCGCATGCCGCCATACGCGAAGACATATCGTTGAACATGGATGCGCTGGAGGGGCTGATGAAAAAGTTCGACTACAAGCTGGATTTCCTGTTTGTGGAAAGCGGAGGCGATAACCTGGCCGCTCACTTCAGCCGGGAACTGGTAGATTATTCTATTTATGTGATCGATGTTTCCGGGGGCGATAAGATTCCGCGAAAAGGCGGCCCCGGTATTACACAAGCTGATTTGCTCGTCATCAACAAAATAGATATTGCTGCCATGGTTCGCGCCGACTTAGGCGTTATGGAAAGAGACTCGAAGAAAATGCGCGGCGAAGGCCCTTTTGTCTTTGCCCGTGCTGTAGATGGCTATAACCTCGATGTGATCATTAACCACATTAAAGCCGCCAAAGAAAAAGCCCTCCTGTCGGTGCGGGAAGACAGACGGTAGCAGCACAAAAACTTTACAGCGTCTCCAGGACCTGTGAGCGTTTTGTTAACAACGAAACATTTTATCAGCAGCAACTGCAGCAATCTTTTGCTCTGGAAACCGATTTTTTTTTAAAAATTCAGTCTAAATCCGGCAGAATGAAATTAAGAAGCTTCCAACAGATAAAAAAGGGTTTGGAACTACCAGCTCTAGTAGTGCCCGCCAATCCGGATCAAATCGGAATAAACGCCCCGGGCAGTAACTTCTGCGCCGGCACCTGCTCCTTGTATAATAATGGGTTGGGTTTCGTAGCTTTCCGTATAAATTTCGAAAAGCGAATCGGCATTCTGGATATTGCCTAAAGGAGAATTTTTGCTTGCCTTTACCAGCGACACCGTTAGCTTGTTTTCGGCTACCATTAAATCGCCAACATAGCGCAGCACCTCATCCTCATTTAAAGAGGCTTTTATAGTGGCAAAATACGCATCCAGTGTTTCGGCTTGTGCCATAAACTCTTCAAAAGGACCAATGGCAGCCAGTGAAGGGGGCACCAGGCTTTCCACTTCCACATCTTCCAGCTCCGTCTGCAAACCAACCTCACGGGCTAGTATAATAAGTTTACGGGCAACATCCAGGCCACAAAGGTCTTCGCGGGCATCCGGTTCTGTGTAGCCTTTTTCTTTTGCTTCCGTTAAAATGGTCGAAAAACTTTTGCCCTCCACTGAGAACTTATTGAAAATATAGCTCAACGAGCCGCTGAAAACGCCGCGAATACGTTCTATTTTGTCGGATGAGTTGTGCAGGTGCTTGATGGTATCGATCAGCGGTAAACCTGCTCCCACGTTTGTTTCATAGAAGAACAGCTTACCTCTCTTCTTCAGGTCGTTGCGCAGGCCTTCGTAAAAAGCGTATGAAATAGAATTTGCTTTTTTGTTGGAAGCCACTATATCGAAACCGCTGTTAACGATAACCGGGTATTGCTCCGTAAGCTCCTGCGACGAAGTATTGTCGGCTATAACAATATTCTCCAGGCCAGAAGTTTTCAGCAGATTAATAATGTTGCCGAAGTCGGTGGCTTGCTGGCTGGCGGCTAATTCTTCGCGCCAGTTGTGAGTAAAACCATCTTCGCTGAAGATCATTTTCTTAGAATCGGCCACACCTACTATTCTGATCATCAGGTTTCGGCGCCGGATTACGTCATCGCCAGTTCTTACAAGCTGGTCAAGGAGTTTGCCACCCACGGTTCCTTTGCCAAAAGCGAACAGGTTCAAGGTTTTCATGGCACCAAACACCTGGTTATGTACCACGTTCACCGCTTTTTTCAGGTCCTGGTTATCAACTACCAGCGAAATGTGCTCGCCGTTAATGCTGTTGCTGATCAGGTGCAGCCAGATTTTGTTTCTGCGTAAGCCGTAAATAGCTTTCTCCAGTGAATAGTTATGCCGCCCCACAATCGCGATAATGGCCATGTTGTTATTCACCTGGATGCGGGAAATATCCTGGTGCCCCAGCTCTTCGCTGAATTCTTTTGTCAGTACCTGCTCGGTAAGCTGCGCATCTTCTTTGTTTACAATAAATCCGATGCCTCTTTCAGATGATGCCTGAGAAATAAGCCGTACGCTGATGCTGTTGCTGCTCAGGGCACTGAATATGCGGGCATCAATGCCTACCTTGCCTAGCAGGCCACGACCTTCTATGCTAACCAACGATACATCTTCTATGGTTGAAACAGCTTTAATGCCTTTGCCGGAGCCTTTTTCATCTATCAGGGTTCCTTCGCGGCCATAGGCAAAGCTGCTGAAAATCTTCAGCGGAATACCACTCTCTACCAGGGGCAGAATGGTTTTGGCATGCAATATACGGGCACCAAAGTTGGCCAGTTCGTTTGCCTCGCGGTAGCTCAGGTGCGGAATTTTCTGGGCATTTTTTACATATTTCGGGCTGGCGGTGTAAACACCGTCTATATCGGTCCAGTTCTGTACCTCTGTTGCCTGAATAAAACTGGCGATGAGGGTGGCGGTGTAGTTACTGCCGTTTCTGCCAAGTGTAATCGTTTTGCCTTCCGGGTCTGAGGCAATAAAACCGGTAATAACAGGGATTTGCTGTGGAGCCAAGGCGCTGAAAAAGCGAGTAGTTTTCTCTTTTGAAAGCGCGAAATCTACGGCCACATCGTTTGCCACACAGCGGCCAACAAGCAGCTGGCGGGCATCGGCAAACACCGCATCCAGCCCTTGCTGCCGGAGTAGTTCTGTAACTGTTAGCGCACTTATCACTTCGCCAAACGCTACCACACGGTCTTTAATTCTGTTGTTGGTAACGCCCAGGAGCTGTAGCGCCTCTAGCAGTTGCTGAAGTTCTGTCTGGTAGCTGCTCAGGTCGAGGTTCAGGCCTTTTATGTATTGATAGGCAAAAAAGTTTTCGAGGTCGGGTGTGACATCTGCGCCAGCCACTGCCTTGGCATAAAGTGCCAGCAGCAGGTCTGTGCTTTGGCCGCGCGCCGAAATAACCAGGGCCACCGCCTCGGTGCTCTGCTCTTTTTGGATGATGTCGATCGCGCTTTTAACAGGTTCTCCGTTACCAAGCGATTTCCCCCCGAATTTTAATACCTTCATTTTCTGTCTAGCTGATATTTCGCAAATCTCTCATTTTAAGCTGGTATTCCCAATTACTTTCAGCAGCATCTTCTCGTTCTGCTGTCTTTATAAGCTGGAGCCAGCTGTGCTGTTAGCATGAGGAACAGTTGCAGCGGGAGCAACAGGGGCCTTATGGGTGTCATACAACAATATTTTCTGCATGCATTTGTCGCTGATACACTGGTAATAGCGTAACCTCAGCATACGGACGTGCCTGAAAGTAACCTAAGGGAGCAGTATTTTTACCTGCTGCTTATTATGGTATGGTGGTACTTAGAACTTACGTCGAACCGGGTTATAGCCAAGGTAATCTGCTGAGGCCAGTTCCTGCATCAGTTTATCGCAGAGCGGCAGCAGGTCGATACGAGTTTTGGCTATCGCACGCAGTAGCACTACTTCCTCCTTTACCCTCGTTACCGTTACAACAAAATCGTTGGCAGGTATGTTGAAGTGCAGCCCTGTGGCCTCCTGCATTTTTAGTTGCAGGAGCTGATTTGCCAGTTGCTCGAAGCGGCTATTGGCAGGCGTACCAATCAGGTAGGCTGAGAAAATGGTATGGTAGTGATTAAAATTGGCTGGCGATGTGGCTATGTGTTCTTCAGGGCGAAAAGAAAATCGATCTAAAATAAGTAGTTTTCTATTTAACCACACTTTAAGTTCAGAGGCCAAAGCAGTAAAGGCAAATTGTTCGCCCAGATCCATGCGGCCGGAATGAAACCAATCGACTAAGAACAGCAGTGCACCGGGCTGCAGGTGCCAATGCTGTACCTGCCTGTACCGGCTGGCTTCCTGCAGCACCACCGGGTCCGGGAACACCACTGCCAGTGCGTTTTCTGCCAGGTCGCCTTGTAGTAGCTGCTCAGTTGTTTCGCCGGCCAGAGACTTGAATATCTTTGTATTTGCTTGTGTGTTCAGGAAGAGCCTGGCATTAGCACCGCACCTTACCTTAAGCCATATTTTGTCGCCTGCCACCATGCCACCGCCGTAACTCGAGAGCACTACATGGCAGCTGCTGTAGTGGGAGCCGGGGTTCAGAATCTTTAATGGTTGTATGCTTCTGCTCGAAACCAGCTTCGATTTCTGCCGCACCTCCGCCACTTCTATTTCGCTCCAGGTAGTAGGTTGGTTCATGTAATCAATAAATTCAGATCAGGTGCAAAGGTAGGTGCTAAACCCTTGGATCCATAATGCCTGAAAACCTTCTGAAGGGCATTTTCATTCGAATAATTTGGTTGTTGATTGTTAAATTGCTAAATGGTAAAAATGTTAAATGCCTGATTTAAGATAGCCCGGATAACCTCGCAGCGTCTTTCAGACATACGAGCGTCTGGCCAAGCACTAAAGCCAGAGATAAACGTTCATCCAAATTTACAGGCTGACTTATGATTTTGGTTCTTAGAAGTGAGAATTAGCTGCAATTTTTTAAAAAATGAGTTGATTTTTGCTTGAATTAAAAATTTAATATATAACTTGGTCATCAATAAATGAAAGCAACAGGTACAACCATCATCATCTCTATTATTAGCACCATCATTGGTACAATGCATGGGGAAGGAGATTATTTGGTTTAAATCTAGAAAAATAACCGGTAAGCGCCTTCCCTGAACAGGAAGGCGTTTTTTTTATCACAAACTATATGAAGGTATTAAAATTCGGAGGCACTTCAGTAGGATCATCTGAAGGTATCTTAAACTTACTCAGCATCATCAGGCAGGAAATACAGTCTGGAGAGAAGCCTGTGGTGGTACTGTCGGCGATGAGCGGCATTACGAATTTACTCCTGAAAATGACCCAGGACGCAGCGGCAGGAGAAGATTATGAGGCATCGATGGCAAAACTGAAGGAACGACACAGTGCTATTGTAACGGAAATGCTGCCCAACCAGCTTCAGGAGCCGGTGCAGGCCCAACTGGAGGAATATTTCAGCGAAGTAGACCAACTGCTTAGCGCTATCCGCAGCCTGAAAGAGTGTACCCCAAGAGCGCACGACCTGGTTATCAGCTATGGCGAAAAATGCTCTACACTACTTATCAGCAAAATTGCGTCGCAGTTTTTTCCGGAAGCCCTGTTTGTGGAGTCGTCGGACCTGATTAAAACCGACAGCAACTTTGGCAATGCCCGCGTAGATACAGAATTGACTGACCAGCTGGTGAGCACCTTCTACCACAGCCACAAAGACAAACTGCTGTTTATTACAGGCTTTGTGGCCAGCGACATGCAACGCCAGATCACAACCCTGGGCCGAGGTGGCAGCGACTACACGGCAGCCATTGTAGGAGCGGCACTTAATTGCCAGGAAATCCAGATCTGGACAGGCGTTAACGGTATGATGACTGCCGACCCGAAGTGGGTGAAAAAAGCCTTTACCCTTAGCGACCTCTCTTACAACGAGGCCATGGAAATGTCATTTTTCGGGGCAAAGGTAATTTACCCGCCCACCATGATTCCGGCTTTTCTGAAGAAGATTCCGATCATTATTAAAAATACATTGAATCCGGAGCTTGCTGGCACTGTTATCAGCCACAGCGGCGGCACCTCCGACCTCCCGATAAAAGGCATCTCGTCGATCAACAAAATCAGCGTGATAAACCTGCAAGGGAGCGGCATGGTTGGCAGAGCCGGTTTTAGCGGTAAACTGTTCTCGCTGCTGGCGCACGAGCAGATCAGTGTGATCATGATTACGCAAAGTTCATCGGAGCACAGCATTACTTTTGCCATTAAACCAGAAGATGCTCCGCGAGCCAAAAAACTGATTGAGCGGGAATTTGAGCTGGAGCTGCAGGCCGAGAAGCTGGAGAAACCGGAGATTGAAGAAGGGCTTTCGGTGCTGGCAATTGTAGGCGAGAACATGAAACAGACACCAGGCATTTCGGGTAAGCTGTTCTCTGCGCTTGGCCGGAACGGGGTGAACGTGCGCGCCATTGCCCAGGGTTCTTCGGAGCACAACATCTCGGTTATCATTTCGCAGCAGGACCTGGCCAAGGCGCTGAATGCCGTGCACGATGCCTTTTTTACCGACCTGAAAAAGACATTGAACGTGTTCTGCCTCGGCACGGGCAACATTGGCAAAACGCTGTTCCGCCAGTTGCTCGACCACCGCGAATTTTTGCAGAAACACAACGGCATTCAGGTAAAAGTAATCGGTGTATCAAATAGCCGCAAAATGCTCTTCGACCTCGATGGCATAACACTGGAAAGCTGGCAGCAGCAGCTCAATGAGCAGGGCAAACCGGCCGACCTGGGCTTGTTCATCTCAGAAATGCAGTCGCTGAACCTGCCGAACTGCGTGTTTGTAGACAACACCGCCAGCCCGAAACCTATTACGTATTACGAAGAGATTTTCAGCTCAAACGTGTCTATTGTAACTTCAAATAAAATTGGCAACTCTTCGTCTTACAGCCAGTACCGCCTGTTTAAAGATACCGCACATACGCATGGTGTAGACTTTTTCTATGAAACCAACGTAGGAGCCGGGCTCCCGATTGTACGCACCCTCCAGGACCTGATGATGAGCGGCGACCGCGTGCTGAAGATTGAAGCGGTACTCTCCGGAACCATCTCGTTTATCTTTAACCACTTTAAAGGCGATGTTACCTTCCACGATGTGGTGAAGATGGCGCAGGAGAAAGGCTATACCGAACCAGACCCGCGCGACGACCTGAACGGCACCGACTTTATGCGTAAAATGCTGATACTGGCCCGCGATGCTGGTTATGCTTTAGAGGCTGGTGATGTGCAGATCGAGAACATTTTGCCTGAATCGTGCATGCATGCGCAGTCGGTGCCGGAGTTTTACGAGGAACTGCAAAAAGCCGATGATTACTTTAATAAGCTGAAGGAGCAGGCAGAGGAAAGCGGCCGTGCCCTCCGGTTTATTGGTAAGTTAGAAGATGGCAAAGCAGAAATTACACTGCAAATGGTAGATGAAAGCCACCCGTTCTTTGTGCTATCGGGCAGCGATAATATCATTTCCTTCACCACGGAGCGTTACAAGGAAAGGCCACTGGTTGTAAAAGGCCCCGGAGCAGGAGCCGAGGTTACGGCAGCCGGTGTGTTCGCCGATATCGTTAATGTAGGCACGCATTAACGATAATACCCTTGGCGCTTTTCGGTCAATTTTCCTTCTGAAGGCCATTTCCATTAGAATAATTGCTTTGCCTTTCAGCAGTTAACACCGAATGTCAGAAGTGACAAAAATGAGTAGCCCCGGCATCTGTAGAAGGTGCTGGGGCTATTTGGTTTTTGGAAGAGGTGAAAGAGTTTATACAGGAATTGGTGAAATAGACAAAGGGCTTAAAAACTCTTTTATGTAAAATTACATTCCTTTGAAACGCTAAATTAAGGTAGCTGTTGCTGCCATTATTTTTTTAATTCTCTAAAGTATACTATATAATCAAATTCATTGTCATTCTTCAACTTCATTTTTTTTTGTAGGCTAAAACTAGCTTCCCTGATTACATACGTACCAATTCCTTTCGTTTTTATTATCTGAATATCATTATTGTCAAATTCAATTTTGTTTGCCAGCCAATTACTGTCTTTTATTGCTACGTTGTTTTTGCTATCCTTTATCTCTTTGAAATCTAATCCAATTGCGAGATATTCTGTTCCATACTCCTTGAATAGGTGGAATCCTATGGGTTTGTAAAAAGATGTATTTGATTTATTTATATGCCCATTATGAGCCCACATGAAAACTGGCTTTGTTTCGTTTTTAGTTGCCTCTTTAAAAAGGGTTGCCATGTTTCTGTCTCGAATTACAGTGAAATTCAAAGGGTTTGCATTTTCATATTCCCAGGCATGATTTAGTGCTAATACATCAATTTGAATACTTTCATTAGCGTCGATCTTGTGCGTGAACAGTACATTTAAGTTATCTAATGTACTTTTCATTAACTGTTGTTCATCTTTCGAAAGCTTTTTTATATTGTAATTTTTATTATGCTTTATTTGAGAAAGCAATTCCAATCCTTTGCCTGACAATTCGTTTCTAAATTCAGGATAATTACTGTCTATGAATTTCAAAATCTCCTTTATCGCGTAATTACCTTTCTGAGAATCAAAACCTATCAACTTGATCTTTTCGTTTTCTTCCTTGCCTGCATTATAATCCTTTGCCCATTCAAGAAACTCTTTCATCTTCTTGGTTTGCCATATGTTGTTAAGGTTTTCATTCATCAAAGAATCCAAGACAGAAGAATAAGTCGATTCAGAAATATATCTATTGAGTTGTTTTGTATTCGAAAAATCATTCTCAAGCATAAAAGTCTGAGCAACTCCATTTCTCACAAGTTCCTTAAAAAGATTAATGTTCCATTCTGCAAATTCTTTAACTCCGTGAGCAGATTCACCTACGGCAATTACCTTTTTGTTTTGTAATCCTTCAAACTTATCAATATAATTTTCTTGTGCTATTGAAACTGCTACCTTCAAGATCAAGATTAAAACGATTAAGGTTCTTTTTTTCATTAGTCTATTATTAGATCGATGCCAACTTTGGCATTAACGGAAGTGTATTCTGCTAATATGTAATAAATATGGATAAGCTGAATTAGATTATCGAATATACTATAAAGTGATTAAAATATAAAGTAACCTGAACTAGATTTGATTTTACTCGCAAATCTTTAAAGTTATCCCCCATGATTCCATCATATATGGCATGTTTCTCCCATAGCTATTGTTATGATCTGTAGAGGCAGTTTTCAGATAATGTGCTTATTCTACGTTAGTCAAAAAAAATCTAATTTTAAGGATAGATTGTGGTTATGTGTCAGAAAAATGGCTGCTGCTCCCAGCTAACAATTAATAGCCAGGAGCAGCCTTGCTTAGGTTATTCTACTAAAGCATGTCAGGTATACCCTTGACAAAATTTGGATGTAAAACCTTCTGGAGGCTGTTTTTATTTGAATAATTTGGAAGCGACCACTGACGCAAGGTCATTTTTCCGATACTACTCTATGGTTTGATTTTAGTAGCTGCACAACATCGTGCCTATATAAGAAACACCGCAGGCAATCTCTCTCAAAACTCGGCAAAGTCATTCACCACAATACGTAGCTGCTCCTCGCTTTCATCGGTACTTAAGTTCAGCCCAAACTAAGCGCGCTGACCCTTGACACCTAAAAGCTAAAAAGGCTTCGGAAGGGCAAATCCATTAGAATAATTATGCCTGATTATTTAGCAGGAGCTTCAGCTGCCTGGGTAATGCCATCGAGTACCGGCCGTATTTTGTTGGCCTGCTTCATCATGTCATACAGTTTTTCCTGGTCGTTGTTTTGGAGGTACTGCTGGAAACGCTGCAGGTAAAAAATGTATTCGCTCAGGGCCTGGCTCAGGAACTGCGAGTTCTGCTCGAAAATAGGAGCCCACATATCAGGGGAGCTTTTGGCTAACCGGACAGTGGAGGCAAAACCAGAGCCAGCCAGCGTGAAAATGTTCTTTTCGTCTTTTTCAGCGTCGAGCACGGTAAGGCCGAGCAGAAATGAGCTCACGTGCGAAAGATGTGAAATATAGGCCACCTGCTTGTCGTGGTCTTCGGGCTGCATAAAAATGGTGTTCATGCCCAGCGTGTCGAACACCTGCAATGCTGTGGCCAGTGCCTCCTCCGACGACTTTTCGCGTTCGCAGATTATGTTCATCTTGCCCTGATACAAACCTTCCAGGGCAGCGGCAGGACCCGAGTTTTCGGTACCGGCAATAGGGTGAGCGGCTACAAACTGCTGCCTGTTGGGGTGTTCTTCCACAGCCTTGCAAAGCTGGCTTTTGGTAGAGCCGAGGTCAATTAAAACAGCTTGAGATGGCATAATGTCGAGCAGGTGGGGGAGCAGCTGCCGGATAGCCGTAACCGGAATCGCCAGAAAAATGAGATCGGAGGCAGCAACAGCTTCTTTAAGTGGCAACACCGAATCGACCAGGTTTAGCTGGAGAGCGAGCCTGTCATTTTCAGCGTTTTTGTCTACGCCGATAAACGTGAGCGCAGGATCGGCTTTGCGCAGGTCTTTGGCAATAGAGCCACCTATAAGTCCTAAACCTACTATGGTAACAACTTTCATATACATTAAAAATAAAAAGGAGCCAAGTCTGGAGCAGCTGCACTAGAATGCAACAGTAACTAAAGCAGACCTTACAGGTAAAAACAAGAAAGCAAAAGAACGGAAATTAATGGGAATATTCTAGCTGCCAGACGTTTTTGCCACTCTTTTGAGGCCTCCACACATGCTGCACCAGCTCAAAGCAAAAATGCACAGCCAGCCAGCCGTGCATTTTGCTTTCATTATTTTGATCAACACCGGCTGAAGCAAAGCTTTGGAACCTGTGTGACCATATTTTAATTAGTGAAAACTTCTTCGTTAGTGCCGCACTTGAGCATGCTTTTACCATAGTACGGGTTACGGATCTCTTTTTCTGAGCTCAGCCAATAGGCACCTTTATCGTTAAACGCCATCGGGCAATGCTGGTAATATAAGTCTGAGTCAGCAGCACCAAAGGCTTTGGTAAGGGCAAACGTAGCCTCCGATAACTCCTCCAGTTGCTGGCGTTGTGCACCCAGGTCGGTGGTAGCCGCTATGGCCGATGCTTTTTCCTGAATGTTGGCAGTTCTTTGTTCGGCATACTCCTTTTGTTCGCCTGTTAAAGTCGCCACTGGCATCGAGTTCGTTAGTTCTACCATGTTGGCAGCGGCAGCTTTGGCATTCTGTGCACTCTCTTCAACGAGCGCATCTTTCAGCTTCAGGTACTCGCTGAGCAACGATGCAATTTGGGTTTTAACAGGGTCCGGAACAGAGCTAAAAGATGGTGATTCTACTACAATAGCACCTGCAGCAGCATCCTGGAGCGACCCATGAGCATCTGTTGTTTCGGTTTTGTTTTCTGAACAAGCGCTTAAAGAAAGTGCAGCAAGCATTGCGACGTGTGCAAATAATTTTTTCATGTCTGTTAAGTTATATTACGTTTAAACCACTTCCTGATAAAAGAAGTGCCATGTACTTGATGAAGGCTGCAAAGTTAAAGATTAGTGTCTAAAACCCTGCTAATTATTTTAACAGTGCGGCAGGCATTCCTGCCTGTGCGCCGTAACTGGTTCAGTAGCAACTTTAATTGTACTATACATGATTCTTCCAGTCTGAAAAATTGCACCTGTAAGCAAGAGCAATAAATAGGTAGGAACTAACGCTATGGCAGCCTTAATTCATAGAAAATTTTGCCTATCAGGAACTGTAGCAACATATATGTATTTACCTAAGAATTTTTTTGTACTTTTTGTCCAAAATAATGTGACCATATCATATATTTAAGTATATTCGGATAAATAGATAAAGTAATTTTACAACTTAATTTGTACTGAAATTTTCAGTTAATGCTGTCACATATCTGTCGCTTTTTGGAGTAGCGTGGAAGTGAGGCATTAACTGGTAGTCCGGTACAACAATGGTCCATAAATATCTATCTACACGGTACTTTACTGCCTTGCCAACTCGTACGGTGCCTGACAACAATTGGAACTACTCATCTCTACCGGTAAAGAAACAGGTAGGAGCCAGCATTTTTCCTGAGCTTTCTATTTGTTTTGCTAATTCCGTTTACCTTATATCACCCAGCCACTTAGTTTCACGATAAGCCCAGCCGGGTTTGTTGTTGAAATGAAACCCGATTTTTACCAGATGAAAACCATTTAATGATTAAAGTAGATAAAACACAGCATACCATTCTTTTGGTTTTTTTAGTCTCGTTTCTTTGCATTGCATTTTTTGCCCTGAAGTCGTTTATCGATTTAAAGCAAGCTTACCTGCGTTCAGATTCTGAGATCGTGACACTGCGCGTACTTAGAGCTGTAGGCAACCTCAATAATAACTTACACAACATAAACGAAAGCCAGAACAATTACCTCCTCACCGGTGGCAGTTCCCACCTGGCTGGTTATACCGAGGCGCTTGATGACTTTCCGAACCTGCTACGGCAGCTCCACGGAAACGGTGTAACCGATAGCCTGGAGCGAGCCTATATTCAGCAGGTGCTTGCGTATGCCGAAGACTATGTAGAAGCGGTACAGCGTGGTATGCCAACTCTAGGAGAAGCCACCCAGCCAAGAGCGGATTCTCTGTGGCTCGAGCAAAAATCGGAGTTGCTGCAACAGGCTGAAAAGTACATTAACAGCATTGAAGAACTGGAACGGCAGAATTTTGCTGCCACCGACCTGGCCAGGCAAAAAGAAATCGATCGGGCGTTCCGGGTATTTCTTGTTTTTTCGATGGGGATGTTCTTTTTATTCCTGTTTAATTTTTTCCAGATAAAGCGCTCTCTTTTTACCCGGAAAAAGGCGGAGCAAACGCTCGATGAGAACCAGGAGCTGTTTTCGACCCTTTTTTATAAAAGTGCCACCATGTTAACACTAATCGATGTTGACCTGGGTACAGTAGTAGACGTAAACGAGGCTTCGCTCCGTTTTTTCAACAACCGGAAGGAGGGCGTAATAGGCAGGAGACCTGAAGACTTTGCTGTTAAAGCCGCCCCTGAAGATCAGCTAAATATGGAAAGGATTTTATCTGAAAATGAGCAGATAAAAGACTACGAAATTAAACTGAACATAAACGATAGCGAAAAATACCTAAGCTTTAGTGTCGATAAAATTAACCTGGGAGGCAAGCTTTACTTGTTGCTCTCTTACATCGATGTAACAGATAAAAAACTTGCCGAAGAGAAGCTGAAGGAAAGCGAGTTGCTCTTCTCTACCTTATTTTACAAGAGCCCCGTTAACTTCTATATATGTGAGGTAACACAAGATAGGTTGTTGGATGTGAACGAGAACTTCCTGAGTTTCTTTGGCTTTACCCGCCAGGAAGTGGTAGGGAAAACTACGGCCAGTCTACAACTTTGGGATGACGAGGAAGCCTATGTCTCGTTGCTGGCAGGCGTTAAAATAATAGGAGGCGGTGCCAACAAGGAGCTGCAGGTACGCAAAAGGAGCGGGGAGTTGTGCTATATTCTGATTCATGGCGAATTGCTGCAGTTAAACGGCAAAGACTGTATGGTTGGTGCCTTCGTAGATATTTCGGCTTCTAAATTAGCTGAAGCAACTATTAAGCGCCTGAATGCCACCCTCGAACAAAAGGTACTGGAAAGAACCAAAGAAATATCAGATTACAAGTTTGCCCTCGACCAATCTTCTATCGTGGCCATAACAGATCAGGATCGGAGGCTAAGGTACGTAAACGATAACTTTATTAAAATTTCGGGGTACAGCCGCCAGGAGCTAATAGGGCAGAGGCACCTAACTGTAAGTCCGGCTATTAATGCTGATGATGTTATAAAAAAGATCGAACTGGCAAAGCAGCAAGGCATTATCTGGAAAGGAGAGATCCGAAACCAGGCCAAAGACGGCTCTATTTACTGGACAGACACCACCATTGTTCCTTTTCTGGATGAGAAAGGAGTGCCTTACCAGTTTCTCTCTATCAGGTGGGATATAACAGATAAGAAGAAAGGCGACTCTGCTTTATTGCAAGCCATGCACGAACTCGAAATGAGCTCTAACCGCTTAAAGGAGGCGCAGGCGCTGGCACATCTGGGTAGCTGGGAACATAATTTCAAGACCGGCGAAACTGTCTGGTCTGAGGAAACCTTCAGAATTTTGGGAACTACTGCTGCCGAGACAACGCCATCAGTAAGTGCATTTTATAACCTGGTGCACCCAGACGACAGGTCTGCCGTTGCTGCTATCAGCAGGCAACTTGCGCAGCAAACCCATGGTTCATCTTTTGAATGCCGGATCGTTCGGAAAGATGGGCTGGAGCGGCACCTGTTTATTCAGTACGACGTATTTCTGGACCAGGACAATAAGGTGATTCGCTGGAATGGAATTGCCCATGACATTACCGAACGTGTTCTGTCGCAGCAGGAGAAAGACAAAGTTACAGCCGACCTTATTCAGCGAAACAAAGATCTACAGCAGTTTAACTACATCATATCCCATAACCTAAGGGCACCGGTTGTAAACATTCTGGGCCTTACCAACCTGATGGATAAGTTGAGCCCGACCACAGAGCGCTTTGCGGAATGCCTGAAAGGCGTCCGGGTATCGGTGTTGAAACTTGACGAAGTTATTCTGGATTTGAACAACATTTTGCAGATAAGGCAGGAAATTAAAGAAGCGAAAGAAGATGTGTCGCTATCAGAACTGGTGCAGGATATAGAAACGGTGCTGGCGAACCGGATTATGGTGGAGAAAGCCGTTATAACTACCCATTTTAACGGACTTGACCAATTTTATACCTTAAAAAGTTACCTCTATAGTATCTTTTACAATCTGGTATCTAACAGCATTAAGTACCGCCGGCAAGATGCGCCACCGCACATCCAGATAACCGGAAAACTTATTCAAGACAAGGTACAACTGGTGTTCAGCGACAATGGTCTGGGCATTAACCTGGCCAGGTACAACGATAAAATTTTCGGCCTGTACAAGCGGTTCCACTTCCATACCGAAGGTAAGGGCATGGGTTTGTTTATGGTGAAAACGCAGGTTGAGATATTGGGCGGTAAAATAAGCGTGGAAAGCGAAGAAGGCAAAGGAACAGAATTCACACTCGAGTTCGACGCGCAGGAAGTATTGCCTGCTGCTACTGCACCGCATGCAGGTCCTATATCTAAAAAGCCCGGCCTGGTGTAGCATGAGGTGCTTCACCAGGCCAGGCTGAAAAATTCGTCATTAACTGCTCTTTTATAACTTCAAAATACCTGAAGTCTTACCAGGTAACGTGGTGCTTAAGCAGAAAACACTGTCTTAAGCTGAATTTCGTTCGGCGTTAATAATACCGAAGGAGCAACGCATCACCAGTTTTTCATACTTGTCCTTGCTGGGCAGCTCCAGTTTCTGCTCCTCTGTTTCACGTATTTTGGTTAGTGCAAACTGTTGTATGGTCAGTAAAGGCAACTCAATGCGCTGGCGCATCTGTATCGAAAGCTGATTTACAGGTTTGTCTTCCATCAGTGTTTCAGTGCCAGCCATGCGTAACAGGCAGCCTCTGGTGCGCTCATATTCCTCGTAAATCATGTTCCACAGCTCCCCGTATTTAGGGTGGTTCGCCAGGTAAGCCGTTAATGGGAAGAAGCATTTCGTCATGGCCATCTCGCAGTTATCCATAAGTGTTTTAAAGAACAGGGAGTGCTTGTACATCGCCTTTATCTCTTCCCATTTGCCTTCTGCTTCCAGTTTCTCCAGGGCAGTTCCTACACCGTAGTAGCCAGGCAGGTTCTGCTTCAGCTGGCTCCAGGAACCTACATAAGGCACAGCCCGCAGGTCGTTGAGGTTCATTTTGCCTGGCTTGCGCTTAGACGGACGGCTGCCTATGTTAGCTTCGGCGTAGTAGCGCAAGGGGCTGGCATACAGCAGGTACTCCAGAAAGTCCGGATGGTTCTTCAGGGTGCTGTACGTCTTAAAACTTTCATCCGACAAGCGCATCAGCAGGTCTTCCTCTTCCTCGGTTAAGGTAGTTTCTTTTGTATGGAAAAGCGCATTGCTGATACCGGCGTGCATTAACTGTTCGATGTTAAATTGTGCAGCATCAGGAGTTCCGAAGTTAGAACTAATGGTTTGCCCTTGTATGGTAAGCTGTATTTCCTTATTCGAAATATTACGACCCATAGAAGCATAGAACTGGTGTGTTCTGCCACCACCTCTGGCAGGAGGCCCACCACGGCCATCAAAGAACACCACCTGCACATCGTATTGCTGCGATAGGTAACTTAGCTCTTCTTTGGCTTTGTAAATGCTCCAGTTCGCCATCAGGTAGCCGCCATCTTTTGTGCCATCCGAAAAGCCCAGCATAATTGTCTGGATGTTGTTGCGGCGTTTCAGGTGTTTGCTGTATACCTCATGCTCATACAGGGCTTTCATAACGGCACCGGCATGCTTCAGGTCGTCAATGGTCTCAAACAACGGCACAATATCTACGTTCAGTTCTTCCGGTTTCCAGCCGCTGAGCATAAACAAACCATAAACCTCCATTATGTCGAGGGGTTTAGTGCTGTGGCTGATAATATACCGGTGGCAACCATTCTCGCCGTTGTGGAGCTGTATGTTTTTAATGGCCTTCATTGTTTCCAGCGTATCCTGGTGCAGGTCGTTGTCGAGTACATATGGAGGCACGGTGGCTTTTATCTTCAGCAGGGCCTCTAATTTTTCGTCGTCGGCCAGGTCGTCGTAATTGCGCGGCAGGGCAGAAGTTGTTTCTGCAATAGCTTTTAACACTTCAGAGTGGATGCTGCTGTCTTGCCTGATGTCAAGCGAGGCGAAGAACAGTCCGAACAGCTCCACCTTATGAATCAGGTTGTCGACCATGTTCAGGAACAGGCTGTTGTGCTCGTTTATAAGCTTGGCCCGGATGTGCTGCAGCGTGTGCAGTACCTCTTCTTTGCTCAGGTCGAGGTTGTAGCCTGGCACGAACAGGTTGTTGTACAGCCTCTCTTCCAAGGCCACCAGCACATTAGAAATACCTTTAAACGTGAGCCTGCGCTTCAGGCGGCGTACATCCAGGTAATAAGATTTAATAATGGCTCCGCGTAGGGCATCAGCTACTTTAAGGGTAGTAGGCGCGTTCACAAAAGGGTTGCCATCGCGGTCGCCACCAGGCCAGAAACCTAAATGTATAAGCGGATTATTACTGTCTACTTCCTTCGGAAACTGGCTATGGAGGTACGACATTATTTTGCCTGCCGATTGGTAAAAAACGTTTTCCAGGAACCAGATCAGGTTCATGGCTTCGTCGTAGGGCGTTGGTTTTTCGTTTTTGAAGAAAGGCGTTTTGCCCAACTGCCGCAGGTAACTGTTAACCTGCGAGGTATTGTCGTTTAACAGCGCTTTCGAAAGGTCGTTTATAATGCCCAGAACTTCACTAGGGTAAAACTGAGTGGGGTGCGCCGTTAATACCAACCTCACCGAAAAGTCTTTCAGCTTCGCTGCCAGCTTTTCCTGCGAACTGGTATGCAGTACCTCCGACTCCAGGTGCTTAATAGTGCCGATGCCGTTCATATCGTGAATGTCGCGGTAAGCTGCATCCTCGAGGGCATCGAACAATACCACCTGCCGCTCGGCATACTGCACAAAACGGAACAGCAGGTCAAGCATTTCCTGTTCTGTTTCGTAGGTGGTATACTGCTTTACAAACGAGGTAATAACTTCGCTCGGGCTTTGCTTCTTGCTGAAGCCTTCTTCGCAATGAATAAGGAAAACAGAAAGCAGAACACCTGTTTTTTCTACTCTGTGAAAAGGTAGCGCAGTGAAAAGGCTGTTGTAGAGCTGAAATTTAAGACCTACCTGCTTGTTGTAGATTTGTAACGTAGTATTGGCAGAAGCATCCATAAATTGAGATTTTTTGCAATAATAGCCTTTTTTTAAGCATTTAATACAATAAACGATATATTGTTTTCAAATTTTCGTAAGATTTCAAGGCTTATTTCAAATAAAAAGTTTGTAATTTAATTTCTATAGATAAAATAGCATTCTACTCGGCCAGTTGAAGATACTCGGTCTGGGTTAAAGTTTAAAACAGGACTTGCCTGCGCACTTATAGGGAGGCTCTCTTTAAATTATTCAAATGAAAATGCCCTTCCAAAGGTAAAAGACCAGATTATGTGTCAAGGGTTATCGCCCGCGTATAAATACTTTTTACAGGTGGTATAAAAGGCCACAAGCAGTATGGGCAGGATTTTAAAATCAATAATGTATGAAAGTTACCTATAAAGAACTTCAGGCACAGTTTAAAAAGGTTTTGCTATCGCTTGGGTTTAACGAGGCCCGCGCCAGCCTTTGTGCCCGTATATTTGCTGAAAACAGCCGCGACGGTGTTTATTCGCATGGCCTTAATCGGTTTCCGGTGTTCGTGCAAATGGTGAAGGATGGCCTGGTTAAGCCGCAGGCCGAACCAGAATGCCTGGAGCAAAACGGCGCTTTGGAACGCTGGGACGGAAATTTAGCCCCTGGCATGTACACAGCCACACGTGCTATGGAACGGGCTATTGCGTTGGCAAAACAAAATGGTTTAGGCGCAGTGGCTGTCCGGAACACGAACCACTGGATGCGTGGAGGCACTTACGGCTGGCAGGCAGCTGAGGCAGGTTGTGTTGCCATTTGCGCCACCAACACCATCGCCAATATGCCGCCTTGGGGTGGCACCGAAGCTCGCCTGGGCAACAACCCGCTGGTGCTGGCTGCGCCCCGCCCCGACGGCCATCTGGTACTGGACATGGCCATGTCGCAGTTTTCTTACGGAAAGCTGCAGGAGCATGAACTGAATGGCACGCAGCTGCCAGTAGCTGGAGGCTACGACACAGCAGTAAACTTAACCCACGACCCGGCCGCCATCCGGGATAGTGGCCGTCCGGTGCCGGTTGGTTTCTGGAAAGGAGCAGGCTTGTCGCTGATGATCGATGTACTGGTGGCCTCGCTCAGTGGTGGCCGAACCGTAGCACAAATTACAGGAGCCGGATCAGAGGCTGGCGTATCGCAGCTGTTTCTGTGCATAAACGCCGATAACCTGGACCACGGCATCAGCGAAGAAATTATAAGCTATGCAAGGAGCAGCCAGCCCGAACAGGCAGGCACAAACATTCGATACCCAGGTGAAGGTACACTTGCCAAACGGCAGCAGAATGAGCAGGAGGGGATACCGGTTAATGAGGAAATCTGGCAGCAGGTTCTGGCTCTGTAGCTGGGGCTCCAACAAAGTGATAGGATATGGCTTTCCGGTGATATATTCTAACTCGCAGAAGGAAGTTAAGTGGGAAGTAAAAACATGGAAGCTTTGTCTGATAAATTTACCTGTTCTAGTATCAGCTTTTAAATTATTCGAATAAAAACAGCCTCCAGAAGGATTTTCATCAAATTGCTGCCAAGGGTTTACCCGACATATTTTGCTTGCTTGTTCCTAGTTCCCCTGTAGCTGCGACAAAAAGTTTTGTAAGAGGACAGAACTTGGAGACAGAGACGAAGAGAATACTTTGCATATAAAAAAAGCAGGTATAAAAGAGAAAGGCACAGGACTGATGTTCCTGCGCCTTTCTCTTTTACTCGTTACAGCTACTCTTTTTCAGTAGCTGCTAATCTTATCGTTTTTTACTGTTCTTAAGGTAGGGTTACTGCTCCACCACTTTTATGAGTGTTCCTTTCTCTAACTTATCAGTAAGTTGCATACCGTTTAAAATGGCCAGTTCATTAAATTTACTGTCGGGCATGTTGAAGGAGCGCAGTGCCTGCGAGAGCGTTGATGCCTGTGCCACTGTTTTAATGCGGACACGATCTGGTTTTTTGTTCAGCTTGGCCTGGTCTGTCAGTTCTTTAAAGTTCTGCATGGTGCTGGTAAACTGCGGCGCATAGTTGTTGAAATCGTTAGCAGCCGAAATCCCCATGATGTGGTAAATGTTGCCGCCAAACTGAATCAGGTAGGTTAGGGTCCTGATCACTCCCTGTTCCTGTTTCTGGTCTGCCACCATAGCCAGTGCAGGCAAGCTGTTAACTGTTACCTGCTTCGACTCCACGAGTTCGAGCTGGTAGTTTTTCAGTACCTGCTGACCTGCTTCCTCCAGGGTTTTGCCAGGGGCCAGCGTGAGCATCATCATGGCTTTCCCATCTTTTGGTGCCATCTGGACTTGCTGTGGCGAGTTCATATAGCCCCAGGCAGCAGGTATGGGGAACTGAAACTTCAGCACGGGGTGGTAAAATACCTGGTTTTCTACAAAGCCCTGTTTCGGGTCTTCGCCATACACCAGGCCATCTATCAGTTTCAGGTAGCTGTTTCGGTTTACCTGCAGGTTTGTCTGGTTCTGCTTCTGCTTTTCTTCAGCAGCCAGTTGGTTTACGGTGTTGTAGCGGTCGCCGGGGTTCGGGTGCGTCGACAGGAAATCGGGTATTGCCTGGCCGCTTCCTTCCTGCTGGCGTTGCAGCGTGGTGAAAAAATCGGCCATCTCTTTGGCATCGTATCCAATTTGAGTAGAGTACTGCACCCCTAATTTATCTGATTCCCGCTCATCGTCTCTGCCGAATTTCAGGAACAGAAGACCCAGGCCCTGCGAGGCGGTTTCACCAAACTGTGCAAACTGAGGCGAAACCACCATGCCTACGATCAGACCGGCCTGGGCCAGTATGCTTTTACTTTGCTGCTTGGCAGAGTGGCGGGCCGTAATATGCCCGATTTCGTGGCCAAGTACACCTGCAAATTGTGCTTCGTTGTTGAAGTGCGCCATAATGCCTCTGGTAAAATATACATACCCTCCGGGCACGGCAAAGGCATTTATTACCGGTGAGTCAACAACTTTAAACTCGTACTTTAGGTGGCTGCGGTGCGAAACGGCTGCCATCTGTTGCCCCTTCTCGTTTATAAACCGCTGCATGGCAGGGTCTTCGTACAGGCCGAACTGCGCCACAACCTGTGGGTCGGTTTCCTGGCCCATAGCAATTTCCTGATTTTCTGACATAAACATAACGTCACGTTTGCCTGTAACAGGGTTGGTGGCGCATGAGTGGAGCAGGAACATATTACCGGCTAAAAAGCCGGCCAGTAGATATTTTTTCATATAGTGTAAGCGTTAAGTTAATCTTAAAAAACAGCCCGGGCCGTTATCTTTGAGCAACGGCCTTGCTTTAAAATAGTTGCTTTACCTGCTGTTAAAGTCTTTTGCAAAGGCCTTGGCAGCAGTACTTGCCAGGTGAACCTTTTAACACCAGGTGTAATAAACAATAGTAGTGGCGGGCTGAGCCGTACCAGGTCTTTGCGGCTGCAAGTTAAATTATTCAGATTAAAATGGCCTTCCAACAAGAAAAATGACTTTTAGCGCCAAGGGTCTGCCTGCTCCATTCTTAGCATAGGTTATCTACTACCTGCTGCCTCCATTATAAAACCAGCTACCACCACTTTGCCTAACTATTAATGTACGTTTACCCATATCTATAACATATTTGAAACTTATTCTTAGAATCGACATATTAAATAAAGGGTATTAGAAGTAATGTATTTTGGAATATAACTTTTTAATTAAATTCAAAAGGGATGTGCTTCTCAAATCGCCTGTATTAATTCTTTCCATGATGTCATTTTATAATTCTTTCCATGATGTCATTTTCTAAATTTTTAAATCAACCAGGAGTAGCATCATCCTGAGTAGGATGTTTTGCCTTTTGCATTTGTGACGAGTGTGCTGGTGTAAAACAGCTACAATTCAGCTTAATACTAAATCTAAAATCCCTTTTATATGAAACAGGCTTACCTTTTTTTCTTCCTGCTAATGTTAATTTTCGGAAGTGCCTCTCCGGGTTTTTCGCAATCAGATGCAGGCTTGTTGATAGGCACCATTTCCGAGGTGAAGGCGGCGTACAAATCTAAAGCAGCACAGGCTACTGCCAGGTCCAGGTCGGGCAGCAATAACCAGATCAGGCATCGCCTGCCGGGGCAGGAGCCACTTGTCATAAACGTGCAATCGAGCAGAGAAGATGCTGTTTCAGAAACCTTTTATGGCGAGATAGAGGCAATTCAGAATAGCCAGTTCCACCTTAAAATAGGGGCAAACGAGGTGTCGGGCTCTATTCTGCTGGTAGACCAGAAAAAGTATTTCAGGTATGTGGCCACAGACCAGCAGTTGGTGTACCTGCAGGAAGAAAAAATTGATTCGGTCCTTTGCATGGGCTTTCCGAAAGTACCTGAAAGTGCGGGTCCTGTTAAAGCAGAGGCTACTAAAGGAGCAGGCAATATTCCTGTGCTCGAGAGCCTGCCCGGAGCCCGTTCTGTCATATTTCTAGATTTTGACGGCCATACAGTAAAAAACACCATCTGGAACGATAGTTTTACCAGAGGAGAAACCATAGAAGCGGCACCATCTGACCTGGCAGTAACGGAAATGGTAGAGGCCTGGAAAATAATGGCAGAAGATTTTAAACCCTTCGAGCTGAACGTGACGACAGATGAAGCCGTGTTCAATAAAACAGCCCCAAACCGGCGTATGCGCGTTATTTTTACACCGACAAATTACTTTTTTCCGGGTTGGGGTGGGGTAGCCTATATTGGTTCCTTTAACTGGGGTAGCTCCTCCTATGGCGAAACGCCCTGCTGGGTCTGGAATGCCCTACTTGGTAAATATGCCGGAGAAACAGGTTCTCATGAGGTCGGGCACACCCTCAACCTGCTGCACGATGGCCGAACCAATCCGCCCGAAGAGTACTACTACGGGCACGACAGGTGGGCACCCATTATGGGAGCAGGTTTTTTTATGCCGGTGGTGCAATGGAGCAAAGGCGAATATACTCATGCAAATAACTTTGAAGATGACCTGGGCATCATAGCTGCTTTTCCGGGAGTCGGACTCCGCACCGATGACCATGGCAACAGCAACAGCACGGCAAGCCGCCTGCTACTCACCTCAGAAGGAGATTTAGAATCAGAAGGCAACAAGGGGCTAATTGCAACACGCACCGATGTCGATGTTTTTAGGTTTGAAACACCTGGCGGCATTGCTTCAATAACGGTCAGGCCAACCTCCGAACATCCTAATCTGGCAATTCGGCTCACCGTTAAGAATGCTGAAGACAAGGTAATAGCTGTTGGAGATGAAAGAGGTATGAGTGCCTACCTCAACACTAATTTGCCAGCCGGAACTTATTTCCTGCAGGTGGAAGGAAGAAGAAGCGATGCAGGAGAGCACTCTGATTATGCCTCGGTAGGTGAATATGTACTGCAGGGTACCGTACAAGTGCGCGAAAGGCCGGTTATTACCATTACCTCACCAACCAACGGCGCCACCTTTACTTCTCCTGCTACTATAGAAGTAACCACAACGCACGATCCGACTTACCCTAACCTGGTGATGGTCGTGTTTTTGGTAAACGGCGAAATTGCAGGAGACGACAGAGAAGCTCCTTTTACTTTTACCCTGACAAGTTTAGCTGCAGGAACTTATAATATAACAGCCCAGGCCATAGATCCAAGAAAGGGTATTGTAGGTGTTTCTACGGTTACAGTGCAGGTGCAACCGGGTGTGGGAGCGGGTGGCATTACGCGTGAACTCTGGACTGACGTGCATGGTCCGTCTATCAGTGCAATTCCCATTCACACAAAACCTACTACAGCAGATGAATTACCTATGTTCGAGACTCCGGCAAATATCGGCGACAACTACGGGCAGCGGGTACGCGGCTTTGTACAAGCCCCGGAATCAGGAGAATATACTTTTTGGATTGCCGCCGATGATGTGGCGGAACTATGGCTAAGCACTTCCGAAAATCCGGAACAGAAAGCAAAAATTGCCCAGGTAGATCGCTGGACTTACTCACGCGAATGGACAAAATACGAGACGCAGCAGTCAGCAAAGGTAATGCTGGAAGCTGGTAAGCGCTACTATATCGAGGCACTGCACAAGGAGCAGGGCGGAGGCGATCACCTGGCAGTCGGCTGGCAACTGCCTTCCGGTACTATGGAAAGGCCCATCGGTGGCGACCGACTGGCACCCTACGATGGCACCGGCACTATTTCGCAAGAACTCTGGACAAATGTACACGGAACAGGCACGAGCAGTATCCCGCTTCATCGCAAACCCGATAGCACAAGTAAGTTAACAAGGTTTGAAGCCAGGTCGAACATCGGCGATAATTACGGCCAAAGAATCAGAGGGTTTGTGCGGGCTCCTGAAACTGGTAACTATACCTTCTGGATTGCGGCAGACGATGTAGCAGAACTCTGGCTCAGTACCTCTGAAGATCCTGCTCAGAAAGTAAAAATTGCGCAGGTAGATCGCTGGACAAATGTGAGGCAGTGGACCAAATACGAAGCGCAGCAGTCTGTGGTCATACCACTGGAAGCAGGCAAACGCTATTACATAGAGGCGCTGCACAAAGAGGGTGGCGGCAGCGACCACCTGGCCGTGGGCTGGCAACTGCCTGGCGGTAGTTTAGAGCGCCCCATTGGCGGTAACAGACTAATGCCTTACGATGGCACCGGTACCATTTTGCATGAGTTCTGGGCAGAGGTGCATGGGCCAAGTATCTCTACAATTCCCCTTGAAAGCACCCCGACGCGAGTCGGAGAGCTAATGGCCTTTGAAACCCCTTCTAACGTCGGAAATAATTACGGCCAGCGAGTTCGGGGTTATGTACGTGCCCCTGAAACAGGCGACTATACCTTCTGGATAGCTGCCGATGATGTGGCAGAACTCTGGCTCAGTACCTCCGATGACCCAGCCCAAAAGCAGAAAATTGCCCATGTAGAAAGCTGGACCTATGCAAGGCAATGGACACGCTACAACGCACAGCAATCAGAGCCCATTCGGTTACAGGCTGGCAGGCGCTATTATATGGAAGCGCTGCACAAAGAGGGTGGCGGCAGCGATAACCTGGCCGTGGGGTGGCAACTGCCTGGTGGTAGTTTAGAACGTCCTATTGGCGGCAACAGACTGTCGCCCTACGAACACGCACCACTTGTAGAAATGCTGGCTGCTACCACTCAGGTCAATATACAGGATAAAGAAGCTTTTACGGTATATCCTAATCCTGTGGCACCGGGTGGCATGGTAAAACTGGCGCTGGAAGAGGTTCACCCAAGGGTGCGCGTTACATTCTATGAGCTGAGTACCGGCAGAGCTGTTCTGGTGCAGGAGTTCCAGGAGGCACAGCACTTGCAACTCGACCTCAAAACTGTGGCGAAAGGTCTTTATGGTGTAAGGGTCGTAACAGACAATAAAACCTGGACAAGAAAGCTGGTGGTGCAGTAAAGTGAAAGCAGTCTTCCGGTTGTGTTACACCAAGTGCATTCTAAAAAACCATACCTGGTAGACCCTTGGCGAAATTCTGATGAAAAACCTTCTGGAGGCCGTTTTCATTAGAATAATTTGGCAAAGCACTATTGCCTCTCCAAATTATTCAAATGAAAATAGCCTTCCAACGGTTTTTAGGCTGGATGTGTCCAAGGGTAGATGCCTCGGTTAAGTTAGTTGCACCAAGCTTACTATGGCTAAAATTTACCTGTAAGCTACTACCTGAAACGTTTCTAAGACAGTGCTGATTAACTGAAGAAGGGCAGTGGGGTATACGCCTATGCCGATGAGCAGCAAGGTGAGCAGAGTGAGCGTGCCCATACTAGCCACATAAATGGAGGGTTGCAATTTGTAGGGAATTATGGTGGCCTCTTCAGCGGGCTGAAACATAACAGCTATGATTTTAATGTAATAATAAAGGCCAATCACACTGTTAATGACCAGCGACACTGCTAATAACCAAAGTTCTGTACGCACACCAGCTGCCAGGATGTAGAACTTGCCTACAAAGCCACCTGTAAGCGGAATACCAGCCAAAGACAGCAGCATAGCTATAAAAATGGTAGCCGTCCAGGGTCTGCGCCATAGCAAACCTTTAAAGTCGCTGAGTTGCTCGGCATCGCGCACTTTATCGGAGAGCATGGCTATTATGCCAAAAGCTCCGACAGTGGTAATAAAATAAGCCACCAGGTAAAACGATACGGCTTGCACGCCCATCTCGTTCCCGGCCAGAAAAGCTACGAGCAGGTAGCCCATATGCGCGATAGAAGAATAAGCCAACAGGCGTTTTACGTTTTGCTGCTGTAGCGCCAGCAGGTTTCCTGTAAACATAGAGGCAATGGCAATAATAGTGAATATGAGCACCAGCACAGGGTACCGGAAACCATCCACTTCTATAAAAAAACGGATCAGCAAACCTATCATCCCACCTTTTGAAACAGTAGCAATAAACGCCGTGACAGGGGCAGGGGCACCTTCGTACACATCAGGAGTCCACATATGAAAGGGTACCACACCCAGCTTAAACCCAACGCCTACGATCATCATCCCGAAGCCAGTGAGGAGCAGGAGCGGCAATTCTGTAAGACCGGCTATGGCAATGGCTACGGCCGCAAATTCCATGGTGCCGGTGCTGGCATATACCAGGGCCATTCCAAACAGGAGAAAAGCTGATGAAAAAGCGGCCAGAATCAGGTATTTAATGCCACCTTCGTCGGAACGTTCGCGTTTGCGGAGGTACGCGATCAAAGCATACAGTGCTACACTCAGTATTTCGAGGCCCAGGAACAAAGAGGCGAAGTGGGTGCTGATAACCAACACACAAGCACCGAGCGTAGACAAAATCAGCAAGAGATAATACTCTTCCTTCCGCTCTTCACGCTGCTCAAAATAGGCATAAGAAAGCATGCTTATAAGCAGCGCCGTAAGGAGCACCAGCCCCATATAAAACACGGCAAAGCCATCTATCACCAGTAGTGGATCAATGGAATATGCTCCCTGCACCTGCAGCTCAAACAAAGACCCAAACGCAGCCAGAAAAGACATGGCCGTGATCACATAAATGATTTTATGATTACGCCAGACAGAAATAACCAGCATGTTCATAATGGCACCAAACGTCAGAATAAGTAAGGGCATCAGGTGGAGAAAGTCATTTGCGTTCATAAAAAGCTTCGTTCAGGTTTTGAAAATAAACAGAATCGGTAGCGGGCAGGTAAAACGCTGTTTGGATAGAAGGCTCTTCTGGCTCCGGTACCAAAGGCGTATTATAGGCTTGTAGCTGCGCCTCTATAGCCGGTTTAGCCAGGTCGAGCACCGGCTGAGGGTACAGGCCCAGCCACAGGATCAGCACCAGCATAGGAGCGGCAATCAGCATTTCGCGGGCGTTCATGTCCGGCAGCACGGTCTGCTCCAGGTTCTTCTCCAGGAAAATTTTCTGCATGATGCGCAACGAGTAGGCTGTAGCCAGTACCAGCCCTATGGTAGCAAAAACCGTGAGCCAGTTGTTTGCCTGCCAGGCCCCCACCAGCGTCAGAAATTCAGCTATAAAATTTCCCAAGCCTGGCAAACCAAGCGAGGCCATCACAAACACAAGCGCCACCACCGCCATTTTAGGAGCCGTTGCCCAGAAGCCGCCCATCTGCCTGATGTCGCGGGTGTGCAGGCGCTCGTAGAGAAACCCAGCCAGAATGAACAGGGCGCCTGTGCTGAGGCCGTGGGTAATCATCTGCATCACCACGCCCTGCAGCGCCCACTCGTTAAAGGCAAAGACACCTAATATTACAAAACCCATGTGGCTGACGCTGGTGTAGGCAACCAGCCTTTTCAGGTCGGTTTGGGAGAAAGCGAGAATGGCTCCGTAAATTATGCCGATCACGCCCAGCAGCATAGCGTAGGGAGCAAACTCAACGGTGGCAGTTGGGAAAAGCGGCAGCACGAAACGCAGCAGGCCATAGGCCCCGGTTTTCAATAAGAGTCCGGCCAAAATGACACTGCCTGCTGTTGGAGCCTGAGAGTGGGCATCGGGGAGCCAGGAGTGAAAAGGTACCACCGGTAGCTTTACCAGAAAAGCAGCCAGAAAGCCAAACATAAGCCAGCGCGCAGCCTGGGGTGTGAGGGCAGTATTCAGAAGTTCAAAATAATTAAAAGTGAAGGTGCCTGTCTGGTTGCCATGCATAAAGTAAAGCCCCAGGATGGCCAGCAGCATGAGCAGCCCACTTGCCTGTGTAAATAGGAAAAACTTATAAGCGGCATATCTCCTGTTCTCGTGCCCCCAGATCCCGATCAGGAAGTACATCGGAATGAGCATTACCTCCCAGAAAAAGTAAAACAGGAACAGATCCATGGCCAGGAAAACGCCTGTAATGCCCGCCAGCACCCACAGCAGGTTAAAATGAAAAAAGCCTACTTTGTGTTGAATTTCCCGCCAGGAAATAAGCACCGCCAGCAGCCCCAGGAAAAACGTAAGCACCAACATAAGCAGGCTCAGCCCGTCCAGCGCGAGGCTAAAGCCCACACCCCACTGCGGAACCCAGGGTTGTTCCAGCCGCAGGAGCCAGGCGGAGTCAGTAAGGGAGGCGCCTGTGTTAGACCATAGCATGAGCGTGAGCAGCAGGGCGGCCAGCAGCGTAAACAGCGAAATCCAGCGGGGAGAGGCTGGGTGAAAGCGTTGCGCCACCCAGGCCAACACTCCGCCAGCCAGCAGCAGTACGATAAGCCAGAGCAGTATCATAAGAGTATGGTTATAGTTAAGATCATGATGGCGCCTACTACAATACCCATTACATAATGGCGCAGCAGGCCATTCTGCGACCGTGCAAATAGCAGGTGAAAAAACTCCGATAGGCGGACAATAAAGGTGTAGAAACTATCGATTACATCTTGTTTATTTATTTTTGCCAGGAACACGTAAGGCCGCACCAACAGCATGTCGTACAGCTTATCGAAACCCCAGCCGGAGTGCCAGAAGCGGTGCAGCGCCATGGCCGTATCGGAGCGATGAATGCTGGCCCTCAGATCCGGTTTCTTCAGGTAGATGAGGTAAGCGATAAAGATACCGCTAAGCGATACCGTGGCCGCCAGCAATTGCAGCATCCACTCATACCTGCTAAAATCGGGCACCACACTCACCGCAGGCAAAATCGGCGACAGAAAATCGGAGAACAGCACCACGTGCCCGAAGTTGTGCGGCAATTCAATAAAGCCGCCTGCCAGCGAGAGCACGGCCAACACAATAAGCGGCAACCGGATGGCCAGTGTTGGCTGGTGCCCCACATGGGTTTTGCTGTCGCCATAAAACGTGAGGAACACCATCCGGAAAGTGTAGACGGAGGTGATAAACGCACCGAGCAAGGCCGCCAAGTAGAGCCAGATACTACCATTTTCGCCAGCCAGTTGCAGCCACAGGATCTGATCTTTGCTATAGAAACCGGCAGATACCAGCGGAACAGCGGCCAGAGAGGCAGCCCCGATCAGGAAGGTCCAGAACACCACCGGTAGTTTCTTTTGCAGCCCACCCATGCGGCGCATGTCCTGCTCGTGGTGCAGCGCCAGAATAATGGCACCTGCGCATAAAAACAGCAAGGCTTTAAAGAACCCATGTATCATAAAATGGAAAACGGCTGCCGACCAGGCTCCCACACCCAGCGCCAGAAACATGTACCCGATCTGGCTGATGGTGGAGTAGGCAAGTACCCGTTTCAGGTCGTATTGGGTGAGGGCAGCGCAACCTGCCAGCAGCAAAGTAACGGCTCCAATAACAGCTACTGCCATCTGCGCAGCGGGAGCCAGTTCGAAGAGCACATGCATACGGGCAATCAGGTACACACCGGCTGTTACCATGGTGGCGGCATGTATCAGGGCGCTAACAGGCGTAGGGCCGGCCATGGCATCGGGCAGCCAGGTTTGCAGTGGCAACTGCCCCGATTTACCTACCGCTCCGCCTAAAAGTAGAAAAGCAATAATAACCGCCAGCTGCGTGCCCACCTCCCATACCTGCACTGCTTCGGTAGAAATAGTTTGAATATGCAGCGTGCCGAAAGTCTGGAAGAGCATGAACAACCCGATAGCCATGGCTGTGTCGCCAACGCGGGTAATTAAAAATGCCTTGCGGGCAGCATATCCGTTGGCTGGCTCTTTGTACCAGAACCCGATAAGCAGATAAGAGCAGAGACCCACACCTTCCCAGCCCAGGTAGAGCAGCAGCATGTTATCTGCCAGCACCAGTACCAGCATGGAGCCTACAAACAAGTTCATGCAGGCAAAAAAGCGGGTGTAGTCGGGGTCATCGGCCATGTACTCGGTGGAGTATACATGAATCAGAAATCCGACGAACGTAATGACGAAGATAAACACCATCGAGAGCGCATCTAAATGAAAAGCAACTGAAGGACTAAAACCTGCCACGTTAAACCAGTTCCAAAGCTCCTGGTGGTAAAATGCAGGCCTTTCAGATAGATATTCGAAGCCTAGCAGCAAAGTGATGGCTGCCGAAATACCCACACTGCCCACACCTATGGCGGTAACCAGGGCACGGGGCAGGCGGGAGCCGAGGAGCACCAGCAGGAGGGCACCGGCAAAGGGCAATGCGGGAATTAACCAGAGGAATGCTGCCATTGTGTTTATCCTTTCATAAAGTTAGCTGCGTCGCTGTCGAGGGTTTTCAGTTGGTGGTAAATCTGCAGGATGAGGGCCAGGCCAACCGATACCTCAGCGGCTGCCATAGTAAGGATGAAGATGAACATGATTTGTCCGTCGGGCTGCGCCCAGTGGCTGCCGGCTACTATAAAAGCCAGGCCTGCCGCATTGAGCATGATCTCTACCGAAATGAGCATAAAAATGATGTTGCGCCTGATCATAACGCTGACCATGCCGAGCATAAAGAGAATGCCAGCCAACAATAAGCCTGCTTCCATGGGGATGTTGCTCATGAGGCTGCGCTCCTTTCCAGAAAACGGTGTACCACTTTCTTCTTCTGCCTGCCCAGGTGGTAGGCACCCACAATGCCTGCCATCAGCAGGATACCGCACAGCTGCACCCCCAGCATATAAGGGCCATACAGCGCCAGGCCAACTGCTTTAGCATCTATGGCCGCACCAGTTGTTTGTGGAGCCTCTGTTGCTACAACCATATATACCAACTCCGCCAGCAACACAAAAGATAAGATGGAAGGACCTATCCAAACCGAAGGCTTCATCCAGGACCGCTCTTGCTGCACATCCTCGTAAGTGAGGTTGAGCATCATGATCACAAAAATGATAAGCACCACAATGGCTCCGGCATAAATAATGACTTCGAGTGCCGCCATAAACGTAGCTCCCAAGGTGAAAAACACTACGGCCACCGCCAGGAAAGACACCACCAGGTACAGCAGTGCATGAATCAGGTTATAGCTCATAATTACTAAAATGGTGGCGATTACGGCAACCGCTCCGGCTATATAAAATGTTGTTTCCATAGGATTAGGGAATTAAGCTTTTAGTATCTACAGGAGGTCTTTCCTGGTCACCTTCGCCTTTTCCTTTCACGCCGGTAGCCACGCCAGCCACTTTGTAGTAGTTGTAGCCGGGGTACTTGCCCTGCCCGTCAATCAACAGGTCCTTTTTCTCATACACCAGGTTCTGGCGGTTATATTCGCCCATTTCAAAGTCGGGGATGAGTTGGATGGCGGTGGTGGGGCAGGCCTCTTCGCAGAAGCCACAGAAGATGCAGCGCGAAAAATTGATGCGGAAAAACTCCGGATAGCGGCGGCCGTTCTCGTCTTCGGTAGCCTGGAGCGAGATGCAGTCTACGGGGCAGGCGGCGGCACACAGGTAGCAGCCCACACAGCGCTCGCCCATGTCCGGGTCCCGGGTCAGCACAATTCTGCCGCGCCACCTGGTCGTTAGCTTTACCTTCTCCTCCGGGTACTGTATGGTATCTCGTTTATGAAACCCATGCAGAAACGTAATCCACATACTGCGCAGTAAACTAAACATAGTTGCTCCTTTTTAAGATGTTAGATGCTAGATTTTAGATGATAGACTTTTCAATTATTCAAATGAAAACTGCCTTCCAAAGGTGTTTTGCTCTATTTAGTGTCAAGGGCTAGATTAAACCTTGCAGCGTATTTCAGACCTGCTAGCGTTTTGTTTTTACATGGTTTCTTGAAACAGGCGCTGCGTAATATATCGATGCTAGAGTCTAGGCTTCCCTAATTATTCTAAAGAAAATGGCCTTCCGAAGGCTTTTTGTTTGTTTTACATCCAAGGGTATAAATAGATATCCTAATTGTATTTAGCTTTAGCCAAGGCTTTATTGAAGCTTTACTCAGACGCTCGGAGGAGCAGCGAGGTCTTTCTGACCTGCTCTTTATTCCCAATTAGCCATTCATTCATTCTCTCAATCACTCAATCAAAATTCCAAACTCACCATCCCATCCACAGCACGATACCGGCAGTAACCATCAGGTTGAGCAGCGTGAGGGGGAGCAGGATTTTCCAGCCGTATTCCATTAGCTGGTCGTAGCGGGGGCGGGGCATGGAGGCGCGGAGCAGGATGAAGATCATCAGGAAAAAGAACACCTTCAGGATGAACCACACGATCGGTGGCAGAAAATCCGGACCCAGCCAGCCGCCAAAATAAAGCGTGACTACCATGCAGGAGATGAGGGTAATGCCGATATACTCCCCGATAAAAAACATCCCGAATTTCATGCCCGAATACTCCGAGTGGAAACCTGCCACCAACTCACTTTCTGCCTCTGGTATATCGAAGGGCAGGCGGTGCGTTTCGGCTATACCGGCTATAAAAAAGATGAAGAAACCAATGATCTGCGGAATGAAAAACCACAGGCCACGCTGGGCTTCCACAATGTCGCCGAGGTTAAAAGAACCAGCCTGCAGCACCACACCCATCAATGCCAGGCCCATAAATACTTCGTACGAGATCATCTGGGCAGCGCCACGCATGGCGCCTAGCAGCGAGTATTTGTTATTGGAGGCCCAGCCACCCAGAATTATACTGTAAGCCCCCATCGACGACATTGCCAGGAAGAACAGCAGCCCGATGTTCAGGTCTACTACCACAACTTCCGGTGAGAACGGTATAACAACGAAACTCATCAGAACGGTTATAAACACAATGGCAGGAGCCAGTACAAACACAGGTTTATCAGCGAAAGGCGGAATCCAGTCCTGCTTAAAGAATAGCTTCAGCGAATCAGCCAGCACAATTAAAATTCCGAATGGGCCTGCCCGGTTGGGACCATAGCGGTCCTGCCAGAGTGCCAGCATCCGACGCTCTATCCAGATGAGGCCGGCTGCCAGGTTCAGCAACGCGAACAGGATACCACCAATTATCAGAAAGTAGTTTGGTGCTGCTGCTTCCATTGGATTTGTTTGTTTAAAATGGCCCAGGCAGGTAGTTCTGTGTAAGCAATGGCAGGTAAGCCAATGGGCAAACCTGCGGTACCGGAAGGTATGGTTGAGTTTAATTTTACAGGCAGCTCATACGCTATCCCTTCTATGCTGAAAGACAGCGATTGCCCCTCTTCCAGCTTCAGCCGCAAAGCATCGTCGCTATTAATCGCCACATACGGTTTGGGTATGCGTTCTGCTACAGCAGGCGATTTTGCGCTCAGCTCTTCCGATCCGAAAATGTGGTAGAGCGGGAGTATGAACAGGTGGTCGGGCAGTGGCTGAAAATTTTGCGGAACAGCCATCGAGAAGATTTCTTCAGGTATCGGATCTGGTTCTATGAGCCGAACACCCGGGTCGCCGCCACGCAGGGGACCGCCCACTTCCTGCTGGTATTTGTTTGTGGCCTGTGCCGAGTTCCAACCGGGCGCCCAGAAAAAGGGAATCATAGAAGAAGGTGGTTGCCCTCGGTAGCCCTCCATGGTATAGGTCATGGGGTTATCGGGGTCTTCGGGTGGCTTGGGTTCGCTTACGTTAATGTTAGCCAACATGGCGGTGCGGCCACTGAAGCGGTGCGGCGCCCGAGGAATTTTCTGGCCGGCCATTCTGAAGTCGGCAGGTGGTGCTGTGGCAAGTACCCCCTGCAACGGAGGAATCTCTTTCGCCATGGCTTTCTGCAGATCTTCAAAACTTTCCCACTGTATTATCTGGTCGTGGGCGACAATAGTGCCTATTTCAAAAAGCCAACGCCAGCTTTCCTGAATATCTTCGGTGGTAGGGTACACCTGGTAAAAGCGCTGTGCCCGGCCTTCGTTGTTAACCAAGGTACCGTCTGCTTCGGCAAAGGCACCTGCAGCCAGCAGAATATGAGCCTGTTCGGTGGTGGCATGGTGCAGGTGGTCGAGCACCACAACCTGTTTTGCCGCTGCAAAAAGCTGCTTCACCCTTTCTGTTCCAGCTCTCCGATACAAATCGTTCTCCAGAATCACAATGGTATCGGCGTAGCCATTTAATACGGCCTCGAAGGCAGATTCCAGTTTATGGCCACCTAGCATGGCAAGGCCCATGCTATTGCATTCGGGTAGGGTAAGCACAAGGCCGGCAGCCTTTTCTTTCGCACACAATGCGTTAGCGATATTGGCGCTGGCCCTTAGCACACGGTCGCTGCCAGAAAAGGTTCCTGAGATAATAAGCGGATTTTCTGCGGCCAGCAGGGTCATGGCGATTTGCTGGGCCAGTGCCTCCTCCTGTTCGGTAAGGCCATTTACGTTTGGAGATTCCTCATGAATAAAATGGGCCACGGCAAAACCTAAACGCGCAATGGCATCTGGCGAATCGAAGAAGGTGGCAGTGGCCAGCTCGTCTAATTTGGTGTTGGTGGAAGCGGCAATAAAGAGCGGCCCTTTTTCGGTTTGCACCAGCGCCCGTACAGCCGCATCCTGCCACACAGGTATATTCGCTTTCGATACCTGCTCCAGCAGCGGCTGCTGCCTCACCGATTGCCGCACGGCCAGCGCCAGCATAGGAGCCGTGTTGGTCAGGTCTTCACCCAGAATAAACACGGCATCGGCTTTTTCAACTTCTTTCAGGGAGGGGGTGCGGGCAGCGCCGGTTCTTAAAATTCGCAGGGCCAGCTCCGCCAGGTCATGCTCCACATCCGACACCCCATGATGGAAATTGTTTTCGCCAACCAAAGTTCTGAGTACAAAATTAGACTCTACTGAAGCTCTGGGTGAGCCTATCCCAATTACTCTTCCGGCTTTTATAGCGCTGGCTGCAGCCTGTAAAGCTTTGTATTTATCGGTGGCCTCAGGAAGCTGCGTGCGTATAAGCGATTTCCGGATCCGGCTTAGACTGTTAACATATTCATAGCCAAATCGGCCTCTGTCGCAGAGGAAATAGCCATTTACTTCGCCGTTGTAGCGGTTGGTAATGTTGCGCAACGAGCCGTAACGCTCTCCGGCCACTATGTTACAACCCAGGCTGCAGTGGTGGCATACAGAGGGGGCGGTAGTTAAATCCCATTTGCGGGTGTAGTGCTGCTTTAAGGTTTTGTCCGTGAAAACACCCGTTGGACAAACCTCCGCCAGGTTACCACTGAACTCGCTTTCGAGCACACCGTCTTCGTGGCGGCCAAAGTAGAGGTGGTTGTGGGCAGCGAACACATCAAGGTCTTTTCCTCCGGCATAATCTTTATAGTAGCGTACGCAGCGGTAGCACTGTATGCAGCGGTTCATTTCGTGGTTCAGGAACGGCCCCAGGTACTGGTTTACGTAGGTCTTTTTGTCGAAGCGGTACTGGCGGTAATTGTGGCCGGTCATCACGGTCATGTCCTGCAGGTGGCAGGAGCCGCCTTCGTCGCACACAGCACAGTCGTGGGGATGGTTGGTCATGAGCCAGCCGATTACGTGCGCTCTGAACTCTTTGGCCTCCATGTCGGCAATGGAAATATGCAGATTATCGCGCACCTGCTCCATGCACGACATAAACAGCTTGCCCGTTTTGTCGTTCTCGTCGCGGTACACTTTTACGGCGCACTGGCGGCAGGCGCCAATGGAGCCCATGGCCGGGTGCCAGCAGAAATAGGGTAAATCGAAGCCCAGGGTGAGGCAGGCTTCGAGCAGGTTTTTGCCTGCGGTTACTTCATAAGGAACGTTATCTATATAGATGGTTGCCATACGGTGCTCCAGGGACAGTGGTGTTCTACAATATGCTGCTCAAAATCCTCTCTGAAATATTTCAGAGCGCTCTGCAGAGGTTCCATGGCTCCTGGTGCCAGTGCACAGAAGGTGTTACCGGGTCCAAGGTATTTTGTATGGAATTCAAGCGCCAACATATCTTCTGGTCGACCTTCGCCTTTATCGATAGCTAGCAGAAGCCGCTCTACCCAGGGCAGCCCATCGCGGCATGGTGTGCAGAAGCCGCAGGACTCCTGCGCAAAGAAGTGCTGCAGGTTGTGGACGAACCCGACGGGGCAGGTCTGGTCATCGAGTATAATCATAGTGCCTGTTCCCATCCTGCTGCCTGCGGCTTGTATGGAGCCATAGTCCATGGGGAGGTCCAGGTGCTCCTCTACCAGAAAATCTGTAGAAGCCCCGCCTGGCAAAAGCCCCCGGAAAAGGTAACCCTCTTGCATGCCTCCGGCATAGTCTTCCAGAATTTCGCGGATGGTGGTGCCCATGGGTAACTCCCAGCAACCGGGCGTTTTTACGCGGCCGCTCACGCCGAAGAGTTTGGTGCCGGCATCGGCACTTCTGCTCAGGCCTTTAAACCACTCAGCTCCATTGTTGATGATGTGCGGCAGGCAGCAGAGTGTCTCCACATTGTTCACAATGGTCGGTTTGCCATACAGACCACTTACCTGCGGAAAAGGAGGTTTGGCTCGTGGGTTGGCCCGCTTTCCTTCCAAAGCATTCAGCAGAGCTGTTTCCTCACCGCACATGTACCTGCCTACTCCTGTGTGCAGGTGCATTTCCAGATTGTAGCCGGAGCCCTGAATATTTTTCCCCAGATAACCGGCTTCGTAAGCTTCTGCTATGGCCCGGGTTATTTCTTTGGCGGCGAGTTTATAAGCCCACCTTAAAAACACGTAAGAGATGTTTGCCTGAATAGCATAGGCCGCCACGATCATGCCTTCAATGAGCTGGTGCGGGTTGCCTTCCAGCAGTACACGGTCCTTGAAGGTGCCAGGCTCCATCTCGTCTGCATTTGCCACGAGGTATTTGGTAGCGGGCGCGTCCGGTCCCATAGGCACGAAACTCCACTTCAGGCCTGTGTTAAACCCGGCTCCGCCGCGGCCACGCAGGTTGGAGTCCTTCACCAGGTTTTGCACTTCCGTTGGCGTCAGTTCTTGCAGTATTTTCCTGACGGAGGCGTAGCCACCCACGGCCTCATACTCTTTTAGGCTGAGCGGTTTTCGGCTGGGTACAATGTGTTGGGTAAGAGGTTTTTCCATAGCGGGCCTCTTTAGGGTTTAGGTGTATTTGTTCAAAATTTCTTCCAATTGTTCCACCGTCAGGTTCCGGTACAAATCGTTGTCAATCATGAGGGCTGGTGCGCAGTCGCAGGTGCCGAGGCAGGCGTTGGGTAGTAAGGTGAAGCGGCCATCTTCGGTCGTCTCGCCGTATTTTATGCCGAGGGTGCTGTAGAGGTGGTCGCGGATAGTTTCGTAACCCATCACATAGCAACTGATGCTGTCGCAGAGCAGGATCACGTGCCTCCCCACTGGCCTCCTGAAGATCAGGTTATAGAAGGTGGCCACGCTATCGAGTTCAGCCGGCGACATGTCTACAAACTCCGCCACCTCTGCCAGGCTGCTGTCAGATATCCAGCCCCGGTTCTGCTGCACAATCTTCAGGGCTTCAATACAGGCAGCCTTTCTGGTCGGCACCAGACTTATTTCGTGCTCTATTTGATGTTTTTCCTCCGTGGTCAGCATTTTTTTAGATGTTAGATGCTAGATTATAGATGTTAGATAGACTATTTATGGCGCGAGCGTCCTCGCTCGTGCCTTTTATTTTGAGGCCTCTGGCCGAACTTTAGCTTTTAAAAAGCGGCCAGAGGCCACGGAATAGTCGTTACGAGCGGGGACGCTCGCGCCATGATAATTTAAAATCATTAAATCTCCACATCTCCAAATTTTCAAATCAAAAGATCTCCATATCAAAAAATCACCTGTCAATATCGGCCAGCACATAATCCATAGCGCCAAGTATGGAGAGCAGGTCGGCTACGGTGTAGCCTCTGGTAATGTAAGGCAGCATCTGCATGTGCGGGAACGAGGGAGTGCGGATCCTGACCCGGTACGGGGAGGTGTTGCCATCGCTGGTAAGGTAGTAGCCGTTAGCTCCCTTGGTTGCTTCGATGCAGCTCATGGCCTCGCCGGAGGGTATTACTGGCCCCCAACTCACGCCCAGAAAATGGGTAATGAGCGTTTCTATATCTTGCAAGGTGTTTTTTTTGATGGGTGGCGTGGTGAGCGGGTGGTCTGCTTTGTAGGAACCTTCGGGCATGTTTTTCAGGCACTGCTCAATAATGCGCATGCTCTGGCGCATCTCCGCCACCCGTACCAGTGCCCGGTCGTAGCAGTCGCCGTTGGCGGCAGTGGGAATATCAAAGTCGAACATTTCGTAGCCGGAGTAAGGCTGCTTTTTCCGGAAATCCCACTCAAAACCGCAGGCCCGCAGGTTAGCACCTGTCACGCCCCATTCTATGGCTTCTTCTTTCGTGAAAATGCCGATGCCTTGGGTGCGGGCTTTGAAAAGTGAGTTCTTCAGCACCAGGCCATCATATTCTTTGAGCCGTTTCGGGAAATAATCGAGGAAGTTCTGGATGAGTTTTTCCCAACCAATGGGTAGGTCCTGCGCCACACCGCCAATGCGAAACCAGTTTGGGTGCATGCGTCCACCGCAGATGGCCTCTACTATTTCAAATACTTTTTCCCTGTCGGAGAACATATAAAACACTGGCGAGAGCTGCCCCACGTCTTGCGCAAAAGTGCCGTACCACACCAGGTGGCTGGCAATACGGAACAACTCGCAAAGCATTACCCGGATCACCTTTACC
>NZ_VRTY01000051.1 GCF_008017455.1 Pontibacter qinzhouensis | reverse complement strand
GTACGCTGGTGAAGGTAGTGGGCTGGTACGACAACGAGGCCGGTTACTCGCAGCGTGCCGCCGACCTGATTGTGCGCATTGGCTAAGATGATAATCATGTAAAATAATAGGAGAGCCCACCCCTTGGTGGGCTTTTTTTATGGTTAATTATATTTAAGAATTCGTATATTGGTGCACAAAGGTCATGCTCCGGGTTGAGAAATGTCATCCTACACAGGCAAATAGTGGCTTACTTTTGTTTTATTAATTACAACACCAAAATAGAATAAAACCATGAGAAGGATTCTAGTACCCACCGACTTTTCTGAACAGGCGCAACATGCATTTGAGGTAGCTATTGCTATTGCGCAAAAAACAGGTGCCACCATAAAACTGCTCCACGCACTCGACCTGCCGTACAGCACCTCCTCGTTTAGCGCTACCGGTGATACCATGAATACCAGAACCGACATGGACTATATTTTTACGCTGAAACTGCTGGAAAGAACCAAAGCCCAGATGCATGCCCTTATTCAGTCGGTGCACGGAAGTGGAGTAGAGGTTGTGGAAGATGTGGATACCGACCATGTGTTCAGCAAAATTAAACGGGTTATTGAAGAAGATAACATCGATTTGGTTGTGATGGGCTCCAAAGGTGCCAGCGGTATGAACGAATTTCTGGTGGGCTCTAACACTGAGAAAGTAGTGCGAATAGCTCCATGCCCGGTGCTTACGGTCAAAAAGCATCACGATTCGTTTCAAGTGCGCGACCTGGTGCTGGCTTCTGATTTTAAAAAAGAGGCTAGTTCAGCGTTTGAGCGCTTCAAGTATTTTCAGCAGGTTTTTGGTGCAAAACTACACCTGGTGTACATCAACACACCTGGTAACTTCGAATCTACTGAGAACCTGAAGACCCAGATGCAGCAGGTGGCCGATAAGTACAAACTGCAGAATTACACAATCAGCGTGTTTAACGATGCAAACGAAGAAGACGGCATTCTGCGGTTTGCAAACGAAATCAAGGCAGATATGATCATGATGGCTACACACGGCAGAACCGGTTTTGCCCACCTGCTACGGGGCAGTATAGCCGAAGACCTCGTAAACCATGCCGACCTGCCAGTACTAACCTTCCATTTAGGTTAGCAGTATATGGCTCTGCAGCCATATACCCTTGACGGTTATTTGACGATTTACCTTTTGAAGGCCGTTTTTATTTGAATAATTGACATAAAGCTGTAGTAAAAAACATTTAGCCATACCAGAAGTAAAAGCTGGAGGGTTTAAACGGCAGCGGAATAAATTTTAAAAGTTGTTTCAGAAAGTCCGGTTTGTGTAAACAGGCCGGGCTTTTTTGTTATGCCACAGAAAGGCTTAAATTTGCGCCAGCAGCAGTAACGCTGTTTGTCGTAATCCATAGAAACTAACAGCCTCAGCATGGTTCAGCTATTGCCGCATATCCGGTTTATTGTAAATCCGAAGTCGGGCCCACGTAGCAACGAAAATGTGGTGAACCGGATTCAGGAGTACCTGGACCACCAGAAATACAGCCACGATGTAGTGTTTACCGAGTACGCCGGCCATGCACCCGACCTGGCAAGGCAGGCAGCGCAGGAGGGATGCGCCGTGGTGGTGGCCGTAGGAGGCGATGGTACCATGAACGAAGTAGCCCGCGGACTGCTCTACACCGATACAGCGCTGGCACTGCTGCCAAAGGGCTCTGGCAACGGCCTGGCTCGGCACCTGCTCGTGCCCATGAGCCTGAAGGGGGCGATGCAGGTAATAAACGAAGGAAACATTACTCGCATCGACAGCGGAACCATAAACGGGCATGCTTTTTTTACAGCGGGAGGAATCGGTTTTGATGCCTACATCAGTTCGGTGTTTGCCGGTAACAAAAAGCGAGGACTCAAAACCTATGTGGAGCTTGTGCTGAAAGAGGTACTGCACTACAACCACCTGCCCGTGAGCATAAAAATAAACGGCACCACCCTTACCACCGACTGCTATGTGCTGGCTATTGCCAATGCAGCGCAATACGGCAATAACGCCTACATTGCACCATTCGCTGATATACAAGATGGGTTGTTTGATATTTGCCTCGTCCGGAAACTGGATGTTGTAAAAGCCCTGAACCTGAGCTACAGCATGCTCACCAAACAAAAAGCAAGTCCTGATACGGCAGAGTATTTTAAGACAGATGCTTTTGAAGTAAGCACGGCACATAAGATCATGTACCACGCCGATGGCGAGTACCTGGGCGAGGCTTCAGACTTCAGCATCAAAATGTTGCCGCAATCGTTAAAAGTAGTAACTCCTATTAAAAGAACATAAGCACATAGCCGAATGAGGCTGTTTATAGTATGAGCGATAAAAATAAAAAAGGACGCCAGGGGGTGGTATACTCTACCGACTCCGACTTTAACTACGCCTACGACCAGGACCAGGAAACTGAAACCCTGCCACCGCAGCAGCAGAACCTGAAGGTACAGCTCGACAAGAAGGCCAGGGCGGGCAAGCAGGTAACGTTGGTCTCTGGTTTCGTGGGCAAAGACGACGACCTGAAAGAGCTAGGTAAACTCCTTAAAAACAAATGCGGGGTAGGTGGCAGTGTCAAAGATGGCGAAATTCTGATTCAGGGCGATTTCAGGGATAAGGTACTGCAGGTGCTGCAGGCAGCCGGCTACAAAGCTAAAAAAGCAGGTGGTTGAGAATAGAATTTATTAACTAGATGTTAGATCCTTCCTTAGTTATAAGCTGAAAAATCTTCCTAATAGTGATCAGCTGCCAAAAGGTTTTATTCTATAGTAGGCACGGAGACAGTACCCGTGAGGGCATGGTCGTTTCATTCTCCGTACAAGGGTGTTTGCACCTGCGATCAATCTTCAGATGTAAAGCCTGTGGCGTAGCGTTGCTGTAACTATTTCACTACTTTTTGCACAGGAGAAGAAAGAGTGACTTTTTACTCACTCATACATTCATTCAAAATTTCTCCTTCTTCATCTCCAAATCTCCAAGTTGGAAAATCAATCATTTGACAATTCAGCAATTAGCGACTAACAACCAACAACCGCCGATTATTCAAATAAAAAGGGCCTTCCGGAGCTGTTTTAAGGGTCTTAGGCCTTAGGGTCGAGTTGCTTTAGGAGGCGGGCAGGGCCTTCAATAATATAGAAACTCGGCGATTTGCTAACAAAAAGCTTTCCGGCCATAGCGGCTGCTTTGGGAGGGGTAGGTTTGTAAACTTCTGTATTCGATTTCTGGCTTAGTTTCACCTGCTCATAGCCCATGTCGGAAAGGCGTTTTTGAAGTTCAGGGTAACTTATTTTGGTGGTGGCCACTAATAATCGGGTTCTTCGGTACCACAACAATAGTAGCAGGGTAAAAAGCAGGCTGAAGATTGCCGCATTCAGCATTATTTCTTTTACGGCGGTGCCTGCCTCCGTTTCGAAACGGTTGGTAAAGGCATACCACAACCCGGTAAGCAGGCTGTAGGCACTAAAAAAGTACAGGTTCAGCTTTACAAACCGAAGTAATACATAGTTTTTCATCAGAAACTTGTCGGCCTAATCTTCAGCAAGGGCTGCCTGCACCTTCAGCAAATCTTCCGGCGTGTCTATTCCAAACGTTTCGAGAGTGGTAACGGCCGTCGAAATTCGGAAGCCGTGCTCCAGCCACCGCAACTGCTCCAGCGACTCGGCCAGCTCCAGGCCCGAAGGAGGCAGCTGTGTTATCTGCTCCAGAATATCGGTGCGGTAACCGTAAATGCCGATATGTTTGTAGTAAGTGTGCTGCAGGTGCCAGTCTTCTATGGGCACGTTGCGGCAATACGGAATTGGCTGCCGGCTGAAATAAAGTGCTTCTTTGGCCAGGTTTACGATTACTTTCGGAGAGTTAACGTTAAAAAGTTCTTCATGGCTTTTCACTTCCTTAATGAGCGTAGCCAGCTGTGTGGCTGGTTTCCTGAAACAATCGGCTACCAGGTCTATTTGCTCCGGCTTAATAAAAGGCTCGTCTCCCTGAATATTGATCACATAACTAAAAAGCGTTTCCTGCAACTGGTAAGCCTCGAAGCAGCGATCGGTACCGCTCTGGTGATGGGAACTGGTCATAACGGCGTTTCCCCCGAATGCCTGCACATGCTCCAGAATCCGCTGGTCGTCGGTAGCTACAAGTACTTTGGCCAGGTTTGCTTTGCTGGCCTGCTCATACACCCGCTGAATCATGGATTTGCCTTTGATTTCGGTAAGAGGTTTGCCCGGAAAACGGGTGGAGCCGAAGCGTGCCGGTATAATGCCCAATATGTCCATAGTAGTCGCTTGCTGTTCAAGGACCGGTTTGTTCGCAGTCCGGTGTAAAAATACAGAAGCAGGTGGAGTATTTCAGCTGAACCTCCAATTTTTTAGTCCGAATCTGGCTTTTCCTGCTGTTTCGGCAGCCCTTTTTGAATGTTACAGGTGCTTTAATGTGAATTATTGTAATGAAAAAGGCCTTCAGAAGGATTTTAAGGATTTTTGGGTCAAGGGTGCGGACCTTCGCTTGGCCTAATAAATAACTAATATAGATGGTGACTTAACTTATTGGAATCCGAACCTGTATTGCCATCTGTCATAGGACACAAGATTTTATGTTAATCCTGTTATAGTTGGCGTCGTAACTTTCCGGAAATCGAAATTGCATAGTTCGAGAAACAGAACACAGGTATCAGGAAACAGGACTTTTTTAATCTTACTATTGAAATTGAAAAACCAAGCTTTGAAATCCGAAAGGTTATGTCGCAGTCTATAAAATGAAAAACTTAATTGTTGATTTCAGATAAGTTGTGTCGTCATCTATAATTTAAGAGTACTTCATACAGTATTAATCTAACTATCATAGTTGCAAAGCGGTATGGAAGGCCTTATTGGTTCTGCCACTTAGTGTACAAACCGCTCAAACAATCTGAAAACCAAGCAGGAAGTGGATAAGGTACTGTACTTTAACTTCGGGCTAACTTAACCACCTGTCACCGCTTTTTAATCGAGATAATCCGGATGCCTTCCATGGCTCTGCTTTCTGTGGAGAGGCCGCAGCGTCTGTCTATTTTCTGCTGAAGGCGCTCAAATTTAACTTTTACTGCCGTGGGTTCTTCTGTTTTAAAAGCCTCGTCAAGTGTGTTCTCGTTTTCAGGCTTGTAGAGCGTATCGTTTACCACCAGATGAAACCCGCAACCATCTGCCATGTACTCGCCCGACCACACCAGCGTCGCATTTGTTTCTTCGGTTAGGGTATTGCCGGAGCTGGAACAGGCGCTGAAGACCATTGGCGTAAAAAGGGCAAGAAGTACTCGGAAGGCAGTTTTCATGTATATAATCGGTAGAAATGTGAGGCTTAATTCAGCTTAATTAAATTTACTGCTAAAAGTGCAAAGCGTAGAACATGGTTCTACAGGGGCAGAGGTTCAGCCCTACAAAACGTGCATTCAGGCGCATTGGCAATATCTTGCTTTAAAGCTGGGTAAACTGTTAACTTACCGTTTTTATGTCGGTTCGCTTTACGCGCAACGAGAAGGTGCTCTGGTCCATTACCTGCACCGTTTCTCCTTTTTCGATGTAGCCGTCTAAGGCCTGAGCATCGTACAGCACATCATCTATTAAAACACGCCCACTGGGTACCATGCGGGTGTGGGCAATGCCGGTTCTCCCGATCAGGTGGTCGGTGTTATTGGCCGAGCGGTACCCGTCTTTGCTTTCGAAGGTGGTTTGTAGCACCATGCGTTGCATCGCCTTGCTGCCAACCACATGCTTCCAGGTAAGTGTAATAAGAATAACAGCACCTATCATGCCTGTTACCACTGCAATCATGCTTTTCATAAGTTCTTCGGAGGCTACAAAGGTAAAGTCGAAGTTCTGGTTATTGACCATTATCAGCACCAGCGACAGAAACACGACTACAATGCCACTGATGCCTGTTATCCCGAAACCAGGAATAACGAACACCTCCAGCCCGATCAGCACTAGACCAAGTATAAACAACAGGATCTCCCAGTTCTCGGCAAGCCCGTTGAGGTAGTAGGGAGTCAGGTACAGGAAACCGGCCACCAGCGCGGCCAGCAGCGGAAACCCGACACCGGGCGTCTGCAACTCAAAATAGAGGCCTCCTAAAATAACGAGCAGCAACAAGCCGCTCAGAAAAGGGTTCAGAAAAAACGAAATGATTCTATCAACAGTGCCCAGTTCAAAATTAACTACTTCGGCATCCTGCAGGTTCAGCAACTGGAGCACCTCCGGAATGCTGGCAGCGCGGCCTTCGCAGAAACCAAGCTTTATGGCCTCGGCAGTGGTAAGGCTCAGCACCTGACCAGCAGAGAGGGTGCTGTCTACGCTGGCTTCTACCATGGCTTCGGCTAAATGCGGGTTACGACCGTTCGACTCGGCTGTAGACCGCATTATGGAGCGCATATACGACTGGTACTTGCCCGGAGCTGCCTGTCCATCGGCACCAACAACAGTGGCAGCACCAATATTAGCCCCCGGCGACATGTAAATGCTGTCGCAGGCCAGCGATATAAGAGCCCCGGCAGAGGCTGCGTTCGAATTAATAAACACATACACTGGTTTCGGGTACTCAAGAATGCGCTTCCTTATCTCGTCTGCATCGTTCAGGGCACCGCCAAAGGTGTCCAGCTCCAGCAGAACATAGTCTGCCTCTTGCCTGGTGGCTTCTTCAAGTGCCAGCTTGCTGTAGCGGTTGGTGCGCGGATCAATCTCCGTCTCAATTTTCATGACGAAAACTTTGGGTTTAGGGGCCTGCGCTGCAGCGCTGAACGAGAGCAGCAGGTAACAGACAAGCCCAAACAGGAAAAGTGCATGGCGTTGCTTTGCTAGAGATTTCATAAATTGGGAACCAGTTAAGTAATGCGGCCTTTCTTTTAGCTTAAAAAGCTAAAAAAGAAGACTGGATAATTAATGCAATAAGTTAAGGATAAAATTTTAGCATATCATCTCTCTCAGGTTTAAATATGACTTTGGTGCCGCTCTCTGGCGCCTTAAACTCGACACAGCCACTGGCAACCTGGCGCTTGAGGTGCGGGACGGCGACCTGCTGCTAACCTCCTTCTGGGTACTTAATTGCCAGACTCTGGCACTGCAGGAACTGCAGTTGCCCCGGCCGAACACCTGGTGGTACGGCTTGGAAGAGGCACACGGCGGCTTTGTGTGGCTACACGGGTACGGCGACCGGAAGTTGGGGCAGCACAAAGGCATAACCGCTATGGCTACCAATGGGCAGGTGCTCTGGGAGCAGCCCGAGCTGGCTTTTTACGGCGTGGGGCAGCGTGGGCTCTACGCGCATGAGGTGCAGCAGCCGGGCACAGGTCTGCGATTGTTAGAAATAGCCTCAGGCAAGGAAACGCATCAGGGCATAAGCCAGGCAGAGGCAGCAGAGCAGGTGCATTTATTTAATACGCTTCGATTCGAGAATTGCCAGTACCCGGTGCTGTACCTGGAAGGCGAAACTTATTTTAACGAAGTAGCTGCCTTTCTACAGGCTACGCAGGCAATAGAGGCTGTAAAGGCCATCGAATACCTCGATACGGCGTCGCATATTCTGGTGAGCTGCTACCGGCAGAGTTCAGAAGGTAAACTAGATAATTATCTGTTTATTTTTGATTTGGAAGGTAATTTGTGTTACTCAGAGTGCCTCGCTTCCGAATTAAGTGGAATAGGTTCAGATACTTTTTTTATCTTTAGGGGCGATTTATATTTTATACAGAAAAAGGAAATTTTGCAGATCCACAGCCTGTTAGTTTAGTTTATTTTATAGCCATGAACCGAGTAATAATTGCTGCCTTTGTGGTGGCACCATTCCTATCATTTTCATCATCTGCCTTAGGTACCGATGCCTTGCGCGACTCTGTGGGGGTGGAGTATAAAAACGGGAAGCTATTTGTGCAGCACAGAGTGGAGCCTAAAGAAACGTTATATGCCCTGTCAAGAAAATATGCTGTTTCGGTTTCTCAAATTGTAGAAGCCAACCCATCTGTTGAAAGCACCATTAAAATAGGCCAGATCGTGCTGATACCGCGCAACAGGGCTGGTGCAACAGCGGCCACTCCAGCGCGTGCAGTACCGGCAAGTGCCTCGGCAGCCAACACGGCGGCCACTCCGGCAGCTTCGGCCAGCAACCGTACTTTTGTGGTAACCGACCGTGGCGATAAAATTCATGTGGTGGAGCCTGGCCAGACGCTGTACGCCATTTCAAAGATGCACAACGTCCGGATTGAAGATGTTAGAGCCTGGAACAACCTGTCTGGAAACCAGGTGAATATAGGTGCTAAGTTAATTGTCGGCAAGAACGCACCGGTTACTTCGTCTAAGCCGCAATATGTGCCTGAGTCAGACGATGTAATGACCAAAGACTCGGTGACAGAAGCTGCAGTAGCCACTACAGGTCCTGCAGCCACTGTGCCGGCCACAACAACTCCGGCTCCTGCCGCCACACCCGAAACCACCACCGAAACAACCACGGCCCGCAACGACCCTGAAGAGAACATGGCCGGGGTAAAGAAGGTACTGGAAACAGGCATGGCCGAAATGATAGATCCTAAAACTGACACGAACAAATACCTGGCGCTGCACAAATCGGCACCGGTAGGCACCATTATGCAGGTTAAAAACGCCATGAACGACCAGGTGGTATATGTTCGCGTCATCGGCAAGCTACCTGATACCGGCTCTAACGATAAAGTAATTGTGCGGCTTTCTAAAAAAGCATATCAAAAACTGGGAGCCGTAGACCAGCGCTTCCGGGTGGAGCTATCGTATGTGCCATAAGCGCTGCCAAGCTAGTGCAGCGCCAAATTAAAAACTAGAAATTCAAAATTAGAAATGAAGCATAAGAAGCAATTCTGCAGCTTTCGCAATTTCATAAACTAATTTGGAAGAGCACTATTGTACCCTTGACCTCCAAAGGTGCATAATTGCTTCTGAAGGCCGTTTTTATTTAAATAATTGGGGTTGCTTGAATTTTATGTAAGTGATTCAGTGATCAATGAGTTACATTAACTTGAAATTCATACTAATCTATTCTGGGGCCTGAGCTGTAGTAGTTCAGGCTCTTGCGTTTAAAATAAGGTAGAATTTTTTTAACGTTGAGCGCCAGGAGGTCTGCAAAATGGATGATGAACTTGCGGCCACTAAAATCACCATGCGCTTAAAAATTAAATCCTGAAACTGCTCCCAAACGTTAACAGCTTTAAGCACCAGCTACATGACTCCAGACTTCAACAGCGTGAAAGCCCTGCTCAACGACCGGGCCGAAAAATATAACCAACCTGCTTTTATTCCGCACGACCCGATTTCTATTCCGCATCGGTTTACTAAAAAGCAGGACATCGAGATCAGTGGCTTTTTTGCTTCCATACTGGCCTGGGGGCAGCGCAAGACCATCATCCAGAATTGCCTGAAGCTGATGGACCTCATGGACAATGCCCCGCACGATTTCATAAGGCAGCACCAGGAGCAGGACCTGACACGTTTTCTGGGGTTTAAGCACCGCACCTTTAACGATACCGACCTGCTGTACCTGCTGTTCTTTTTCAGGCAGTACTACCAGCAGCACGATAGCCTCGAAACCGCTTTTACCGGCACGCAACAGCAGGTGCAGACTCAGAAGCAGCGGCTGGAGCATTTCCATAACACCGTTTTCAGCCTGGAGGAGGCACCGCACCGTACCCGCAAGCACATTTCTACGCCAGCCCGTAAATCGGCCTGCAAACGCCTGAACATGTACCTGCGCTGGATGGTGAGAAAAGACAATGCCGGCGTTGATTTCGGCATCTGGAACAACATACCAATGGCCGACCTCGTTTGTCCCTGCGATGTGCACGTGGAGCGGGTAGCCCGCAGGCTCTGCCTCATTACACGCAAGCAAATGGACTGGGAGACAGCCGAAGAACTAACCCGGCACCTTCGCACCTTCGACCCAACCGACCCCGTTCGCTACGACTTTGCTCTTTTCGGGTTGGGGGTGGAGGAGAAGTTTTAGCCGATCTTTTTTGGTTGATTTCGTTCTTTAAAAGCAACATAGCGCTGCATCTGTCATGGCCTTTTTTCTGCAATAATTAGTTGAAAATAATCCTGTTTAACCTGACTGTAGATACCACTTCTTTAAATTTCAGAGTGCGTCATAACCTGTTAGAATTGGCTGTTTCCAGTTGTTGGTGATCGGGAGAAAGGAGCAAATAAGACAGACTTTAAAGTAGAATCTAAGTCCTTAAATCCTCTCAATTCTAATTTTTAATTTAGAAAAGCGCTACTCCACACGCAAATCATGTTTGGTAAGCAGGCCCGGTAAGCCGTATTGCGAGAACCTGGCGTTTTTGATGTTGTTGAATTCCGGGTCGATATCGAAGTTATAGGCAGTGACAAAATCGGCGCTTTTAAGCTGGGTTTGATTAAAAATGGCTCTTTCGAGGTTGGAATTATCAAAAACAGCTTTTTCAAGATTGGCCTGACTAAACACCACTTCTTTTAATGAGGAGCTGGTAAACCTGGTGCCGGGCATTTTCTTCCGCATAAAGGAGGCATAGTCCAGAATGCAGGTATCAAATTTTACGGTAAACAACATGTCTTCGCATTCGCTGAAGTTGATGCCAGTTAATTTACACTCTGTAAACACCACATTATTCAGCGTAGAGCGATTGAGTTTAATCATGGCCAGGTTACAACCCTCAAAGGTGCAGTCGTGGAAGCGGCAACCTGCAAACTGGCTGCCTGTAAAATCGCAGCGTTTAAAGGTGCAGTTTTCAAACTCCCGGTCGTGCACAACTTGCCCCGCGTAGTTAATTTTTTCAAACGTTTTATCCTGGTGAAATACAGCTTCCATAGGTGATAAGGTATTAAGCAGTTGGTGTTTGCTTCTGCTCTATTTCTACCGCTGGTTTAAGCGAAGCCGTAACCAGCGGTAGAAATAAGTAAGGCAGGCCTGATTTCTAAAAAGATGCATCGCGGCAAATTATTTAAATCAAAATGCCCTCCAGAAGCCTTTTAGCAAATTTTTAGCCAAGGGTGGTGGCAATTTTTATGACAACTTTTCGGTGTGGGGTGGGGCTGCCAAGGGGGGCATGAACATCTTCGGGGAAAAAAATGGTATAGAAACCAGCCGGAACATCTACCCAGGAGGTAGGTTTGTCTGGAAAAAAAGCCACATCACGCTCATCTGTGTAGGGTTCTGAGGGAGCAGCACACAGGCTCAGGTCCTGCCAGCCCATGCGGTCTACGCCCGATATGATGTACTGAATATCGATGTACTTTTTATGGGCCTCCATGCGCGTCTGGTCCTGCGGCACACCTGTGCCATCCGAAACGATGGCAAAAAGGTCGTCGCCCTGCAGCGTATGTTTGCCGGTGTTGATGGTCTCCAGATCGAAAGACTGCAGAAAGTTAAATGCTTTCTCGAACAGCGGGTGCAGACCATAGTAACGCGATGCGTTCTGAAGTTTATCTAAAATCATGTTATTTAGTTAAAAGTTAAGAGTTTTGAGTTAAAAGTTGAGCCTGTGGCCCTTTAGATCTGGTTTTATCTGAATCAGGGTAACAGGATCAGAGGATGCATTCATTTTTTAATTTCCGAATTTCCAAGTCTCCAAATAATTCCTGTTCTGAAAGTGTGGCTGCAGCGAACGAAACAGATAGTCAGAATTGTTATGAAAAAGGCTAATTTTGCTACAAATTAAAAGATAACATTGATCTATCCAGACAACTTTGAAATAAAAATCGGTTTTTCGCAGGTGCGCGACATGCTCTCGGAGCTTTGCCTGAGCCCGTTGGGTCGCCATTTCGTTAACCGCATGCAGTTCCTGGCCCGGCACGACCTGGTGCAGAAACTCTTACAGCAAACAGACGAATTTAAACAATTGCTGGAGTCGGATGCTGAAATTCCGCTGCAGCATTATTACGATGTAACCGCTTACCTCGACCGGGCAACGCTCGTTGGGTCTTTCCTCGATGTGTCGGCTTTCTACGAGATTAAAATGTCGCTCAGGACCATCCGTAGCTCACTCACCTTTATTTCGGGTACGGAAGAAGGCAAGTTTGAGGCCCTGAAGGCGCTTGGTGCCAACGTGGCCGTAGAGCGCTCGCTTATCGCTGCCCTCGACAAGGTGGTAGACGATGCCGGTTCGGTGCGCGACGATGCCACACCAGAGCTGCAGCGCCTGAAACGGGAGCTTATTCACCAGCAAGGCATTCTGCGCAAGCAAATTCAGTCTATCATAAAACATGCGAAAGGCCAGGGCTGGACTCCCGGCGATGCCGAGCCCACCATTCGTGGTGGCCGTTTGGTTATTCCGGTTATTGCTGAACATAAACGCCGCCTCAAAGGTCTGATCCACGATGAGTCGAATACGGGGCAAACGGTTTTTATTGAGCCGGAGTCTATTTTTGAACTTAATAACGACATCAAGGACCTCGAGAACGCGTACCATCGCGAACTGATCCGGATACTGGTTGGCCTCACTAACACGCTGCGCGGCCATGTGCCGGAGCTGCGGAAGGCGTACCAATACCTGGGTCTGCTCGATTTTATCAGGGCCAAAGCTGCTTTTGCACGAAGAGTGGAGGGAACTTTGCCTATTTTGGTGAAGTACCCGCACATTAACTGGAAAGAGGCTTTTCACCCGTTGCTATACCTGTCGCATAAGCAGCTGGGGCGGCCAACCGTGCCTATGAGCCTGCACCTGAACCGCGACCAGCGCCTGCTGCTCATTTCGGGGCCGAACGCCGGCGGTAAATCGGTGAGCTTAAAAACTGTGGGCCTGATGCAGTACATGCTGCAGTGCGGTATGCTCATTTCGGCAGCAGATGGCTCAGAGGCTGGTATCTTTCAGGATATTTTTATTGATATCGGTGATGAGCAATCTATCGAAAACGACCTGAGTACCTACAGCTCCCACCTCACCAACATGAAAAAGTTCGTGACCGTGGCCGACAAAAACAGCCTTGTGCTGATAGATGAGTTTGGTACCGGAACGGAGCCCGTGCTGGGAGGTGCCATAGCAGAAGCCGTGTTGCAGAATCTGAACGACAGCAAAGTGTTTGGCGTGATTACCACCCACTACACCAACCTGAAGAACTTTGCCGAGCGCACACCCGGCATCGTGAATGGTGCCATGCGCTACGACCATAAAAACCTGCAACCGCTCTACCAGCTGGAAATCGGGAAGCCGGGTTCTTCGTTCGCCATTGAGATAGCGCGTAAAATAGGTTTGCCGAAACACATCGTAGACAAAGCCAGCAGCCTGGTCGGTAAAGACAAAATCCGCTACGACCGCCTGCTCGAAGAGTTGGAAAGCGAGAAGATGGAGCTGGAAAACAAGCTGCGGGAGGTCGCCACGCAGGAACGCAAGTTAAAAGCATCGGTAAAAGATTACACCGACCTTAAAAACTACCTCGACGAGAGCAAGCAGGACATTATGCGCGAAGCCAAAGGCAAAGCGAAACTGCTGTTAAAAGATGCAAACCAGAAAATCGAGGCCACTATTCAACAAATAAAGCAGAGCCAGGCCGAAAAGGAGCAGACCAAACAGGCCCGGCAGGAGCTGGAAACATTTGCTACCGAAGTCCGGAAAGAAGAGCCACGGCCAGCCTACAAACGCGTAGCAGCCGGAGCCCTGAAAGAAGGAGACAACGTATCGCTGGTGGGGCAGGACTCTATTGGCCAGGTGGTAGGCATGAAAGGCAAAACAGCAGAAGTCATGTTTGGTGGCATGAAAACCTACGTGAAAGTTGATAACCTGGAGAGGGTAGAGGGGCAGGTAGCCAGTAAGAAAAAGACGAAGGCGGAAGCTGGCGGCGGTTTTGCTAAAGGCATGAACATAACGCAACGCATGGCCGACTTCACCTCCACCCTCGACATAAGAGGCGAGTACGCAGAAGATGCCCTGACTAAAGTGATGAACTTTACCGACGAAGCCATTATGCTCGGCATGCCGGAGATCAAGATCATCCACGGCCGTGGCAACGGCATTCTGCGCCAGATAGTGCGCGATTACCTGTACTCGGTGCGGGAGGTGGCCAGTTTAGGTAGCGAGGCCGAAGAACGAGGCGGAGACGGTGCTACCCTGGCCGTGCTGAAATAACACGTGCTGCACCATCGGCTTTACCCTTAACAAGTCGGATTATTTGAATAAAAAAGCTCTTCAGAAGCTTTTTCAGGCAAAATGCTTCAAGGGTAAAAAGGAATCTAAATAGAATAAAGCAGAAAAGGCTACCTGTTGCGGGTAGCCTTTTCTGCTTTATCTTAAGTAGGAGCACAAGCTCTTTGTAGGTTTGGTTAAAAGCTTCGAACCACCTGCGCATTAAGCCCATAAGTGCTTCCGGCGGGTTGAGCGGCACGGCCACGCAAAATAATGGTATAATAATTACCGGCCGCTAACGATACATTGGAGTTTGGCAGCAGCACAGCCTCCGAATCTGCGCCAGTAATTTGCAGCGTATGCGTGGTGGCATCTACAACCATAAATTGCGTTATGCTTTTGTAAGGCAGGTTATCGGCCAGCGTCACATTGTCTGTTGTTCTGATGTCGGTAGAGGCCACATCAGGAGACAGGTTGATAACCCGCAGAAATGCTTTACCTGCTACCGGCGTAAATATACTGTCTCTTACAGCTACTAGCCTGGCCTGCTGCTCAGTTCCGGCCACAAATAACGAATAGTATTTGCCATCTTGTATGTTAAAAGTGGTATCTATTACAGCATTAATAGCATTGGCAGGCGTAAACTTAAAGTTGCGGTTGCCAGTTCTAAACTGCTGGTAGCCAGTATACTCACTGTACTTAATAGCTCTGTTAAATACTGCCTGATTATCGGCAAGCAAATCAAACTCCTGGTTGGTGGCGATGCCGTGGTAAACAGAAACGATGCCAACCGGTATCTGCTCCTGTGGCGCAGGGTCATCGTTTTTAAAGCAGCCGGTAAGGGAGGTAGCCAGCAGGAAGCCACAGAGGTAGGTGGTACTTTTTTTGAAAGAAAACTTCTTTAAAAGGTTTTGCATGATAAAGTGTATAAAGGTAAAAGGAAAACTAAAGTTTGTCTGGCACGCCAAATTTATCTGCTGAATAAGCTATTAATTGTGCCAACTACTCCCATGACCCCAAAAATCCGGCCACGGTTGCATCAGACTTTTAAAATTTACTCTTTAGCCGCTTCTGTCGCATTTCATGCCTGAATTCCTGCAACTTGCTGCTACCAGAAATAATTTTTCTGATGAAGAAAAAATAGTCGGTTGCTGCTGACAGACTGTTGTCATAGGCAGGTTTTACCTTTGTTTTATATCAAAAACCTCAAACAAAATTAAAACCATGAACACAGCAAGCACTAACATCCAGACATCCTCTGTTCTTACATCGGCCGATCTGCTGGCGCACTGGCAAGGGCACCGCGCCCTGACACGACGGGTTATCGAAGCGTTTCCGGAGAAAGAGTTTTTTGAGTATTCGGTAGGCGGCATGCGGCCATTTGCCGGCATGGTGCAGGAACTGCTGGCGATTGCCGTTCCGGGCATCAGGCAGGTAGCCAAGGGCAGTACAGAAGAACTGGACGAGCACCTGGATCAATCTAAAACCAAGGCAGACATACTGCGCCTATGGGACGAGGCCACAGAAGACATAAACAAGTATTGGGCACAGATTCCGGATGAGCGGTTTAGTGATAGCATCGTAACGTTCGGCCTGTACGAAGGCACCGTCTGGTCCTCTATCTTCTACTTTATCGATAACGAAATTCATCACCGGGCGCAAGCCTATGTGTTCCTGCGGTCGCTTGGCATTGAACCACCTTATTTCTGGGAAAGATAGCGCTTACAAAACAACACATGAAACAAGTACTGGTATTCAAAACAACGGTGACAAACCGCCGGAAGGTGAGGCAAGTAAAACCAATCCTGAATAAGCTGATGAATACCTGTGAAAAATGGAACTTCGACCTGGGAGATTGCGACCACATTCTCCGGGTCGAGGCCGTTTCGCTGCAGGCATCTGCTGTAATAGAACACCTGGCCCTTGCCGGTTTCTCCTGCGAAGAGCTGGCAGATTAATACGCTTTCAAATTAAAAATTAGAAAATGATGGTAGCCGCAGATTTCTAAAGCCTCCTTAAACTTAATTACTCAAAAATTCAGGTGCCTGCATAAGAAATTTAAAGCTGCCAGAGACCGTGGAATAGTAGTTACAAGCGATGAGAGGACACTTGCGCCATAATAATTTTTAATTTCTAATTTGCGAAGCACTAATTTACCAGTTCCTCTTTTTTTACTTGCAGATTTTGCCTGGCTTTCCGGAGAAGTTCACTCACCCGCTCCCTGAAACTCTCTGGTTCCACTATTTCGGCACAGTCGGCAAACATCAGGTACCAGCGCGGCAGCCCATCATAAGAGTCGCAGGTCATAAAAGTCATCTCTATTTGTTCGCCCACGACTTCCTCCGACACAAATCCGTAGTATTTTCTTCCGTTCTGGATGAACCGGGCTGTTTCTTTATCAACCCGGATTACGACCTTGGTTTTTGGGCCATTGTCTTCTCTGTTGCGATATTGGTCTATGCTGCCATGCTCTTTTGTAAACGGAGTGTCGGTTCGCTTAATCGCCAGCATCCGGTCTGTTCTGAACTGCCGGTAATCTTTCCGGAGAAGGCAATACCCCATCACGTACCAATAATTGTTCTCGTTAAATAAGCCGATAGGCTCAATAATTCGGTTGGTCGGAGTTTCCGATGAGAGGGTTTTATACAAAAGCGCCACTTGTTTTTTATCGGCCATGCCATCTAACAGTACATCGAGGGCATCAGGAACATCTTCGTTAAAAATTTCCTGGGTAGAGTTTACCCAAATCTGCGCCTCCAAAGCGGCTACTCTGTCTTTGGCATTGCCGCGCAGCACCGATTTTACCTTGTACATAGCCGACTGGTAATAGGTGCCCAACGTTTTGTCGCTGAATTTCTGCATGAGTTTTTCGGCTGCTACAAAGCTTCCGGCTTCTTCGCGGGTAAACATAACCGGCGGTAAGCGGTACCCTTCCAGAATGCAATAGCCTACGCCAGCCTCTCCGGCTATGGGTACACCGGCTGCCTCCAGCGAGCGCACATCGCGGTAAATCGTACGCAGACTCACCTGAAACCGATCGGCCAGCTCCTGTGCCTTCACCACCCGACCCGATTGCAAATGAATCAGGATGGCCACTATCCGGTCGAATCTGTTTAACGTTTCATAGCTCATAGTTTATAGAAGTTAGGTAGGTTAATGTGCGGCGAATGGCAAATAATCTTTTACAGGTGCAAGTAATTTCGTTCTTGTCTATAGGTTCTCTAACAAAATCTTTGTTGACTGAAAAATCAGTCTTCTAAGGTTCTGTGAAATAAACTGTAAGGGAGCAGCATCCGAAGGCGTAATACAAAATATTCAATTCTTTAGGTATTACTCAGCCAAAGCCACAAACAAGTAACAACTAAATTTTCCTAATGAAATTGGCCTTCCAAAGGCTATTGAGCGCTTTAAGTGTCAAGGGTTAATAAGGTCGGCTTTTTGATATTATATCCTTTTACAAAGTAAGAATTGTTTTGAAGCGGAGCAACCGGTGGGGAGAAAAAACAGGTTGCCTTATAAATCGGATATGGCTGGCTCTTGCGGGAAAATAGGTTCTGTATAGTTTTCTGTTTCGGCCACCATACGACCCAGATCTGTTAATATACTGCCCATATCGCGCAAAGTAGGCAGCGACGTGAGGCTGTGAAGGCTAATGAGACTACGGCTTTGTTCAGCCTGTGCCTGTTCAATAGTTGCTTTCAGCGCTTCCTGCTGCTCAGGCGTATCCTGAATAGCAGCCTGGCCATAGGCAGCTATGCAAGCTGCCGTTGCTTGCATGGTCCGCTTCAGCTGCTGCACATAAGGTTGCTCTAACTGTGCCCGGTGGTTAAGTTGCAAATCGGCCAGACTTCTCCGTATTCCCCTAATCTGGATGGTAATACTTTCCAGTTGCAGGATGCTTTTCGCTAACTGGCTGAGCCTGTCGCGCTTGTGCTTGAGGAGGGGGTTGTATTTGAGGCTTTGTTCTGCCAGATCAAGGGTTTTGCGGCACTCCTTGGCTTCTTTAATGAGTGCATCTACTTCGGAGCGCCCCGTTTTTATGCGGGTTCCGGTGTGGTTGACCAGGGCCATCAGGCTGGTAAGGGTGTCGGCGGCTAAACGGCTGTAACGCAAAATACTGCGCTCTACATCAGGCACCGCATTCTGTGGCACCACCAGGGCATTTATGAGCACGGCAACAGCAGATCCTACCACCGTTTCTATAATCCGCTCAAAAGCATAACCTTCTTTTGTTTGCCCGAATGCCAGCACCAGCAGCGAACTGATTGCTACCTGCGAAATGATCTGCGGGTTCATGCGCAGGGCTTTCGAGATAGCCATACCAATTAAGATAATGAAAAAGATAGAGATAGCCCCGATTTTAAACCAGTGCCCGAGCAGCATGCTCAGCAACACACCGCCAATAATGCCGATAATGCGCTGAGTAGCTTTATCTACAGAGTCGGCTACAGTTACCTGAACCGTTATAATGGCCGCAACAGCTGCAAAATACGGGTATTCGGAATGCAACAGGCTGGTGGCTATAAACCACGACAATGCCGCGGCAAAGGCTGTTTTCACTATCTGAAAAGTGAGCCCTATTTTACCGAGTATTTCTATAAACTTGTTCACAGCATACACATACTTCTGCCAGCTATTTTAGTTAGGCATGGTGAGGTAATCTTTAAACAAAGTAGAAATAACTTTAGCTGCACAAAATTCTGAAAGCCTGCTTGAGCTAAAGGAATGCCTATAGCATTACTTACCTGAACAAAGGCAGCCAGGCCTTACCATCGCGGGCACTAACCAGGTCGGCTGTAGTTTCGCTTGTCCGGATCAGGTAATACCCTTGTGTGTCGGCCCATTGCTGAAGCGTAGCTGTTACAGCTACCCGGTGCGATTCCGGTATTGTGCCAAGGGTTCCTAAAACGCTGTAAACAATGCGGCCATCTGAGGTAAAAGTAGGAGCTGCAGCTATACCATAAGTCAACTCAAGGGCATTTCCGGCCGCATTAAGCAGCAGGAATCCGAGCAGGTCGTACTCCCGGTTTTGAAATACATCGTATTTTGCCCAATACCCTATCTGGAAAAAATTCGGGAGTGCTCTCAGATTGTGCGCATCCGGCACACCGTTAATGGTAAACCCTCCGGGCGAAGCCCAGTAGTCGGAGCCTGCATTATGAAAGTTTCGGGCAGCCTGCACATCAACACGCACTGGTCGGGCTGCTTCCTGAATGGTAGCGGCCGCGCCACCTACTGTAAGGTTAAAGAGGTTGCCCGCTGCATTGTATTGCACGGCATCAAACGAAAGAATACTGACACCGGCAGCCGCAAAGGGCTCCTGCAACAGCATGCCACCTGCTGTATAACTGAAGCTGGTGCTGAATGTCCGGGCCACATCGCCTTCGAAATACATAAACGTGATGATGCGGTTGTTCAGGTCTAAATTAAGGTCGAAGGTGTTGGTGCCAATGGTAAGCCGTCTGAAGTAGCTGGTGAACCGGCTAAGGTTAGAGAAGGTCTGTGCAGAGGCCGTAATGCCAGCAATAAAGCTTTCAGCATCTGCCTGCGTGGCTCTGGTAAGTACCATTCTGCTGCCCATTATGTTGCCGGTCAGGGTAATAACATCCGGGGTAACTTCTGTAAAAGAAAACTCAAAGTCAGAATATTTGCCTGCGCCTACATCGCCACCTATTACGTCAGGGTCAGGGTCGGAGAGGATATGCAGGTAGGAGTAGGTATCAAATAGCAGAGAAGGGCGCTGCATGGTTTTTAAGCGATAAGTGGTCTCCATGGGGGTGGCGGCGCTGGCATTAATATCGCTGGTCATCAGTACCCGGTCATCTTCCTTAAACGTGAACATAAAGTTATAGCCACCACCGCCTTCCGGGTACAAGGTAGCTTTCCAGCCAAAAGGGGAGCTGATAAGTTGAGCCTTGTAGGCACTGAGCGCGGCACTCAGGCGTTCTTCAGGCCGTTCGCCAGGGGCAGGGCCCTCGTCTTTCTGGCAGGCGGTAAGGGCAGCCGTAAACAAAAGGCAAAGCAGGAATATTTTTTTCATGTTGCTACGTATCGGTCTAAAGGGTGTTGATAGCCGTTTGGGTTTTGGTCTGCAGGCTGTAGAAATCGATGTTCCAGGCATCTTTGAAATACTGTACCACCAGCTGCTCTTTTTGCCTGAAAAGGGGTTGTGCTTCAGCAGGTGCGCTGTTCACAATAGCATCGAACCCGACTTTACCTTCTATCAGCATAATCGAAATCATTTCTACAAAGTCTTCGTCGGGACTGCTGCGCGCATACTGGGTAACAAAGCCCCTGGAGAGTGCCTCCTCTAAGGAATAGTCGTTCCAGCTGGCGGTGTAGCCGGTGCTGATGTTGCGGTAAGGCTGGGGGTACATAATGGTCTGGTGCAGGATGTGGGCAAATTCATGGTGAATGGTGTGCAGCATCTGCCGTACCTCGCCTTTTTCGGTTTTAGCAAAATTGTTGATAACGAATAACACGATTTTGCGGCCACCCTCTGCAGTACCGAGTGTAATAGTACCATTGTTGTTGTAAGAGGCGCTGCCAACCAATACAAATTGCTTCGGCGACAGTCGTTTTATAAACGAAGAGCCGGCCTCTGTCTCGTAAGGGTCTATCCAGGTGTATTTAATGGTCTCCATTACCGGAATAACCTTGTCTTCCCGCACAGGAGCCAGTACCCGGTCCAGGGCCAGTTCGTTGCGGTCGAAGCGGTATTTAACCTCGATGTTGTAAGGCATCACAAAGTTCTGGAGTAACCAGTTATCAACGGCTCCCGGAGTCCAGCTGTCTGGGGTGAAATCTATATGCGAGATGTCAACCTCTTCCTCATCGGAGCAGGAGGTGGTGAAGGTGGCAGCCAACAGTAGCAGGCCTATGTTCAGAAGATATTTTTTCATGTTGGTAAGGGCTTAACGTGGGTTACGGGCTATGCCGGCCAGTGTGGCCTCCTGCGGTATCTGCACGACCCGCCTGGGGTCGTCTGGCGTGAGCACATAGGTCTGGCCGTCGGAGGTAGTATGCGTTACAGTCAGGTTGTGCCTGAGTATATCGAACCAGCGCATACCTTCCTGCACAAACTCGGCTGCTTTAAAGTCGAGGAGCGCCAGCAGCAGACCTTGCCTTGGGTCTGAAGTGCCATAGTAAGTTCTAAGCTTGGCATCGGTAATGGCATGTGTGGTCGCGTTGTAGTTCTCGATGCGGTTCCGGGCGTACATAGTGAGGTCTGCTCTTGCCTCCGGAAGCTGGTTCAGGCCTAGGTAAGCCTCGGCACGGTTAAAGAGTACTTCTTCGGCTGTAAATAGCGGAAAGATGGTATACGGAAAACCGATTTCAGCATTAGGATCTGTTCTTACGAAATGCTCCCTGAACTTAAGCACCAGCCAATGGTCGGTGCCTTGCGTGTAGAGCGGCTGCACCCACCGTGCTCCCGTTACATTGTTACTGCGGAAAAGCGCATTTACAATGGGAGTGGCAAAACCAAAACGGTAGCGGGCAGCATTACGGGCCCACAACGACTGTGTTTCTACGAGCAGCAGGTTCGCGTTTTCTGAAGCCTGTGTATACAATGCCAACCCTTCGTTAGCAGTCAGGTTGCTGTACACACTGACCCAGGGCCGCAGGTTCGGTTCTATGTTACCGCCCGCGAAAACCTGGTTCGCGTGGTCTACTACTTTCTGGTATTCTCTTTTAAACAGGTAAAAACGTGAAGCAAATGCATGCGCCGCAGCCGTGTTAAAGTGGTATTTGGTTACACGGTACGAGTTATTGTTCAGAAGGGGGATACCTGTTGTAAGGTCGGCTTCGATTTGCTGATAGACACTTGCCACCGTACCACGATCGTACTGACCTAACACGACTTTTTCAGGAGCGGTTACATAGGGTATGCCTGGGTTTGCAGCAGCTGTAGCAGGGTCGTAGGCTTTGGCAAATAAGGTAACCAGCATAAAATGGGCATAAGCTCTGGCAACAAGTGCTTCTCCTTTCTGTGCATTATAAGCTGCCTGGTCGGGTGCATTCTCAATAGCTTCGAGGGCATGATTCGTGGCGGCAATAGCAGCATAGCAGGCGTTCCAGTAATTGTCTGGGGAACCTTGTGCCTTACTTTGTACATCCTGGAAAAAGTAAGGGTTCCGGTTACGTTCATCTACCACAGCACCAGATGTATTGCCTTTGTCGAGGGCCAGGTCCGACATGGCTTCGGTAAAGGTGGCATAATCGGCCTGGGGGTAAGCCGTGGTTAGGAGTTCGCTCACTTTCTCCACCGAGTCAAGTTGAGTTCGCTGGTCCACGGCCTGCTCCAGGTAATCGTTGCATCCCGAGAGAGCCACCAGGCCACCAACAAGAGAATAGAAAATCGATTTCTTCATGATCATTAAACTGAATTAGAAGCCAGCTTTAAGAGATAAGGTGAATTGCCTCGGTATGGGCATGGCTACACCACCAGAATTAAAGAATTCAGGATCCTGGCCGTTTAAGCCTTTGTCGGCATATATTAGCCACAGGTTATTAGAGACCAGGCTCAGCGACAGGTTGCTCATGCCAACAGCGTTGCTATACTTGGCGGGCAGGTTATAGCCGAGCGAGAGTTGCTTTAAGCGCACAAATTCGCCGTTTACCACGCGGGCAGAGGAGTAGTTGTAATTGTTGTAAGGGTAACCATCTATCAAGGTAGAGCCTTCTACCAGCGCCAGAATAGAGGGTACGTCTGTTCGGTTTTCATCTCCAGGCATTACCCAGCGGTCCAGAAAGTAATTCGGCATGGCATCCATGTCGGTGTAGCTGGTCCTGAAAGCTGGTGTTAGCCGTATTTTGTTTCCGCCGCTAAAGGTTACCAGGGCTGATAGTGTAAAATCTTTATAACGGATCGAATTGAACCAGCCACCTGTCACGATCGGATCTACGGGACCTTCATACTTCAGGTAATTAATCTGGTCGCTTTGCAAGTACACATTGCCACTGTTCTCACCGTTTTCATTCCTGAAAATAGGGTAGCCATCTTCGGGATCGAGACCCTGATAGCGAATAGAGAAAAGCCCGCGGTGCGGGTAACCTTCGCGTGGGCCGCCTTCCGGAATCACCAGCGACCAGATGTCGGGGTTGCTCTTGAGGTTGGTTATTTTGCCCTGGTTAAAACCAAGCGTAAATTGTGTACGGAGCTTCAGATCCTGGTTATCGATAACGCCTCCGCCTAAGGTTACCTCCACGCCATAAGAGCGCATATCGGCATAGTTCGCTACTTTAAACTCTTCGCCACCAATACCCGAGGTCCGGATGCGGCCGATCAGGTCGAAGCCGTTGCGCAGGTAACCATCTACGGTGAGTTGTATGCGCTCGTTAAACATGCCCAGGTCAACACCCACGTTTGTTTCATACTGTTTTTCCCAGGTGAGTTCTGAGTTTTCCAGGTTCTGGATGTAGATCATCGACTCCACCTCCGTCAGGTAGGGCCTGCGCGTGCTGCCGCTCTGCAGCACCAGGCTGGAGTTAGTGGCATTGCCCATGCTGGCGGTAAGGCCATAGGTGGCACGCAGGGTAAGCCGGTTCACCATGTCGAGGCGCTGCATAAAAGGTTCGGTGTCTATGTTCCAGGAGCCGCTCACGTTCCAGGTCGGCAGCCAGCGGGCATTTCTGGAGATGCCCAGCAGGTTAGAGCCATCGTAGCGGACGGTGGCGTTCAGGTTGTACTTTTGGTTAAAGGAGTAGGCGGCGTTGGCCATGTACGCCAGAAAACGGTCGTACCGGTAGTTCATGTTATAGTAGTTGAAGTTTCCTTCGACGCCCTGCTTTATAGCATTCGGATCTATAAAAGGAACACCGCCCTTATCGTACTGGTAGCCGTAGCCGGTAAAACTTTTGTTCTGGCGGTCGGCGTACCGAAGTTCCTGTGAGGCAAAGAACCGTACCATGTGCACATCGTTGAAGGTGTTGTCCCAGTCGAGAGTGTTGCGGAGGTAATAGCTGGCCAGGTTGTCGTCGTTGGCCATATAAAAGCCACCGTAAGGGAGCACCGACACCGGTTGTGCCTCCGGGTCGTCTGGGTTGCGGTACAAAAAGCGGTTGCGGTCCTGAATCGTAGCATCTACTCCGTCGCCGTAAATAGTGCCTGCGCGATAAGCCATGGCCATGTTGGCATTTTCACGCACCTTGTGCTCCCGGTTTGTTTTGGCGTACCTGATGGCACCTGAGAAGTTATAGGTCAGGTTCGGCAGAATCTTGTAGTTTACATCGCCCTGCAGTTTCAGGTCCAGCACCGAAATATCAAGGGTGTTGTTGTCCAGTTCATGCAGGATGTTAAAAGGAGAGTAGTTTCTCCTGAAGTATTCTAAGTTACCGTTCTCATCGTACGGGGTAAGGGTACGGCTTGTGTTAATTACGTAGCTGAAAGGGTTGATGTCGAAGTCGCGGTTGTACTCGCCTGAAACCGGGTTGCTGATGCGGGTAACGGTGCCTGGTGCCTGCTGGTCACGGATAGAGCCCTGCGAAATCAGCCCCACCGACAGCTTTTCCGACACGTTAAAGTTGGCGCGGGCATTTCCGGTAAAGCGTTTCACCTGGTCGGCAATGGTCCAGCCATCGTCCTGCAGATAGCTGGTAGAAAAGTAAAGCTGCGATTTTTCGGTGCCGGAAGAGATGCTGAGGGAGTGCTCCTGCATAAAGGAGTTCTTGAACAGCACATCGAACCAGTCGGTATTGGTGCGGGCGTAGCGCTTCAGAAACTCACCTCTGGCCTCCGGTGTGTTGAGCAGCCCGAAAGAACCAGTGGCCGGGTCGTAGGAATTGGTGATAAGGTCGGCCATTTTTGTATAAACACCGCCATTCTGGTTTCTCGAAACATTGGCGTAGTTCAGCCATCCTTTACCTGCCATCTCGAGGTACAGCGCCATCTGGTCGGCTGAGTTCATGATATCGAAGTTGCTGTAGCTCGGCTTGAGGTAAGTAGAGTAGTTGCCGGTGTAGGAGACAACAGGCTTGCCAATTTTGCCGCGTTTGGTGGTAATTACTACCACACCGTTCATGGCTCTGGCACCATACAAGGCTGTTGCAGAAGCATCTTTTAATATCTGAAAGCTTTCGATATCGTCGGGATTGAGGCCAGCTACGGAAGAGCCGATGAGGGTGGAGGGGTCTCCGGTGGAGAGCTGCTCATTCGATACGTTCACCACATCTTCCAGTATAATGCCATCTACCACCCACAGCGGCTTGTTGTCGCCGGTAATGGAGGTAGCACCACGCACGCGTATTTTAGGCGCTGCCCCAAACGTGCCCGACACGTTCTGAACTGATACACCGGCCACACGACCTTCGAGCATACGGCTTACATCGGTAATGCCATCGCGTTTGGCATCATCGCCTTTCAGGAGCACCGCCGATCCGGTAAACATTTTACGGTCTATGGTCTGGTAACCTGTTACCACCACTTCCTGCAGCACATTGGTGTTTTCCTGCAGCGTCAGGTTAATGGTAGCTTGCCCCGCCACAGGAATCTCGGAGGGGGAGTAGCCGATAAGGGTAAACACCAGCACCGCATTGTTGTCTCTTACCCGCAGCTGAAAATTTCCGTCCATGTCGGTTGCGGTGCCATTGGAGGTGCCCTTTTCCATCACGACCACACCCATCATAGGCTCTGCCGCCGCGCCCCTCGCTCCCGGTATTTTAACTGTGCCTCTTACCAGCTGCCCGTCTTGCTGCAGAAGAGCTGCAGCGCTGGCCTGCGCAGGAGTCAGCACCGAAACAACAGCACAGGAACTTAAAAGTAGCCTGCAGGCAAAAGCAAGCGAGGCTTTTTCTATGTAAAAGTTTTTATACATATAATTCTGATTGACTAAACGAAAGCTTGTACTGGTAAAACTACATGTTAATAGTGCCATTTGTCTTCTGCAAGTGGCACAGGAGTAAGCATGGCTTCTCCGAATTAACCTGTAAAATGAGCAGTCCAAACCTATTAAAGATAACTTAAAAAAACTCTTCCGCCAACTTCATCTCTCTTTTCTTCAGATAAGTAAAAACCAACTAAAACAGGAGGTAATCTAATAATGATTGCTCTTTTATTATTGCGCAATTGCCACAGAGACTTCACCAGGTGGTGTTAAACAATGGCAGCAATGCTGAAGAAAATAACTCCTTACGTCCTGAGGCTGTTCCTATTATAGCTATAAGCATTTAACGTAAAAGCAGCTGCGGTAATTTTAGATGAAACCAGTGAATTTTATAATAATGAAAAGAGCGGCTGGTGTATCAGCAGTTTTTAGCGCAGCATCAATTTTTAAAAGTAACTATTTAATCTATTGCCTTGATTAGTAGCCGGGGCAGGAGATGCAGATGGTGTTAGGGCAATTAGAGTTGTATTACAAGAAGCAGTACCAAGGCTCTGATTATTATCTCTTAAAAAAGGAAGTCAGAAGTAATTATGCCAATGAAAACAGCCTTCCAAAGGATTTTAGCCCAAAAAGACTCAAGGGTAGCATAGGCCGGAGCTACAACTGCTGCTAGTTTTATAAGGGTGTAAGGCTACTTCCGATCAACTTTGATTACTCAGCGGCAATAAACCAAAACGAGCTGCCCAGTTGGAGCAGCTCGTTTTAGTTAATAAACTAGCGTGATTTCTTAATAACCTTATCTTCGGTTAAGTTATAGTATTTAGCTACTTCCTCATAACTGCTGAAGTCAATATCAGGTTTAGATACTCGGCCATTTAGTAGTTCTCCCGGTATTACAACAATTCTGAATGCTTCGCTTGCTATATATTCAGCAACTTGACCCTGGGTTAAAGTAGATTTATCAAATTGCGAGTTAATATAAATATCTAAAAACTGATAAGAATGGTAAAAATTATACTGCAAAAGGCCTTGCTGTAACATTTTAATCTGAGGCAAGGGGCTCCAAACATAAACAGGTGCATTGTTCATCATATAGCCGAATTCATATCTGTAAACATGAACAACGTCTGATTCCGTAACATCAAGATCAACATCCTCAAATGCAAAACCTAAAGTGTCCTCATCAGTAAAATTCCAGCCACCAAGTTCTAATACCTGCGCGGTACTTCCTGTGCCAGTTCCTGTCCCGTCTTGTCCGGCTGGCCCTTGTGGTCCTGCTGGCCCGGCCGGGCCTTGTGGTCCTTGTGGTCCTGGAGCACCTTCTGGTCCTTCTGGTCCCTCGCAGGCTTGCCCGAAAGCCAGACCTATAAACATAATAAAGTAAATCAGTTTTTTCATAATGTCAGTAAGTTGGGGTGAAATGAAAATGATTGAATACTCAAAGTAAGTTTTTTTGATGAAATAAAATATTAAATCAGGTGTAATATTTTATCCGAAATAAAACCTGCTCTTTATTACAGATTTTGCAAAGCCCCAGTGCGTTCAGTAGGCAATAGGGGTTCGGGTAAAGCAGCATGTATATTCGCAACAAGCCGAGTAGCTACAGCTACATTATTCTGTGCCGCTGCCTCCGGAACGGTAACAGACAAACAGAACTAATGTTTGAGCAGATACATCAGAAATATACATCCTTAGCTGTTGTAACTGACTTACAAGCAGTGGGCTACCCTTGAGGCTTAAAGTAAATTTTAAGCCTTGGAAGGCCGTTTTGATTAGAAAAATTTAGTTGCGCACAAACTGCACCTCAAGCGACACCGGCAAAGGAGCACCAGGTATGTTGGCTACGGTAGTTAAAGCGAGGTTTGTGCTGGTGAGGGTTTTTATATCTACCTGCTCAGGCAATCCGAAAGAAGATAACAGATCGAAGTGGAGGACGTTTTCGTTGTTGCGGAATTCCCAGTTACCTTCCAATGTCATGGCTTGGCCGTTGTCGGTGTAGGTGGCGGTGTAGGTGCCATCAGTCTTAAAATTCAGCACCATGGTTTTAATATCAGGGAAGGAACCGGCAAACTGAGTAGTGGCAACATCCATCCCCATAACCAAAATTTTGTCGCCTTGCCAGTTCGCTTCTGTCAGCATTTCTGTTTTGGTTTTTTCAGGATTCGGTTCATCATCTTTACAGCCTGTTAATAAGGCTACAGCAAAGAGGAGCGAAAGCAGCGAGAGTAATCGTGATTTTTTCATAAGTTGAAGGAGATAGTTGATGTGCTATACTTTAATTTAAGGATTTGGTTTACCTGCTGCTGATGGTTTTGCCTATAACACCTGGGCCCTACAGAATATTTACCTCCGGGTGCAGCTCAATGCCGAACTTCTCCTTCACCGATTGGATGATTTCGTAAGCCAGCGCCCGGATATCGCCTCCGGCAGCGCCACCGTAGTTTACCAGCACCAGTGCCTGGTTTTTGTGCACGCCGTAGTTCTGAATCACTTTTCCTTTCCAGCCGCATTGCTCAATAAGCCAGCCGGCCGGCACCTTTACCGTCAGCTCCGAAACAGGGTAGGCTGGCATGGCAGGGTAAGTTTCTTTCAGGAGGTCGAACTTTAGAATCGGTATTTCGGGGTTTTTAAAGAAACTGCCTGCATTCCCTATTTCTTTCGGGTCGGGCAGTTTACTCATTCTGATGGCGCACACGGCCACGCTCACATCCTGAATAGTTGGTTCCTGCACCTTCATGTCGCGCAGCACTTCCTGAATAGCCCCGTAACTGGTATTTACCTGGTGTTGTTTCCGGAGTTTAAAGGTAACGAAGGTAACCACATACTTGCCTTTGGCTTCGTTCTTAAAAATACTGTCGCGGTAGCCAAACCGGCAGGCCTCATGGTCAAAAATATAAGGTTCGCCGCTTGCCAGCTCTATCGCCTCCAGCTCATGAAACACATCTTTCAGCTCAACGCCGTAAGCCCCGATGTTCTGTAACGGAGCAGCGCCTACTGTGCCCGGTATGAGCGAAAGGTTCTCCAGGCCCGCTAGTTGCTCTTTCAGGGCAAACAGCACCAGGTCGTGCCAGGCTTCGCCTCCGCCAGCCTTTACGTAAGCAAACTCGTCGTCCTGCTCCAGAACCTGCATGCCCTTTATGCTGTTGAGCAGCACCAGGCCGTTAAAATCTTTTGTAAACAGAATATTGCTGCCGCCCCCGAGTATCAGCTTCTCCTCCTGCCATACTTCCGGCAACTTCAGCAGTTCCTGCAGCTCCTCCACGGTTTGGAAGCGAGCGAAAAATTTGGCTTTAACATCTATGCCAAAGGTATTGTAAGGCTTTAACGAATAATCAGGCTGTAACATCATAAACTGTTGTTTCCTGCAAAGATATAAGTTTCCACAATTGCTCTTCAGCCAAACTAAACTTGCGTTGGTTCATCCTGCCGGTTTTAAGTGTTCAACGAGAGGTTTGCTGGTGGCTGGTTTCTAAATCAGGGGTTAGCTGTAACCACTCAACGCTATGGAGGTAATAATTATTGGGAGCCGCCCCTGGTCAACCCTTGGCGGTTTTAAAGTGAAATTCCTTCTGAAGGCTGTTTTTATTTGAATAACTGAGGTTAATGGGCTGATATGCTAATGTGGAAATGTAAAGTGGCTGCTAATTTAAAAGCATGCTGAGTGATTAGTCTTCCGCAGGGAGGGAAATAATTTAGAATAACCCTGGAGGAACTCGGTTACGGGCAGATCGCTGCAAAGGCTTCGATCAAGTAAAAGAGCGCCTGCCACAACAAAGGTTTAGAAGTGTAGGTAAAAAAGTGCAGTTTTGTATTGAATAACACTGATACCATGGCAAAACCTAATCCTAACGGCAACTTCAATATTATTACCACCACCCTCACCGGCCTGGAAGAGGTGCTGGCAGCAGAACTGGCCGCCCTCGATATGGAATTTATTAAAGTTGGTAACCGCGTGGTAACCTGCTCCGGCAACCTGCGCCAACTTTACGAGGCCAATATGTGGTGCCGCACAGCCATCCGCATTCTCAAGCCGATCCGAAACTTTAAGGCCCGCGACGAAAAAGACCTGTACCAGCAGGTGTACAAAATAAACTGGGCCGATTATCTGCGCCTGGAGCAGACCTTCGCCATCGATGCCGTGGTTAGCCACTCCACTTTTGAGCACTCGCTGTTTGTGGCGCAACTTGCCAAAGATGCCATCGTGGACCAGTTCCGGAAAGTAACCGGCGAGCGTCCATCCGTAGACCGTATACGCCCCGATATTCGCATTAACCTGCACATGCATGAGAACATGGTCACCCTGTCGCTCGACTCTTCAGGCGACTCGCTGCACCGCCGCGGCTACCGGGAGCAGACCAACGTGGCCCCGCTAAACGAGGTGCTGGCGGCTGGCATAATCGGTTTGTCGGGTTGGGATAAGAAGTCGGCGCTGGTAGACCCCATGTGCGGCTCCGGCACCCTGCTGATTGAGGCGGCCATGATGGCGCAAAACACAGCACCCGGACTTTTCCGCCGCGACCCTTTTGCCTTCGAGAACTGGCAGGATTACAACGAAGACCTTTATAAGATGGTCTGGAAAACAGCCGAGGCCAAAGAAAGGCAGGAGCCACAGGCCACCATTATCGGCTACGACATCGACAGCGATTATGTAGAAGCTGCCCGTGTAAACATTGAAAATGCCGGACTTGAAAAAGTAATCAAAATTGAACAAGCCGATTTCTTCCAGACGCAGGCTCCTGCAGACCACGGGGTTTTAGTAGCAAACCCGCCTTATAATGAGCGTATTGTATCTGATGATATAAACCTGTTGTATAAGCAGATCGGTGACACCTTAAAAAATAATTACCAGGGGTTCGATGCATTTATTCTCACCGGAAACCTGGAAGCTGCCAAACATATTGGCCTCCGCACCACTCGCCGCACACCGCTTTACAATGGTTCTATAGAATGCCGCCTGCTCAAATACGAGTTATACAGAGGTAGCAGGAGAGTAGGAAACGAACCTGGAGAGGAAGGCGCTGTTTAAGATGAAATCTTGCTAAAGGGAATCCGGATATCGAACTATCGGATTCCCTTTTTTTAAAGTCAGGCTGGGAGTTCTTTAATAACCCGGCACGGATTACCGGCTGCAAACACATTGTCGGGTATGCTCTTGGTAACAACGCTGCCAGCGCCTATAGTGGTGTTATGGCCAATGGTTACGCCGGGACAAACCACCACATTGCCACCCAGCCACACATTGTCCCCGATAGTGATGGGAGATGCAAGTTCAGGCCCCTTAATCCGCTCCGAAGCTATAACAGGGTGGTAGGCGGTGTAAATGCTCACATTAGGCCCCATCATCACGTTAGCGCCTATGGTTACGGCGGCGCAATCCAGTATAACGCAGTTAAAGTTCATGTACAGGTTTTCGCCGGCAAAAATATGGTTGCCATAATCGCAGTAAAACGGTGCCTGAATTTCAATTTTCTCCCCGAAAGCTCCCAGCAGCTGCTGCAGCACGGCTCTCTTGCCGGTCTCGTTATCGAAAGCGGTTTGGTTGTATTGCACCAGCAGCTCCCGGGTTCTTCTGCGCATTTCTACAAGTTCAGGATCGGCGCCCACATACAATTCGCCGTCCAGCATTTTCTGTCGTTCAGATTTCATAGTTGTCTTGTTTCCTGTAAAGAAGAGAAATTCGTTGGAATAAATCTTTGTTAGGTCGATGAAAATTTAGCCTTCTTCCTAAATGTTAGACGCCAGACCTTTTATTAGTTAAGAGTTATGAGTTAAGAGTTAAAAAGTTGTTTTTCATTCACTCAAAATTCCCTTTTCTCCATCTCCAAATCTTCCCATCTCCAAATTCCCAAATTAACCATTCAGCAATTCAGCAATCAACAATCAACAATCAGCAATTATTTGAATGAAAATAGCCTTCCGAAGACATTTCAGGTAATTTCTGGTAAGGGTTTAGCGGCTTCACCTCTACCTGAAAACGCCAGGTGCACGAGCAGGGCCAGGTTAGAGAACACAAGCCCCACCAGCACCACCCCCTGCCAATGCCAAAGCTGCCATGCCTGGCTGGCCAACAGCGTGCCGGTAGCGCCTCCGGTAAAGTAAGTAACCATATACACCGTGTTCAGGCGATTGCGTGCCTCAGGATTAAGCGAAAACACCATCGTCTGGTTGGCGATGTGGGTAGCCTGCAAGCCCAGGTCTAACAAAATAACCCCCACTACCAACCCGATAAAGCTGTGGCTAAAGGTGCCGAAGATGACATAAGACACGATGATCATGAGGGTGGTGGCGGTAATGATGTGGCGGGTATTCATTTTGTCGGCCAGCCTGCCCATAACGGAAGCCATGATGGCACCACCGGCACCTACTAAACCAAATGCACCTGCCACATCGCTGCCTGCGTTAAAGGGCGGTTCTTCCAACAAAAACACCAGGGTAGTCCAGAAGCCACCGAAGCAGGCAAAGGTGAGGGCACCACGGGCAGCGGCAAGCCGTAACACCGGCTCTTCTTTTACAAGCGAAACCAGGGAGCGCATCAGGCTTTTGTAGGAGCCCTTGTAGGATGGATGTACTTCTGGCAGCATTAATTGAATGGCGAGGCCGAGTAGCACCATCAGGCCGGCCGCAATCAGAAACATCGCCCTCCAGCCCAAATGAGCACCTACAAAGCCACTGATGGTCCTGGACAGGAGTACCCCGATTAACAGGCCGCTCATAACGGTTCCTATGGCTTTCCCGCGGTTTTCGGGGCGGGCCAGTTGTGCAGCCATGGGTATGAATAATTGTGGTACCACCGAGGTTGCCCCAATCAGCAGGCTGGCCAGCATGAGCATGTAAATATGGTTTGCAAAGGCAGCCAGCAGCAGCGAGAAAATGATCAGGATAAAATCTGTAAGAATCAGGCGTTTACGGCGGAATATATCACCTAAAGGAATAATCAGGAGAAGGCCGATGGCATAGCCGACCTGCGTCAGCATGGAGATAATACCAGCCTTTGCTTCGGGTACCTGAAACGTTCTGGCAATTTCGCCTAACAAAGGCTGGTTGTAGTAGTTATTTGCCACTACCAGACCAGAGGCAATGGTCATCAGCCAGAGCGTTGAAGTGCTTAAAGTAGGGAAAGGACTGGTGGCAGAAGCAGCGTTTTTCATATGAATTAGGGGAAGCGGATGAAGCAAATAACAGCTACAAATGTACGAGGTGCACGAGATATTGGTCAGTCTTTTATAACCCAAATCAATAATTGTTCTCTGAACTTGCTGCAGCTACGGCGGCAAACCCTGATGCTTTTGAGTTTAACGGTAAGAAGCGGTTTGGAAGAAAAGTGCTACAGCAAAGAATATAGTAACTCCTATATTCGTTTAATGAAGTATGGAAATCAGGCAGCTAATGTTTATAAGGTGGCAGCAGGTGCGCAGAAGCCTCAGCGGACTTCCGGTGCTGCACTGGCTGCTCTTGCTGGTGGTAGCCTTCGCGTTGGCTGCTGCGCTGCTACAGGTGCTTACGAGCCTGGTGGGGGCAGCCGTTGTCGCAGGCGTTTTCGTTATGTTGGTGCTGTCGCTACACCTGGGCCGCAGCGACCGGCAATTTGTGCGACTATTTACAGAATACCCCGCTCGCCTGTTTTTGGTGGAATATCTTTTGCTGTCGGTGCCGTTGCTTTGCCTTTTGCTGTTTACACCTTTTTGGTATGCAGGCATGGTAGTAGGAGTGGCGGTGGCCCTGGTGGCTCATCTGCCTTTCAGCTATAAACCAGCTGCCGTAGGTCTTAACTTCAGCCGTTTTTTGCCTGCTCATGCCTTCGAGTGGTTAGCAGGTTTCAGAAAATATGGCCTCTATATCGTGCTGCTGTACCTGGTGGCGCTGCTGCTGGTGCCTGTTAAACTGGTGTCGTTGTTTGTGCTGTGGTTTATCACCTCGCTCCTGATGAGCTTTTACCAGGAGTGTGAGCCGCTTCACATACTTCGGCTGAGGGAGCAGGAGGGTAGCGCGTTTATCAGGAATAAGCTGCTGCAACACTTAAAGCTTTACTTGCTCTTATGCCTGCCTTTGCTACTGGTTTACACCGCGTTTCATCTTGAAATGTGGTATCTGCCACTTGTTTTTATGCTGCTGCTCTGCCTGAACGTGTGCTTCTTTATTTTATCGAAATACGCTTTTTACAGACCAGGCTGTTCCCTCTCCGGAAGTAGCTTACTCGGGAGCCTGGCCATGGCGAGCAGCCTGTTGCCATTCCTGATTCTGTTGCCGCTGGTCATGAACATAAGGTTTTATGCCAAAGCGGTCTCTAACCTGAACGACTATCTGCATGATTGAATTAAGGAACCTCAACGTAACCTATGAGCAGCGACCTGTGCTGCTGGGCTGTAACCTACAACTGGCGCCAGGGCAGGTACACGGGCTTGTCGGGCTAAACGGTGCCGGTAAAACTACGCTTTTAAATACGCTGGTCGGAGTGGTAAAGCCAAGGCAGGGGGAGGTGCTGTATAATGGCCTGAAGCTACGGCACAGGCAAGTCGGCTACCTGGAGGCCAGCAACTATTTTTACGCCAACATAACCGGCCAAGAGTACCTGGGGCTGTTCCCAAACAATTCACCCACTTTTAATACAGACACCTGGCAACAGCTCCTGCACCTGCCCCTGCACCAACTGATAGAGACGTACTCGACCGGCATGAAAAAGAAACTGGCCCTGCTGGCGGTCCTGAAACTGGACCGGGACATCGTGATTCTGGATGAGCCTTTTAATGGGCTTGACATGGAGGCGAGCCAACTCCTGAAAAGTATCGTGCTTAAGCTCCGGGAGCGCCAGAAAACCATTATCATCACCTCACACATTTTCGAGAGCCTGACCAGCATCTGCGACCAGATCCACTATTTGGATAACGGTTGTATAGCAGAAACAATAGAGCAAAGCGGTTTTCGCCATTTCGAAGACCGGTTATTTGAAACTATAAGAAAGCAGCAGGAGGAACTGATGCAAAAGGTGCTGTAGTTAATTTACCTGATGAGCCCTTGACCCTTTAGGGACAAAAACCCTTTGGAAGGCTGTTTTCATTTGAATAATTGCTGACTGATAAGCTCGCATCCTGAATAATCAGGCAATCGTGCTTTTATGGCTGCTATACCGCCGATAGAGCAAGTAAACCGCGGAGCCAATCAGCCAGACCGGCCATAGATACAGTAAGGTCAGTATAAAGCCACGGCAAAGCTGCCAGCCACTAGCCAGTGCCGCAAGTGCATCTGTTAAAAAGCCAGGTTCCTCGGTAACGGGAACAGGTAGCAGCTGGTACATGCTCAGGTGCAAGGTGCTGTAGGTGGTTTGGTGCTGCAACAAATTTAGGCGGGCCTGCATTGCTTCGGTTTCCTCCTGCACTTTCTTCAGTTCCTGCTCTATGGCCAGTACATCTGCTATTTTGTTCGCCTGTTTTAGTAGATCCAGGTAACGCTGCTCCACTGCCTGCTTTGCCTTTATACGTGCCTGCACATCCACATATTCCATAGTCAAATCCTGCGAAGAAATGTGGAGGTTGTCCAGCTGAATGCTCTCTTTCTGCAACGCCTTTACCAAACCATCGAGCTGCGAAGGAGCTACTTTGATGGTATAATTCAGCTCATTTCTTTCTTCAGAATTTAGGTTTTTTGAGCTGAATATGAAAGCGTTATATGCGCTCAGTTGCTGCTGGAAATTGTCAGAGCTGGCCTGCAGGTCTTTAACCTGAAACCGGAGGTTGGCAACTTTTATGATTTTAACGTTGGGTTCTGCTGGCTTAACTTCCGGGGCAGCGCCTTCTTCCGAAGCAGGGGAGTTGGAGAGGGCATCTGTGGTGTCCGGCATAGCTTCTTCTGTACCACTTATGTGGCAGGAGCTAAAAAAAGATAGACCAACTAACAGCAGGAGAGGGAACAAGGTTCTTTTCATGGCGCAGAAGTTAATATTTCTTTATGCCTGAAAATGAACCAGGTAACCCGGGAAAAGTTATGAATTTTGAGTACGAGAATTGGAAGAATTAGAAATAGAAGGTTAAGACTGATTTTTAGTTGATTAAACAAGCAAGGCAGCCCTCTAGAGCTGCCTTGCTTGTTTAATTGCTGAAAAAGTCTTGTGTTCTGTTTCTTTTATGCCTTCTTTGTTAGAGTCTTCTGATCTCAGCACCTAGGGCATTCAGGCGACCATCTATGTTCTGGTAGCCACGGTCTATCTGTTCTACGTTATTAATCACGCTGCGGCCTTCTGCTGAGAGGGCGGCAATAAGAAGTGCCACACCAGCACGAATGTCAGGAGAGGTCATCGTAATGCCTTTTAGCGGCACTTGCTTATTCTGCCCGATAATGGTGGCACGGTGCGGGTCGCACAGTATAATCTGGGCACCCATTTCTATGAGTTTGTCAACAAAGAACAGGCGGCTTTCGAACATTTTCTGGTGAATAAGAGCGGTGCCTTTTGCCTGTGTGGCCACAACCAGGGCAATGCTGAGCAGGTCAGGGGTAAAGCCGGGCCAGGTGTGGTCCGAAACGTTTAAAATACTGCCATCTATGTACGTGTCGATTTCGTAATGGTCCTGAGCCGGAATGTAAATATCGTCGCCCCGGTATTCCATGTTAATGCCAAGCCGGCGGAAGGTGTCAGGAATAAGGCCAAGTTCCGGAATCTGGCAATCCTTGATCGTGATTTCAGAACCTGTCATGCCAGCCATGCCGATAAACGAGCCGATTTCGATCATGTCGGGCAGGAGGCGGTGTTCGGTACCGCCAAGTTTTTCCACGCCTTCTATTGTGAGCAGGTTAGAGCCAACACCGCTGATTTTGGCACCCATGCGATTGAGCATGCGGCAAAGCTGCTGCAGATACGGTTCGCAGGCTGCATTGTAGATGGTGGTAGTGCCTTCGGCCAGGGCAGCCGCCATTACAATATTGGCTGTTCCGGTTACAGAGGCTTCGTCCAGGAGCAAATATACTCCTTTCAGGCCTTTGGTTTCTATATGAAAAAAGCTGTCGTGGGTATCGTAAGAGAAGGTGGCACCAAGTTTTTCGAGCCCGATGAAATGGGTATCCATCCGGCGACGACCAATTTTATCGCCACCAGGCTTGGGGAGCTTGCACTGACCAAAGCGGGCCAGCATCGGGCCCAGAATCATAACAGAGCCCCGGATAGAGCGCCCCAGCTTTACGAAAGAATCTGTTTGGAGGTAATCGAGGTTAATGTCGTCTGCCTGAAAAGTATAGGTATCGGGGGCAGTGCGGTTTACTTTAACTCCGAGGTTATCCAGAAGTTCTATGAGTTTGTTTACATCTACTATATCGGGTAAATTCGAGATAGTAACGGGTTCCGGGGTAAGCAGTACGGCACATAAAATCTGAAGTGCCTCATTTTTTGCACCTTGTGGAAATATATCTCCTTTCAGCCTTTTGCCGCCAATTACTTCAAATGAAGCCATTCAGTTTATTTATTTCTGGTGTTAGATGTAGTTCTTGGGTTTTTGCGGTTGCGGTTGGCATCGTTCCGGTCGTTTCGGTCGCCACGGTCGTTTCGGTTCTGCTGTTGTGCACGCGCGTTATTATTGCTGTTACTATCCTGACCCGATGATTTACCGGAGCTTTCGAACAGGTTGTTGCTTTCGATAAACGCCAGGTCCATGTCCAGCTTTCCTTTCGACATCTGCCGGATGTCGTTCAGAATAATGTCGTCGGTAATACTTTCCTTGTTATAGGAGCGGTACAGCGTTTTCATAAGCTTGCCTAACGATACAATAGCAGCATCGCGCTCGGCAGGGTCCTCCAACTCGGTGGCACGCTGAATGAGCAGTTCCACATTGGTACCATAGTGCTTGTAACGTGGCGACGTGAGCGGGTACTGCATTTTCTGAGGCTTGTCGTTCAGGTACTCCATGGCGCTGAGCGGGTAAGGGGCATCCACATCAAGCTTAGAGCCAGACATCACGTACAGGTGGTTCCAGAGTTTCTGCTGCGCATCCTGAATATCGCGGAGCTGCGGGTTGAGCTTCGCCATCAGGTTAATGAGCAACTGCGACAGGCGCGTGCGTTCGGTTCTGTCTTCGATGCTCAGTATATGGTTTACAAGATCCTGCACGTTTCTGCCGTATTCGCGCAGCAGCAGATCCTGTTTAAATGTAGTACTAGCTTCCATTATATTTTAAAAAATTAAAAATTCAAAATTAGAAATTAGAAATTTTGGGGAATTAGAACTTAGAAAGTTGTTTTGGTGCTATAGGATACTCAGTAGTACGGATTCTGAAGAGGAAGTTATGGTTGTTGCTACCAGATAACAGGCTTTACTTTCAGGTCGACCTCCTCAATTTCTAATTTTTAATTCATAATTTCTAATTTAAATGTGTATGCGCAACTTGGCAAAGCTCAGCAGCAGTGTTTTTTCGCCCACCTCGTCGAAGTTGATGATGGCTTTGCTACTGTTGCCCTGGGTATCTATTTTAGAAACGGTGCCGAAACCAAATTTGGGGTGCTCTACTTTCATGCCGGCTGCCAGGGTAGAGGTGTCGCTGGGTACAAAGTCGGCAGGAGCGGTGTAGTTGGTGGCCACCTGTTTGCGCGGTGCCGGTGCTACCAGGTGGCTGGCACTTGCAGCCTTGCGCTGAAGCACTTTTTCAAACATGCTGTTGCCCTGCACGTCGCCGTACTTAAAGTTCAGGAAACGGCTGTCGATCTCATCTACAAAGCGGCTTTTCTCGCAGGCCCGCAGGTTGCCCCACTGGTAGCGGCTGGTGGCGTAGGTAAGGTACAGCTTTTTCTCGGCACGCGTAATGGCTACATAGAATAACCGCCTTTCTTCTTCCAGGTCGGCGCGGGAGTTCAGCATCATCTGGCTTGGGAACAGGTTTTCTTCCATGCCCACAATAAATACGTTCTTAAACTCCAGTCCTTTGGCCGAGTGTATCGTCATGAGCGTTACGAACTCTCCATCGTCATCGGCTTTGGTGTCGGCATCGGTTATGAGCGCAATATCCTGCAGGAACGCCGAGAGGCTTTTGTCTTCCTTCTCCGGGTCATCTACGTACTCTTTTATACCGTTTAGCAATTCCTGTATGTTCTCGTAGCGCGCCAGGCCTTCCACGGTTTTATCGGCATACAGGTCATCAACGATGCCGGAGTGTTTGGCTGCATGTTTGGCTACTTCGTAGGCGTCGGAGTTTTCGGCGATGCGGGCAAAGTCGCGGATCAGGATAGAGAAATTCTCGATGGCCGTGCCAACCCGGTTGCCCAGGAAGCTGCCGGCATTCTGCACCACTTCCCACACGGTATGGTTGGTGTCGTTGGCGGTTACGAAAATTTTCTGTTCGGTGGTTTCGCCAATTCCTCGTTTCGGGTAGTTAATAACACGGCGCAGGGCCTGCTCATCATTGGGGTTCACTGTGAGGCGCAGGTAGGCGATCAGGTCTTTTATTTCTTTACGCTGGTAAAAGGAGAGGCCACCAATTATCTTGTACTTGATGTTCATACGGCGCAGGGCCTCTTCCATGGCCCGCGACTGTGCGTTGGTGCGGTACAGGATGGCGAAGTCGTCGTAAGAGAAGTGGTTGTTCATCTTCTCTTCAAAAATGGTGGTGGCTACCAGCTTGCCTTCTTCGTTGTCGGAGTTGGCTTTTATCACCTCAATCAGCGGGCCTTCTTCGTTGTCTGTAAAAACATCTTTGCGCAATTGGGCCTGGTTGTTTTTGATAACAGAGTTGGCGGCATGCACAATGTTTTTGGTAGAGCGGTAATTCTGCTCCAGCTTAAACACCTGCAGCTCGGGGTAGTCGCGCTCAAAGTTCAGGATGTTCTGAATGTCGGCCCCACGGAAAGCGTAGATACTCTGGGCATCGTCGCCTACCACCACAATATTGCGGTTCTGTGCAGCCAGCTTGCGCGTAATCAGGTATTGCGAGTAGTTCGTGTCCTGGTACTCATCCACCATCACATATTTAAAAATGTTCTGGTATTTGTTCAGCGCATCGGGATGGTCTTTAAAGAGCACGTTGGTATTGAAGAGCAGATCGTCGAAATCCATGGCACCGGCCGCGAAGCAGCGTTTCTGGTACATTTCGTAAATCTTGCCAATCTTGGGGCGCATGGCTGCCTCATCGTCGGCCTGAATGGTGGGGTCGCTCAGGTACTGGCGCACCGATATCAGCTTGTTCTTGGCTGAGGAAATACGGCCCAGCACCACGTTCGGCTTATACAGCTTATCGTCGAGGTTCATCTCTTTTACGATGTTCCGGATAAGTGTTTTGCTATCGTCGGTGTCGTAAATAGTGAAGCTTTTCGGGTAGCCGATTTTGTCGGCCTCTGCCCGGAGTATACGCGAGAACACTGAGTGGAACGTGCCCATCCAGATGTTCCTTGCCTCGTTGCCGATCACCTTCTCGATCCGGTGCCGCATTTCCTTGGCTGCCTTGTTGGTAAAGGTAAGGGCTAATATGTTAAAAGGATCGACCTGCTGACTGATCAGGTGCGCGATTCTGTATGTAAGTACTCTTGTTTTACCGGAGCCTGCACCCGCAATAATCATGGCAGGTCCCTCTATATGAAGCACTGCCGCACGTTGCGACTCATTTAATAAACTGATATAATCCATTTCTTCTCTTCCGCGTGCGTCTTAAAATCAACGCAATTTACGAATACTAATCCGTATTCAGAATGCTCCGGCGAGAATTACAGCACAAGTGGCAAGGTTTCGTGAATTCTTCTAATGAAAATGGCCTTCAGAAGGAAATTCAGCATAAATAAGCCAAGGTTAGTCAGAGGTAAGTATAGAATGCGACATAACCTTTCGGAGTTCAAAGCTTTGTTTTTTCAATTTCAATAATATGATTAAAAAAATCCTGCGTCCTGTGTCTCGAAGCTTTGCAATTTCGAATTCCGGAAAGTTATAACGCCAACTATATCGTGAACACACTTTATCATTTTCAACTTAAGCATTAATTCGTCTACTCAAACCTTGGCCCCTCCATCTTCGCATTTTCAAAGCAGCTTTCTTCAAATTTAAATTAACTCATTACCACATTAAATATTAGCAGATTATTCTAATGAAAACAGCCTTCAGAAGGTAAATCAAAGAATTCTGGTCAAGGGTTGTACCAGGTTCACAAGCTTAGCTGCTGGTTCTTTTAGATTACTTTCTGCTGATAAAGTACTCGGAACATTGGTTGTATAGAGGCAAAATCGTTTAATTTGTGGTGTGGTGTTTGATGGTCGGTTAGTTAGTCAAATCAACCTGCTGTATATTAAGATTATCTAGTATGAAAAACCTGTTACTGCTGCTGTTTCTGTTTTGTTTACACCAACATGGGCTGGCACAGGCAACTCCATCGGGCAACTTGCCTGTGCAGAAACAAATTCCCATCAATCTAAAAGCGGCTGTCGGCTGGCGTTCTTCTGAAACGCAGGAAGGTGTGGCGCTGTATATTGCCATGCAGCACCAGGCGGCTTATACCAAGTTTAAAGAGGCTGTGACAAAAGGCGACAATGATGCCTATTATTTTATGGGCCGCATGCAACAGCACCGGGAACTAAGATCTGGCCTGTTCCTCAGCGATTCTGTTGAACTCAAAAATCCGGAGGTTTATTTTGCCGCCAACCGCGACTCTGCCCGCTATTTCTACGAGAAGGCTGTAAGAGGCAATTGTCTGCTGGGCCACCTGGGGCTTGCCGAACTCATGACCCTGAAAAGTGTGGAGGATGAGGAGCAGTTTAAACGGCACATCCGAAGTGCTTCTGTTGATATAAAAGAAAAAGCAGCGGCAGGCGATGCCTTCTGCAACCGCATATTGGGCAGCATGCACTACAATGGCTTTGGCGAGCGTGAAGACAAAACAAAAGCCTTCCAATATTTCAGTAAAGCAGCTGCTCAGAGCGATGTAGTATCGTTTGGGTACCTGGGTAGCTTGTATATGGAAGGAGAGGGAGTAGCCAGAGACAAGGACAAAGCTTTTAACTGGTTTAAGAAAGGAGCAGAAGCCGGTGACCGCGAAGCCTGTTACTCGCTGGGGCTGTTTTATGAGGAAGGTCAGAAAGGAAAATCGGATCTGAAGGAGGCACTGAAATGGTACAAACGCGCCATGGACAAAGGCAGTATGATGGCCTATGAGCAGCTAAAGCAGCTCGATGAAACCCCTGATTCCAAACTGCTGCTTGGCGCCATAGACCGGAACCTGGAATTAATTAGCCGGGCCGTGGAACTGGGTGCCAACGTAAACTGCAACGATAACCCACATGGCTTCGATCTGGACTTTAAAGGGCGCACTCCGCTGATGCATGCCTTGTACCTGCCACACCTGCTGGAAGGTTATGGCTCGGTATACAGACCGGAGGTACGGGTTGAATCGGTTAGGTACCTGCTGCAGCATGGTGCCGACATAACTCAAACCGACCAGGAAGGAAAGACGCCGCTGATGTACGTGGTAAGCGGGACCAGGGTAAACACCGAAGCTTTTGAGACAGAGCAGTTGCATTTGATAGACACCCTGCTTGCACTTGGCTCCGACCCAAATGCCAAGGACCTGCATGGTAACACAGCGCTGCTGAATGTGCTGGAGTTTGGCAAGGGCCTGGGTATGGCCGAAATTCAGAAACTGCTGGAGGCAGGGGCCGAGGTTAATGCGCAAAACGAGTCAGGAAAAAGTGCCCTGATGCTGGCTTGCGACCTGAACCTGAGCAACGAGATGATCCTGCTGCTGCTTTCGGCAGGCGCAGATCCTAAATTGCTCGACAGCAGCGGGAAGGCAGCCATCCATTTCACAAAACGCGAGAACATAAAGAACATGCTTCTGGCTGCCGGCTCACCTGAGTTTTAATCCGGCTTTATGCGCCAGAAAGGAATGGCACTATCAAAATACTGAACTTAAACTTTTTTCTGCCTAAATTTGTCTTTTCTGCAGTGCAGCAGCCTCTGCGGTAGGGGCCAGGGCAGCACTTTGTTTTCCATAGCAACCATATGATAGTTCTTCAGAATACGGTTATTAGTGATGATGTTCGCGATAATTTCTTTGTCTGCAATTTAGAGAAATGCAAAGGCGCCTGCTGCGTAGAAGGTGACCTGGGGGCACCCCTCGACGAGGACGAACTGCCGATACTGGAGCAACATTACGATAAAATTAAGCCTTATATGAGCGAAGCAGGCAAGCAGGCCATTGCCGAGCAAGGTGTTTATATTAAAGATTGGGAAGGTGATTTCTCAACCCCGACAATTGGCGACAGAGAGTGTGCCTACGCGCTCTACGACACGGCCGGAACCCTGAAATGCGCCATTGAGCAAGCTTACCTGGCAGGCGAAATAAGCTGGAAGAAACCAATTTCCTGCCACCTGTACCCCATCCGGATTACCAAGTACGATGGTTTTGACGCTCTGAACTATGACCGATGGAGTATCTGCGCTAGCGCCTGCAGCTTTGGGGCAGACCTGGGCGTGCGGGTATACCAGTTCCTGAAGGAGCCTCTGATCAGGAAGTACGGCGAAGGCTGGTACAGCGAGCTGGAACAATTGATAGGGGAGGAGCTAAACCCAACCAAAAGCAAATAGTTAAAGCATATACTGTGAAGTTTTTCTTTCCACCGCCCACCTTTCAGTTAAAGTTACTGGCAGTGCACGGAAGGGAAATGGTGCAGCAGCCATACCAG
>NZ_VRTY01000050.1 GCF_008017455.1 Pontibacter qinzhouensis | reverse complement strand
TAACATTACTATGCGACATAGCATCCCACCACTGCCAGTTACTATGATAATCTGCTGGAAAATTGCTTAGTGCCGGGTGTTTTGGATCGCAAAATATACCCAAGGTATGCGGCGCCTGACCATTCGTCCAGGCCGTGTTCCAGAAAATACTTGAAAAACCGACCGCTATGTTTCCGCCCTTCGACAGCGCTATGCTTGCTTTTGGAAAAGTCAAAAGCACTTTACCACCACTGTTAAGCTTAGCAAGCGCATTATTATCCAGCTTTGAAGTCACAAGTATATCAGTAGAAGCTTTGGGCAATGCTGCCGGGTATACAAAGAAATCCCAGCTGTTTTTAAAGCCTGCCGCATTAACGGTTAACACAAGCTTCTGTGCCATTTTGATCGAGGCCAAAGGTTGTTCAATTAAGCCTGCTTCAAGGCCGTTGCCGATAGCAAACGTCTTAGCTGGAAGGTTACCGGTAAACAAAACTGCTCCGCGGGCATCGCTTATCGTCCATTCAAGTGTGGTATTTTCAAGCGGCTTATAACCGAAATTCGCAAGCTCTACCGGAATACGAAGTGTCTCGGTATTGACCAGATTCATTTTTTCAAATCTTGCCAGCGGAACCACTGTATTCGAAAACGAGCTGTATTCAGCCGGTGTAACATATCCTTTATCTTCCCAAAAAGGGTTTACTACACCAACCAGAGCGGTACCCTGACCGGGAAAATCCTGCAAGCCCAGCAGCTGAAAACCAGCCATGCCTTTGGTACGCAACGACGCTTCAATATCAGCTTTATAACACAATACCTGGAGCTTCCCGGAAGCCAGCAAGAAACTGTCGGCAAGGTGATAGAGCCCGCTTTCTTTAAGGCGATCAGCGAAAATCTCAAAATTCTTTGCTTTTAAAACTCCTGTATATTTAGCAATTTCCTTAAAATCGGGATAAACACACCATTGCCCGATCTCATGACTTACCACCGGGGTTTTATGTTTATTTATGATAGCTGACCAGTCGTAAAGCGTTTGCGGAGGTTTGGCGTTGATGATACTCTTCAAGCCTTGTTCCCATTGCTGTATCCGGGGGTCTGAAATATTTTCAAAATCATTCTCCTTTATAACAGGCCAACCGGCACCAGCTGTATAGAGCCTGCGCTCGTCTTTATTTTTCCAATAGGTGACGAACTTAGCCAGGTAAGCATCGCGATTCTTCCCACCAGGTTCGTTGCCATGCGTCAGCATAATAAACGACGGATGGTTCCCATACGCTTTTACAATACGCTCACTTTCCTCGTATAAATAACTATCAATCTTTTGGCCGTCTCCCAGGCTGGTTCCCCAGTTAGGCCACGAACCACATTCTACCTGAAGATAAAACCCTGCCCTGTCGGCGGCATCAAAAGCTGCTTCCGGCGGACACCAGGAGTGAAAACGTATATGATTCAGTCCATAGGAACGAGCGACTTTAAAAATCTTCGTCCATGAAGCAGCATCTGTAGCAGGGTAACCGGTTAGTGGAAATATGGCGCACTCCAGCGCCCCCCTTAAGAAAACGGCCCTGCCATTTATCGCTACATTGGTTCCGCTTACACCTACTTCTCTAAAACCAAATGTAGTTGTGCTTATTTGCGAGCCAATTTTATCTCCTGATATGGAAACTTTCAGAGCATACAGGTTGGGAGAAAATTCATCCCACAGCGCCGCATCACTGCCCATGTCATACAGCTTTTCAATCACTGCTGAATCCCCTGTTATATGCTCATTCCATTCTATTGTAGGGATAGTAGTATTGCCTCCCGAAATCTGATTTGCCAGAAGCTTAAAATGGAGCTTCTCGGAGCTCCCGCTTTTATTTATCAGATTGATAACGACCCTCACTTTCTTTGTCTGGACATCAGGGTAAAGCCGAACATGATCAATGGATACTTCCGGAACCTCCCTTAAATAAATTTGTCCGGCTATCCCGTTCCAGTTAGTTTGAGTATGATCACTGATGCTGTGGGAGTTTTGTCCGGGATTAATATCTTTTATCCGGTTATCAACACGAACCGCAATACGGTGCTTACCTGTTGTTAATTTATTCCCTAAGTCGTAGCGGTGCTCTGTAGATAAGCTGTTTTGAGTTCCTATGAGGTTCCCGTCTACCCACACTGTCGTTTCCCTATGCGGTCTTTCTAAAACCAGCTGAAGCCGCTTGCCTGCCAGTTCCTTGGTTAAATTTATCTCTTTTTGATACCAGGCCGCACCTACATAGTATTTTACAGGCTGAAGCCAGAAGGGAACCTTTATACTTCCTTCTTGTCTATATTCATGATATTCCGGTTTAACAAAGTAAGATGAATCGAAGATGCTACCTGTCCATTCAGTATCTAACCGAATCTCTTCGCCCTTATTATTAGAGGTCATCGATCCGGGAAGCATGATCATTTCATCTCTTTTTTCTAAGTACCATTTTTGGGCGATACCCACATCGGAAGGATCATCTTTAAACTCCCAGGCACCTGCAAGACTGAGGTCTTGAGTGCCATAGGAATTAAGATAATTTCGCTTGCCGCAAGATACTATAGCAAAAAATGCAAATAGCAGACAGGTTATCTTCCGTTTCATTTAAAAGCTGATAGTGGTTCTATACTCAGGAACAAACTTCACGCTGTTAACTTTAAGTATGGAGGGTTTATTTTCAAAATTGGGGACAGTTGCCGGATCCAGGTCCTTTAAATAAGTTGCATTACTGTAAACAGGACGGAAATAGAATACCATTTCCCGGGTTTTGGTACTGCTCAAAATATTTCTCAGGCCGATATCCCAGGTTGTTCCTTTAAAAAACTCATCGGTAACAAGCTCAGCATCTATAAAGCCCATTCCGGTATCGCCTGTATAATCAATTTGAAGAAAGTAATCATTCAGCCCGGCACTTAGATCCGGAAGCGCAACCGCAAACTTTTTTTCACCGAATTTGGTCATTTGGGCAGCGAAAGTTTTTTCAGGAACCGAAACAGAATAAGAAGAATAGGACTTGTTTTTTAAAGGTCCTGTAGAAAGTGATCCTTCACTTGCGCTCGCTTTTGATGTTAGTCTGGGATACACATCAAAATTAAACTTAGTGTTTCCTTTACTTAAAAGTGTGATGGAGCCATTATCTGGAATAACTACATTATCCGAAAATACAAGTCCTCGTTTTCCGTTTTGCGTTATCTGATAGGCTTTTAATGCTGTCTCTTTGGTTAAGACCAGCACGCTAACTTGTTTATTGCCTTTCGTCAACAAAAATTCCGAACGGTCGCCGGAGCATGTAACCAATTTGCTTGTTTTGTTATCTTTAACGGTCGCAAGATTTAATGCCTTAACAGAAAATCCGCTACCTGTAAAAGAGAATTCCGGTTTTATACCTGCGGGACTGAAAAACACATAAAAAGGCGCTTCGGCATCGCCTCCTTTTGTCAGCAGTTGTGCGGTCGCATACTGGAGGTTAATACCTTCCAAGTCAAAATTGAAAGGGAAAATCACACTTTCATCGCGCTGCAAATCAAAAGAACCTGAAGCGGGAATGTTTACGACACCCGATGAAGTGTTAATTTCAAAGCGTAAATCCTTCTTTACTGTCATCACGGTATCGTCCTGAAAGTTGTTCACGAATAGGAAACCTGACGTGCCGTTGCTGCGGACTGCATACCGGAGATCCGTCACGTTGGTTGATTTTAAGGTCGCAGCGTTTGCAGGAAGCACTGTGTTCATGGGTGCCAGCCTGTTGCCAAAATCATTGAGGAAGAAGTGAAGCAATTTTAATCGCTGATAACCCTCGCGCACCTGCCCGAATTCACCAATCGGGGCCTGAAAGTCATAAGATTTTTTAGGCAATCCATACGCTTCATCGCTGAAATAATAAGCGCCGTTATGCGGTGTAGAACCGCCATGATACATATAATACCCTACGCCGTTTGCCCCACTTCCAAGGCAGCGGTTAATCATGGCATCGAAGCTTTTGTGTACAGCAATTGGTCTGCGGGAATACACGGTCATGATACCTGAACCAAGTTCAGCCGGGAACACCGGGTAGTCCTCGGGCTTATACCGCACGGGCGCATAATCCGGGTGCTTGTTCATGTCTTTGAACAGGAAAAAAGGCGAAATATCTTTTTTGGGTGTCCAGAACGGATAGGCGTATGCTGCTGTAACCGGAATAGTTTCGTCAGGAATAATGGCGGCATTCCCCCAGCCTGTTGCTGTATAAAGCGGTGTAATCATACCGGCTTTTATCGCAAACTCTTTCAGTATTTTCATGTGATCGTTGCCGAGCTCTGTGTACGGGTTATTTTCTCTGGCTATACCAACGCCCTCTTGTGTAAGCGCCAAATCCCGATCGGCAGCTGTCATATCATGTGGCTGACCAGGGTATGTTAAACCCCAGGGAGCGGCAGAGTGCTGGTACTCGTTTTCGAGCTGTATGCCAACGATGTTGCCCCCATCCTTGAAATACAAACCTTTCAGTTGTTCTCCTATCTTGTTGTACAACTTCTCCACATGCGAAAGATACGTTGGGTCATTTGACCGGATAGTAAGAGGTTTGCCTAACAGCCAGTCCGGAAGGCCGCCGTTTCGTATTTCGCCGTGCGCAAAGGGCCCAATACGGACAATAGCCAGCAAGTCATTTTTAGCACACAACTCCATGAATTTTCTTAGGTCGTTGTTTCCTTCCCAATTAAACTTCCCTTCCGTTTGCTCATGCACGTTCCAGAAAACATAAGTTGCTACCGTATTGATCCCTCCAGCTTTCATCTTCTTCAGCGATTCATCCCAGTATTGTTGCGGGTAGCGGCAGTAATGAAATTCGGCTGTAATCGGAATCCATGGTTTCCCGTTGAATTCGAAGTAATCACTGTTTACAGAAATTGAGTTGCCGTTGGGGGCCGAACCACCTAGCTTTAAGTGCTCTGCCCGTGGTTTAGACGGCACGGAAGAGGCATCCAGCACATACTTGTTTGGAGCTTGTGCTATAGCAAGTGAGACGGATAAAAGAAGCGCAAGTAAGATAACTGGTTTCATCATTTCAGTGTAATTTTCCTAAACATTTAATCCTTCAGCCTCTTTCCCTGCTTTTACTAAATTCTGAGCGGACCTTAGCCCAAAATCAGAATTAGTGTGCTGCATGGCCTGTTGCAACGCCTGCTCCGCTTCCTGTGATTGCTGCAGCCCCAGGTGACCGAGCGCGCGCATGTAAAGACAGTTTATTTTATTCCGGATGCTCAGGTCATCGTCGAAAATAAGCAGGTTGGGCAGCGACACGGCAAAGTAATCCAGTTGAATGGCATCAGCTGCATGATCTTTCCCGTACGCAATCAGTTTTTCAAAAATGGCGTTTGCTTTTTCAGGCTCTCCCAGTTTCTGCCACGCCAGCCCCTGGTAAAACACTTTGTCGGGTTGCTGATCGTTGTAGAAAATGGCAATGGCAAGTTCTGCGGAACCGGTAGTGGCTTTATGGAAGTATTCTGTGGCTTTATCGGATTGCCCTAAACCTTCGTAAGCGCAGCCCAGCCAGTAGAAAATGTCGTTTTCCTGAGCGCCGGGCAGTTTGCCTTCACCCAGGTTGTGCGGGTAGACCTGCGCCAGCTCCAGTTGATCGATAGCATCTTCTAACCTGCCCTGCTGTATGTTTTGCTTCGCCCACTCCACCAGGCTGAAAATGTACTGACCGGACACTTTGCCTTCGCCTCCCTCCCAGGGATGAAACTTCCGGTCCATGATAAGGCGGAAAGCTTTTTCAAATTGCCCGAGGTAATTGTACAGGCTGGCGCGCTCCAGGTATACATCGTCACGCTGCGCCACTACCTTCAGGTGTGCTTCCAGGAATGCCAGGCGCTCTTCGGAGCTCCGGTTGAGCCGCTTGTAGAGCTGGTCCAGTTCCATGAGTACACGCGCATCGGCTGTGTCGAGCTCGAATGCTTTTTCGAAACTTGTCAGCGCTTTTTCGGGGTCTTGCTGTTTGTTGAAGTAAGCAATGCCCAGGTTACGGAATACTGTAGGGAAGGCGGCATCCCGTTCCGCTGCAAGTTCCCAAGCTGCCACCGCTTCCGTGTACTGACGTTTGTCGTACCAGAGGTTGCCCAGGAAGTAAGGCGCTTTGGCATCAGCGGGGTTGAGTTGAGCAGCCAGTTGCAGGACGGCAATATCCTCAAGCTTGTTTGGGAAGCAATACTCAGGATTGGCGACTGCAGCTTTTCTAAAATAATCCAGCGCCTCTGCCTGCTTTTGCTGCTTGTGCAGGAGGTGCCCCATGTGGTAGTATACCATTGGGTGGGTGTTTTCCTTCTCCACCGCGTACGCCAGCAGATTGAGCGCCTCCTCGTATAGCCCGGCGGCGGCATAGTCTAACCCATACTCGATGTAGTTGTTAGCGGCTCCGCGTGCCAGCTCTGTCAGTCTGTTTTTTTCGGCTGCACCTGCCTCCACTCCTGCTGCACCTGCTATTTGTGACAGTTGGTGAAATGCGCCCAGGTTAAATCCGTCGCGCTCCAGCGCCTGCCTGCACACCTGCTGCGCCTCTTCCGGGCGGTTGAGTTTGCGAAGGGCTGCTGCTTTGATTACATAGGCTTTGCTGTTGCGGGCGTTGCGGTCCAGCGACCAGTTGATATGCTCCAGCGCCAGCTCGTGTTCCTCCCGCTGCATGTCGATGCGGGCAAGGCAGAAGTAGGCGGCATCCTGACAAGAGGCCGACCAGGTGACTTTGCAGAAGGCATCGTACGCTTCACTTAGGCGGTCCTGGTACCAGAGGCAAAGGCCCAGGTGGTAGTAAGGCTCACTGTCGTAGGGATTAGGGTTGCGTTGCGTCAGGGTTTCAACTGCCTTCCGGAAGTAGGGTTCGCTTTTTGCAAACTGGCCACGGCGCAGGTACCAGGCGCCCAGGGCGTTATTGCAACGGGCATCTTTCGGTTCGCGGCGCAAGGCTTCTTCATAGTACGGCACTGGGCTGTAGGTAGCGTGGCGGTACTGCTCCAGGTGTTGCCCCGTCAGGAACAGCTGCTCGTTGGTTTCCACTTCTGCGGGAGCCAGAGCTGCTTTGGCGGGTTCGGGTATTTCGTTCTTCCGGTTGCCGGCAGGGTCGTATTTCAGCAGCTCCCGGCCTGTTGCATTTGTAAGCGTCAGCAGCAGTTGCTCTTCTGTTACGCCTTCACCAATATTTACCGTCTGCTCAAATACCTGCTCCGGCGAAAGGTCTGTTGTAACCTCCAGCACCTGCTTCCCGTCGGCAAGCAGCTTTATGATTACAGCTTTCTGCACGGAAGTAGCAAACACTTTTATCGTGGCCTTCTCTTGCGACAGCTCCACGCCTACCATAACATCCTTGGTCGCGTTTTTCACCAGGCCTAACTCCCGGTAGGGCATAAAGTACTGCGTGAATGACTTTTCCTCGTAAGGCATGAGCCAGCTGAAGTCGGGTTGGTTATCGGTAAAGACGCCTGTCATGAGTTCAATGTAGGGCCCGTCTTCGTCGGTGAGGTTGCGGTCCCAGGCCTGCCCGAAGTCGCCGTGGCCCCAGGTCCACTGCTTTTTGCCCGGCGATACGTGGTGATTCGCCACGTGCAGCACCCCTGCCTGCGTGTCGTGCTCATACCCGCCCATGAAATCATAGTCCGATGTGATGGCCATGTAAGAGGTCGGCACCGGAATATTCTTGTACCTGGAAATGTCCGTGCCCGGGGAGTAATCTACTTTATAATAGGTGCCTGTAGCGATGGGAAAAGTGGACACGTCGCGCTTGCCGTGGTCGAACACAGCATTCACATCCGGCGGAAACACTGATTGGTAATCGTCGTTTACCTTCACGGCAGGGTTGGCCCACCACAGGAAGGTTTGCGGCAAATCGGTGCGGTTATAAAGCTGAGCTTTTATTTCAAGGTAAGCTTTATCGGGGTGCAGGGTAAAGCCAGCCATTCCTTTGGTGCGGAACATCTTTTCCACCTCGTTCACCCACACTGTTTTGCTGCCGTCAGGGTTTTCTTCCAGTTTGTAATCCACGGGCTCGAAGGTGCTCGGGCGATGGTGCTGCGGCCAGTTAAACTCAATGCCGCCCGAAATCCAGGGACCGGTGAGGCCTACCAGCGCGGGCTTTATCACCTGGTTGTAGTAGATAAAATGACGCTGTTTTATTTTATCGAAGGCCATCTGCACCCTCCCACCCAGTTCAGGCAGAATCATTATTTTGAGGTACTTGCTCTCCAGAAAAAGGCCTGTATATTCCTTATCTTCTTTCTCATCAAAAATCTTTTCCACCACCGGGTTCGGGTACACCACCCCGCTGCTGCCCTGGTACACCCGCTTCTCAAAAAACATAGGGTTCTTGTCCGGAGCGCCAATGCCATAGGTCGGGATAATCACTTTCTCTTCCCAGACGTTCACACTTATATTTTCCATTGGTTTAGTTGTTGTGGTTTTGATGATTTATTTGATGATGGTTTTGATGATTATTCAGACGTTTTCGCTGAGAAGCCCGAAATCATGAAGGTAAAGTTCTGATTGTTCGGATTGGATCTGTGCGGACAGGTTGCGACCTTACCGCACGATGGCCTTTGGATGCAACAACAGCAGATGGTAAGGAATACCGGCCCTGCATGTTTGCTTCAGCAATGGCTCGTCCGGCACGATGGCCGATGCACGATTGGACAGGCTCCGACCTGTCCCTACAAAAAATCACGCCTTCTCTCAGTGCCGCACCAGGTTATGCTCCAGTTCTTCGAGCGTCTGGCCTTTTGTTTCTTTTACTTTAAATTTCACGAACAGGAAGCCAAGGAAGCAGATAATGGCATAGAGGTAAAACGGCCCGTAGGTGCCCAGCGTCTCGGCCAGAATCGGGAAGGTGAAAACCAGCACAAAATAGGCGGCCCAAAGCGACACAATGGCGACAGAAGAGGCAAGTCCGCGGATTTTGTTTGGAAAAATTTCGGAAATGATAACCCAGGTAACAGGCGCCAGGGAGGTAGCATACAGGGCAATGGCAATCAGCACAAATATCGACACCAACCCGGCAGCTGCCTGGTTTTGCAACAGGTAAGCCAGCACAAGGTACACCACCGAGAGGCCGATGGAACCATACAGCATCAGCGGGCGGCGGCCCAGTTTATCTACTTGCCACATGGCCACAATAGTAAACACCAAGTTCACGAGGCCAATGGCTATCGTCTCGAATAACTGCCGGTCCAGGTCGGCTCCCACCGACTCGAAAATAGTAGAGGTATAATTGAACACGACATTGATACCGCACAACTGCTGAAACACAGCGAGCGTTATACCAACCAGCACGGCCGGGCGAACAGCTTTTTGGAACACGTCGCGGTAGGATTGTTTGGTAAGGCCTTCAAAGGACCTGCCTATGTCCCGCATGGTCGTCGACACGAATTCTTCCGCGCCAATCTTTTCAAGAACTGCTTTTGCTTTTGCTTCCCTGCCCGCTTTTACCAACCACCTGGGGCTTTCCGGCAACCAGATAACGCCTATAAAAAACAGGACGGATGGCACTGCTCCCAATCCAAACATCCAGCGCCAGGCTTCCGGACCGCTGCCAGCCAGCATATAGTTGACGATATTTGTTACCAGAATACCAATTACAATGGTTAACTGGTTGATGGCCACGTTACGGCCACGCACCTGGGCAGGTGAAATCTCAGCGATATAGAGCGGGCTCAATATCGAAGCCATTCCTACGCCTATCCCTGCTGCAAACCGCATGGTTACGAAAATCGAGAAGCCTTCCGCCAAAGCCATTCCGATAGAAGAAACAGCAAAAATAGCAGCAGCCAGCATCAATCCCGGTCTCCGTCCGTACCGGTCTGCCAGGTTACCTGCAAGAAGACAACCTACAATGCAACCCAGTGCAAGAGAGCCCGTCAGAAAGCCTTCCCACCAGGCATCTAACTGAAAAGCGGGCCGAAGGAACGGAAGCGCACCGGCAATAACGGCAAAGTCGAAACCGAAAAGATAACCCCCTAATGCCGAAATAAAGGATATGCCAATGATGTAACTGGTATTAAAGCCTGAACGTGAAGGAGCCATAAAAGAAGTATAAATACGTACGAATGTTCGCTATTATTAACAAGTGCAAGTTTACTTTATAAACTGAGTAAAAAAATGGATATTTGTCGCCAAGACATGGACTATCTTACGATTGTATACTGTTATGGTCTTTAGGAAGCTTTCACACAGTTGTGTTAGCATCCGGCAGAGAGAAGACTTTATAGGCAATGAAGCTCAAGGAGCGATTATGTTAGTATAATATTTAAAAACAGTTTAATGGATAATTCACCAGTTGTTCCAATAAAGATAAAAGAAGGATTTGTAGGCCAGCAAATGGTTGTTCTTTCGCCTGACAAGATGAAGATGGCGAAAGAAAATATGTTGTTCGGTTATCTGTATCCAACTGCGGTTGGCTATTACCCCAGAGCTTCTCATCATGACCGCGAGCGGCCAAACGGAAGCGAACAATATATTCTGCTGTACTGTGTAGGCGGACAAGGATGGATAGAAATGGACGGCAATGAAATTGAATTGCATGCGAATACCTTTTATATTATCCCGAAAGGCTTGCCGCACCATTACGGAAGTTCTGAAAAAGAGCCCTGGAGCATCTATTGGATACACTTCTCAGGAGAACAGGCTGCGCAGTTCTACAGGAGGTTTGAGGTTAATGCCGGTAAAGAAGCTATTTATATCGCCTACAAGGAGGCCTGGCTGGAGGAGTTCTATAGTCTGATGGCATCTCTGGAAGACGAGATATCTTCAGAAGCTGCTGAATTCATTTACATAAAGACAGTAAAATTGCTTTCTGATTTAATTTATCATGACAAAAGCCAGCAACTGGCAGAAGATGATGCCATCAGTGCCTCTGTCAGCTATATGAAAAAGCACCTGAAAGAAAATATTCAGGTACAGGAGCTGGCAGCGCAGCAGAATTTATCCGTTTCGCATTTCTCCAGTCTCTTCCGTAAAAAGACTGGCTTCTCGCCCATACAGTTCTTTATTAACCTAAAACTGCAGAAAGCTTGTCAGTTCCTGTATTTTACTCCTTTAAGTATGAAGGAAATTTGCCAGGAGGTGGGGTTCGACGATCCCTTTTATTTCTCCAGAATCTTTAAGAAGCAGATGGGGCAGGCTCCCTCCGATTATAGAAAGCAGTATAAAGGATAATTTATTACCAAAAGTGACGCTGAACCGGTTTAGTGCGGATTTTCTGGCAAGAATCTGTAACGGCCAAAAAAATCATCCAGTAAACCAGTGAAACTCTAATGACGCGAGAACCTATATATCGTAAGCTGACTGTACGTTTGGCCGGGCCTTAACACCGTTGATGGAAAATCAACTTTGTTAGGAGAATCAGGAAAATGCTGCGCTTCCAGACATAGGCCCATGTTTTTTTCTAAACTAATATTATCACTGCCTTTTAGAGATCCATCCATATAGTCGGCCGTGTAGAGCTGTAACCCAGGTTCTGTGGTGTAAACCTCTAAACGTCGTCCCGATTTAGCGTCGAAAACCTCAGCTGCTTTTGAAAGCTCATGACCAAATTTTTTACGAAGAACAAAGTTCATATTGTAGCCATAAGGCAAATTTGTAATCCTTTCACCCACTGAATAGGGTTTGGTAAAGTCAAAATCGGTACCTGCAACCGAGGCTAATTCACCAGTTGGAATCCACGCCTGGTCCGTTGGCGTAATTGAGTCAGCAAAAATTGTCAGCTCATGATCTAAAATAGTGCTCTTGCCAGCAGTCAGGTTAAAATAGCTGTGATGGGTCAAGTTAACAATGGTTGGTTTATCGGTGGTGGCTTCATAATAAATCTTAAGCTCGTTCCGATCATTCAATACATAAGTAACCTGCACATTCAGATTCCCGGGATACCCTTCCTCCATGTGTTTACTTACGTATTGAAGAACAACTCCAACTGAATCTGCTCCGGTTACTTCTGATGCATTCCAAACTACTTTATCGAAGCCCTTCCTGCCACCGTGCGAATGATTTGTGTTGTCGTTGGCTGCCAGCTTATAGGACGTATTGTCTAATACAAATTCGGCACCTGCTATTCGGTTGGCGAATCGCCCAATGGTCGCACCCATAAAATAAGAATTTTGGGTCTTATATTGAGTCAGGTTATCAAACCCTAACACTACATTTTCAAATTCACCGTCACAATTTGGAGTAGAAATACTGACTACAATGGCTCCATAATTCGTAATCTCAACGGTCATGCCGTTGGAATTAGTGAGTTTATATAGCCAAACTTCTTCATCCTGAATGTTACCCCACAATTTCTTGCTGATCGACAGCGGAGGCTCATGATGAGTTGTTGATGCGGAAGCGAAAATCATAAAAAGGAAAATTACAAAAATACCTAACATGATAATTATAATTTTTGGATTCAAAATTATTCTTCATATAGACGGAGACATAACTTATCGGAATCCGAAATGGTATCGTTCCTTGAAAAAGGACACAAGTATCACGACACAAGACTTTTTTTATCTTTTGGATGAAATTGAAATAATAAAAGTTCAAAGTCCAGCAAGAACTGTCGCTGTCTATATTATTGAGTCAATTCTTTAATAAAAATTTCCTATTTCAATTTATTAAATTGCTTTTGCGTGATGCTGATAATACTTCTATGACAGATGCTCCAAAGAAATCCTACTTTATCATTGTCATATGGCCGTTGTTTGTTCGTAATGTGTTCACAATTTCGCAGATCAGGATAAGTCATCAGGCTAAGGACGGCACTTCTTCCATAATACTTGAATATTAAGGCATAAACTTTTCTGTCCCTCAAAAGGAAGAATGGCACTACGACATTCTCGTCTGAAAACTTTAGTGAGTTTACATAGGGGCCTAAAGCATTCTCGGAAGTTACAATTGATATTCTATTCTACTTGTTAATCAGGTTAAACGCATTTAAATATTCCCTTTACTACTTCTAGGAGGTATTCATCATCCCATCCTGCCATTTTTCTTCTGTTCTTCATGCTCTGCTTGTCCTGTACCTGGCCCAGCAGCTGCAGGGCCATTTTCCTGGCAGTAGCCATGTTTTGTGGGGCATTTCCCTGCCTGGTGCGGGACATGTCCTCCCGGAATACGACATCCAGCCGCCAATGCAGCTGGTTTTCAATGCTCCAGTGATTGCGCACCAGTTTGTTAAACTGCGCTGGCCTAGCCTCCAGACTGCTCAGGTAGAAGCGGGTCTCAATAGTCATTTTGCCCAGCTTCTCGCGCTGGCTCTCTACCATCACCACCGACTTGAGATCAGGCCAGCCGGCAAGGCCATCCAGCAGTTCCAGTTGGTTTTCCACATAGCATCGCCTCTTCTCTATCCTGCCACTGCCAAAATCTATCCACTCGTCCACAGGCAAGGTCCCTTTTCTTTCCTCCATCCACTCGGAGAGCTGCTCATAGGCATGCTTCTGGTTCTTTTTGATCGCTAGCAGATAATCTCCCTGCCCCTCTACGATCAACGCTGCGTTACTTGCCTGGCAGCCTGCTGCATCACAACTGACCAGCGCCCCCGGCAGGTCCAAAGATTTGATCAGCTGCGGAATGGCTGTCTTTTCGTTGCTCTTTGCCGCCACTGTCTCCTGGCCCAGCACCAGCTGCTGCTCGGCCACCCAGGCGCTCACGATACAGATGCCGCTCTTTTTAGCCCCTGCCTTAGCTGTAGCTCGCAACACTTTGCCGTCCAGGTTGAAATGGGGCATCTTCTCCTCCAGAAAAGAGAGAAGTTCCCTGGACCAGGTGTAGAGGCACGCCCCGAAAGCATCCTTGTCCATAAACTTAAACACCCGGTTAAAGGTGTCGTGGGAGGGGACACCATTTGCAAGAGCCAGAAAGGTGCGCAAAAAAGGCTCCTTCCTTTTGCCGTAGGCCTCTATCTCCTCAAAATCATCTGCTCCGCTGACGATAGCCAGAAGGGCGATACCTAAAATGTCAACTAATTGGTGCTTCTTGCGCCTGTTCAAACGAAAATCAGGAACTCCAGCAAAAAAGGTAGTTAAGTCCATGCAGAGCTAACACCAAACAAATTCATTTTAGCTCAATAACACTTAAGTTTTAATGCGTTTACCTGTTAAAAATAAGCATTTACAAATAATTTAATACATGGATGAAAAGCTAAGTACATGCAACTAAAACATGTCGGGTAGACCCTTGGCAAAATTCGGCTGCAAAACCTTCTGGAGGCTGTTTTCATTAGAATAATTTAGAAGCGAACACTGAAGCAAATTGATTTATCTGACAGAACTTTCTTGTTTGTACTCAGCAAAAACGCTAAAAGAACTCTAGGTTTTGAAACCTAACCCTGGTGGGGTGAACGGAACATGATATTTCCTCACGCCTTTGGCATGCAGAGGGAACCATACAAAAGCTGCCCTTCTTCATAATGCTGTAGGCTTAGCTATACATCTATACCGATGCCTGCTTGACTTATCTTTAAATTCCAGTTATCAGCACAGGGGTTAAGACCAGGTTGATCGGTTTGATAAGAGTTGGTGCATTCTGTAGTCCTGCGTGCTGTAGTACCTACAAGTAAAAACAGGAGGGCACTAAAAAACAAGGTCGTCTCATTTTTTTATTCCAAGGCGCTGTTTGGTTTTCGTTCCATTCTATTTTAAATATTTCCGCAGTGGCAGCTTTTGCATTTTTACCTCTTGGGCAAATAAGAACGCAATTTGTTTTGCTTCTTCGTGATTCGGGTGCGTTGAGTCGTGCACGCCTTTGGCGCTTCTGCAGTATTCGTCAGACTTGCCGTATTTATAGCGATTATTATCTTTCAGGGCTTAACCCCGTCATCAGCTTTTGGGTTGAGCCGCCGGGGGAAAGGGCCCTGTATTTGTGAGATCCGGTGCCGCCTTGACGGCAGCCTGAGCGCGAGCGAGCCTAAAAGAGGCCCCTGCACCCCTGGAGGGAACACAGCGGCGATAGCCAAAGACGAGGCCCCGCTTAAATAGGCCCCCTTCCCCAAGCTTAAGCGCTAAGTCTTTTACAATGCAACATCTAAGCTTAAGAGCACCGGATCAAGCAGCAACTAAGAGAGTTGAAGCCAAACTTAAAGGCTTTTTTCATAAGCTAAATGCGTAACATCAGTTATTAATTACCATCCGGCTTAATGGAGCTTGACAGTGGGCTTGGAGGCCAGTAGAAGTTTAAAAACGAATCGGGCTTTTTAGGATCGAAGGCAGGCATCTCAACCAGATACTCTGCCAGTTTCAGGTTATTTTCCTTTATTCCCTGGGCAACGATTTTGGCAATCTGGTAAGCGCCGTAGGTGTTGAAATGAGTATTATCGTTCAGACCCAGTTCCGGGTAGATGACGAATGCGGTTTTAGAACCTTCGTCTCCTAGTGTTTCATACATGGTGGTGGTATAGGCAGTAAGGTCGATAAGCGGCACGTTCTCTTCCCGAGCTACTTTTTTGGCTGCATCCGGAAAATCACCATGGGAATTGGTCATTTGTCCATTTTTAAAAGACCTTCGGGCTGTTGGAGTCAGAATGACCAAGGTACCTCCTTTTGCTTTTACTTCTTTGGCAAAGATTTGCAGGCGCTGGGTGTAGGATTTATAGGGACCGGCATGCTCTCCTTTTTCCTTCGCATCATTATGCCCGAATTCAACAAACACAAAGTCGCCAGGCTTCATAACGTTCAGCACTTTTTCCAGCCGGTTGCTGCTGATAAAGCTTCCTAACGATAAACCGGATTCGGCATGGTTGGCAATGGCAACACCAGGCTTAAAGAAGCGGGGAATCATTTGCCCCCATGAAGCCCAGGGCTCCTCATTCTGGTTCACCACGGTAGAGTTGCCTGCCAGGAAAACGGTTATCTGGTCCTCTACTTTTGTAATTTCGATGGCATTCAGGGCTGGCTGCAGATCAAACTCGAGCGTCAGTTTGTTATCCCAGTCTAATTTGGCCAGCTCCCTTTCCTTTAATCTCACCTGTTTGGTACCATCAATGTTCCGGTCTTTGATGTTGACGATGAAGGTTTTGGTTATAAATTCGCCTTCGTTGGTTTGCACGTTCTCGAGCATCAGGCGCCGCGATTCGGCTTTTACGGTGGCTGCTGTTTTCCCTTTTCTATCGCCAAACGTTACAGTTACTTTGTAATTGCCTTCCGGCACATTCACAGAAAAATAGAAAGGCTTGTCACTTGTTACAAAATCCCGTGTTAAGGCATCTTTTCCTTTGCGGTCAACAGCAGTCACGGGGGTTGCCGCCTCAAAGCCATAGCCTGCTTCTTCGGAATAAATATTTTTTGGCGTTAAACCTGTGTAGCCTTTGGCAACTTTTCCGCTTCCTAAATCAAATTTAAAGTCAATGCTTTGTGAAAACGCGGTGTTGCCTGCAAAAAGTAGTGGCAGGCAGAGCAGGGAGATCCAAGTGGGTTTGAACATGTAATTTCAGGTTATGAATGATGTATTATTTCTAAGAAGCAATGCTTGCTACTATTTTATAGACCATGTCACAACATGTCGAAAACAAGGAGGAAGTGTGGTGGCAGCAGTTGCAGCAGATTTTTCTATATCAAATTTCGACAAGTTATGTCGCAGATTATATTGCTGGTTTGTTTATACTTTTACCAGTTCAATTTTCCATTCACGCCAGCATCTGCTTTAGATGAAAAGTCAGGACACAATACTAATAACTATTAGAAGCAATTAACCGGTAAATTGTACCAAAAAGTCCCTCCTCCTGATACATTGCCTATAACTAACAAAAATCTTTAACCTGATTACCAATAAGATATTGTTAGCAGGTATGTTCTCAGTTAAGCGGGCATGTAATCATTCCTCAATTAATTATAAGTATGCTACACCTTCCATCAAAACCATACCTTCAGCTGAAGACGTTTGGTGCGTGTACGTTATATTAACCAAACGTTTTATCTGTCCGCACAACTAGATGTAAGGCTCCTACTGCCTATGCAGGCCATGCTCTTTGCTACGCGCGTTAATCAACCCTTCTGGCTGAAGCAGGTAGTGAACCGTGTTCAGCGCCAGTTCTTTGTTGGCATATAAATCGCCAGTGTGATGGTCGAAGCCGAGCAGGTAAGGCTGGCCTGTTTGCTCGTTTAGTTCATTGCGGGGCAGATCTCCATCGGCGAAAACAGCGATGTGGGACTTTTCGCCTTTTACGCGCATTTTTCCAGCGGCGGCTCCTGCGGGGGTACCCTTGTTTTGGTAGAGCGAGGTAAAGCTGCCCTCCAGCAGATACCCTACCGCTTGCGGTGGTTCAACATACTTTTCCTGCTCCACATAAGCAAGCGCTTCTTCCAGTGTAATTGGTACAGGAGCCTGCACGATGCGGGTATACTTTGAGGAATAAACCAGGGGCGTTTTCCGGATACCAGCTGCCTGTACGGTATCCATGGTTCCTACAAATCTGGCGTAAACAGCATCGATGTTGCGGCTGATCTGATGGTTACTAAAGGTATAAAGCTGCGGGTAAAAGCGCCAGTTTACGGCTTGTGCCACCTTTTCTTCCCCCTCTTTACCCGTGAAAACCGGAATAAAAGCAGAATTAAGGTCCATGATAAGGGTATGGTTTAACCGTACTCCATACTGCAGCAAAAGGTCATCCAGGTTATGAGGAGCCGGCCTCGCAGTGGCTGTACCAATACCAATACTATCCATGGTTGAATGGAGGGCATCGATAAAGAAAAGGGCTTTTCCGCCATGCATGATAAACTGGTCAATTTTATATTTATCAGCCTCTGCATAAGGCTTGGATGGTTTCACAATTATGACCAGGTCAAAGCCCTGTAATGAGGACAGCTCCGGGAGCGTTATCACCTTAACCTGGTAAAACTCCTGCAGCGAGTGCATCAGGTCGGCTACATGGGTGGATTCCAGTTCTCCCTGACCTACGACATAGCCAATTTTCTTTTGAACCGGGAAAGCCACTTTTTTGATTGCCATGGCTAACTCATACTCCACGCCTTCTATCGCCCGGCGCAGGCGATCCTCTTTTGTAACAGCCAGGTTGCCTTTGAGCAGCGTAACACTTGTTTCCTTGCTACCATATTTTACAAGTACCTTCGGGAACTCTAGCCGCCCAAGGTTATTTTCCTGTTCTATAGCTTCCCGGTTTATTGGCATGCGCTCTTTATTGGTTCGTACCGTAGAATCAGTGGATAAGTCTTTATCCGGGGCTGTAACTGTAGCATCCAGGAATGCATAGCGGAGTTTGCCGCCGCTACGGGCACCAAACGCATCCAGCGTTTCACGTACCGACTGCTCCAGAGGTTTAAGGTCTTCCGGCACAGGCTCTTGCAGATGTACTTCTACTACCACTTCGCCTTCCAGTTCACCCAGCAGCTGTACCGTCGCGGGAGCCAGGGAGGTTTGCGTGGCTTCTGTAAGAACAAACCGAAAATAATAAACAGCAAGCAGGCTAGCCAGGAGCACTGTTCCTGCTAACCAGAACAGGTAAGGTGCGGGTTTTTGGCGGCGTTTCGTGGTGTAGGGCATTCTTATTTTAAACCGTTTATTAGCACCTTTCTTTCATGTGTCATTTTCCTAGGCACTTCAAAGCAATAATCTTAAACCAGCTGTTTATACCATCCAAACCAAAAAGCAGCAGTTATGGTGACAGGTGCAGCAATAAAAATGATGGAAGTAAACTGCATGAATTATAAAATTCGATAATTGTGCTGCAAATACAAATATTATATAAAATAGAAGCATTATAACTCCTCCAGGCAAAGTTATCAACTTCAGTAATTGATATAAGCTGCTAAATGATAAAGCGCTGCTTAAGCTTAGGACCTATGCAGCGCTTTATCATTTAGCAGGTGGGCCTATTTTTCAAGCACAAGAGAAACATCATCAACCTGGCAGGTGGCTCCCGCTTTCCCTGCTGCTCTAAAGCCAACTTCGACCTTGCCGTTTTTGACCAATACATTTTTGAGCTCAATTGTTTTCCATTGCGGGTTTGTTCCCTTCACCTTGTGCGTCTTCCGCTTACCTGCGCTTTCGGCATACATTTCAAGCTTTGAAAACTCTTTGCTGTTGCGGATAGTTGCTTTCAGGGTGTAAGAGCCGTCCTGTAGTTTGACATACGGTGAAGAGCTGATGACTTGCGAAACATTGCGCTCGAAAGGTACCTTATCGCTGATATGGAGGCTTCTTTCGCCTACCACTGTTTTCCTGTCTTCTTCTGAATTGGCAAAATTGAGAACGGGTGAACTGAGAGAATCGAGTGAGACTTTGTTCCCTTTCAGGACAGTGGTTTCCCAACCTATCAGATAAGTTTGAACAGGTTTAACATGGCTGGGCATCCTTTTTCGATCGGCTTCAAAACTTCCGTTTTTCACATAGTTGTTATTAACGGCTGCTTCCCATTCGCCTGTTTTAGCATCCAGGTTCCAGGAGTCCAGGGAATTGAAGTATGGCTTTGCCCCGTTAAATGACATGGGCACCCACTGGTTGTAGCCCAGCCCGTTGCCAGCGAAGTTGGACCAACGGTCGCCACAGTAAACAACTGTCTCCTGCTTGCTGCCTTTCAGGCGCACGAAAAAACCTGTTTGCGTTACATGGGCATAATCGTCGCTGGCGCCATCCATTACCGACATATTATTAAGCGGCTCATACGGTCCACGAATATCGTCTGCGACCAGGTAATACGCTAAAGAAGAATCCCATCCATAGATGTTGGAAGCCGCCATGTAGTACTTCCCTTTATATTTAAACATGCAGTTACCTTCACGGCTCGCTCCATGAAATATTTGGGTAACATCAAGCAAATCTACTTTCCCATCTTTTATGCCAATTTCGGAAATGTATATTTTATTTCTACCCCTTCCATAAGAATAAACGAGGTAGGATTTACCCGTGTCATCATCCGTAAAAACAGTCTGATCGCCTGTGTTTGATGTGCCAATCCTGTCGAGCATACTAAACTTCCGGTGCCAGGTAAAGGGACCAACAGGTGAATCGGAAAGGGCGATGAGCTCTTCCATTCCATGTTGAACGAACATGGCATATTGTTTTATTTCTTCCATGTAGGTTACCCCCAAACGTCCTACCCAGGTCCATCTTCCGTCTGGCCATACTACCTCTTTTGTCAGGGCGTCTGCTTCGAAAGTCCAGTTAACCAAGTCGGTGGAGGAGTAGCAGGTAACAGATTCGAAGCTCGCCTTGGGCAATGTTTTGTTAGGGGATTCCCTGTAAGTTTCTGCTTCCTTGTAATGGACGCCGTACCAGTAATATTTCTCCTGCCCGGTTTTCGGATCCTTGAACGTAAATACACCCCCTCCCTGACTATAAATAGGCTGCCCGTCTTCGGTGTTCCAGAACAAATTGTTTTTAATGTTCTGTTTTTGGGCAAAGCCTGGAGTGGCAAGAGAAAAGGCAAGAAGCAGAAATAAAATAAATAGAACGCTATGCTTAAAAGTTGATTTTTGGATGTCTATGTTTTGATACATTCGGAGAGTTTACAAGATTAAAATTTACTTTAAGGGACGCTTACAATATAAATTAATATGACTTTATCCAAAGCATATATTTAGGCAGGCTCTTATAAAGTAAAACCCTTCGGAGTTTCATTTGGCAATAGCCTGTCTAAATATAGAGCGGTTTCGCTACAGAGCTGTGGAAGCTTGCAGGTTTAACCACGGAGCAGTCTTTACTGTGAACGTAAGTGCAGTGTGCGGCAGAGTAGGCGCCAAGGCAGCTCAAAACTTGCCTCCAACCTAAATGAAAAAGGTTGCTATCCGGAATCACCCGGTTATGAAAGAAGCAGGAAAAGGTTCAGCTCTTCTATTCCCAACGGAAAGGCAAGTACCAGTTATGCCGGTCTAACAACTTAGATCTTACTTCCCCGGCACGCGGGTCATTGGCTTTTTCGAACTTCTCGGCCACTTTGTCTGCCAGGAAAGTGGGGTCGTTTCTTCTTCTGGCGATGCGCAGCAAATCTTCCCAGCGGTTGCCTTCAAATGCCAACTCAAGGGCTGCCTCCTGAATAATGGCATCTTCTATTCCCTCTTGCGTAGCTCCTTCAAGATTTATATCCTGCAGACCAGCCCGTGATCTCAGGCCATCGTGGCGGTGCCATGGTGCTCTAAAGTGTGGAAAATCGCCTATCCGGGCATCAAAATCATATGGCGCCGGAAGAAAGGTTTGCTGTGTTCGACTAACATCCGGATTAGTTGTTGTTAAAAGGGAATCTGGGTATGTAAAATTCCTTCTTATACCCCGCTGTACAAAAGACTCAGCCAGTTTCTGATGACCGTCACGGTTGGCGGCCTCTGCAAAACGAAGGTGAATCATAGAGATCCTTGCTAAAAACCAGTTTCCTTTTGTGTCGAAAGGCAGTGCCGGATTAAAATTCTGAAGGTACTTTCCAGCCACAGGCTGTCCAAACTGGTACTGTACGGCCCAGGTTCCTCTTATGTCGCCCGGAGTAAGGGAGGACCTTGTTTGAGCAGCCCAATTGTCGATGGCTTTCTGTGATGGCTTAATCAGGTATTCACCACCTGCGTTTGCGAACAATTTAATAAAGGGGTTGGTTGGGCTGAAGTCTTTGCTGAAAGGCAAATCCCATACCCACTCAAAGTCCCAAGGAGTTGACTGGGTGCCGTTAAACCCAACCTCAGGGTTAAAAGCTTCTGCCCAACTTACCCTGTACATATTGAAGTATCGGGTTGTGTTTCCTGGGTTATCCGATGCGGTTTCCATAATAACCCGGTAGTGGCGGGCAGCATTGGTATAATTCCCTTTCCATAAATGCAGGTCCCCCAGAACCAGGCGCTTGTTGATAAAAAACTTTCGGGTGTTATAACCATCAATATTCACGAGCAGTGAGGTTCCTTCCGGATATACTCCCTTATGCGGAATCTTCTCGGTAAAGTTTATCAGGCTGTCTAGCAGCGTTTCAAATTCTATACGAGGAAAGGCTGCCTGGCTCTTGAGCTCATTTACATTAGCTAAAGGATTGGTTACATAAGGTATACTTCCGAAATGGATACCCAACTGCAGGTATACCCAGCTACGGAGCGCGACAATATCAGAATAGCGATAATTGAACTGATCCTGAGTTATCTTGTTTTCCTTTACCATTTTCCGGAAATTATGCAGCACATCATTGCAGTTAAGGATGACCTCGTAATAAGGCCTTGGGTCAGCATACTTGTTACCTTCGGTAACTGTATGGTAATTAACCTCCATCAGATCTGCGTGAGCAGCAGCATTGGGCGTAACGTTCATTAAATCGGCTCGAAGCTCATTTAAAACTACATTAGCTTCCGCAAGCCTTAAAAACTTTCCATATATGCCGATAACGGCAGCATCGGCATCATAAACATTCTGATAGCTCTTTTCAATATCAAGGGTGGTTTCCGGTTCGATTTCAAACATATCTTTACAGGAGAGTATGCTCAGTCCTAGCAATACAACCGGCACTACCCGCGCAATCGACCTGAATAATTTATTTTTCATGTGATAATATCTTTTGTATTAAACTTTCTGATTATAATCCCAGCCTTACGCCTACCAAGACAGACCTGAACTGTGGTATCATGCCGATGTCTACGCCCTGTGCAAAGATGGATGCGCCTGCACTGAACTCCGGGTCGTAGCCCAGGTAGTTCGTGATGGTAAACAGGTTATTGGCAGACACATAGAATGATGATGACTTTAAAAACTTGGTATTGAGCGGCAGGTCGTAGTTAAGCGTTAACGTACGCAGCCTCAGGTAGGAACCGTCTTCAATCCAACGGTCGGAGAAACGGGTATTGCCCATCGGGTCGCCCCAGTTGGCTCTTGGCATATCAGTTACCTGTCTGTCAGTTCTCCACCTCCGGATAACGGCATTAGTTTGGTTCTCCGTACCGGAAGCAGATTCTAACTGTGCCCTTGTATAGTTGTAGATATCGTTGCCTTTGCTAAACGTAAAGACAGCGTTCAGCGAAAGACGCTTATACCCGAACCGGGTATTAAACATGCCAACAAAATCCGGATTAGGATTTCCGATAACTACCCTATCGTTATCATCAATTAGGCCTTCCGCATCGCCGCTGGTGTTTACAAAGCGCATATCACCGCCCTGAAATGGAACAATCATGCCATTTGGCGTTCTGGTTCTAAGCCCCGCCTGCGCAGCTTCCTCGTTTGTAGCATAAATGCCGTTCGTCTTATAGCCATAGAATAGATTAGCCTGCTGCCCTACGCGCGTAAGGATAGTAGCACCTGCAAACTGAGTGGTAAACTGGTCCGTCGACAGGCTGGTGATTTCATTTCGGTACTTGGAAAGGGTAATGCCTAAATCCCAGGTGAACGCGCTGGTATTAACCACACGGCTGTTAAGCGTCACATCCACGCCCTTGTTTACCATCGAACCATCGTTGGTGAACATAAAATCAATTCCTGCAGGGGTGCTTAACTGCTCGCGTACTAACATATTATCAGTCTGGTTGCGGTACACATCTACCGAAAGAGATACTTTTTCGTTGAACAGGGCCACATCCAGTCCGGCATTCAATTTTCGGCTTGTTTCCCATTGCAAAGCGGGGTTAGCGATATTGCCTCTTACCAGCCCCTGCATACCCAGCAGATTTTGCGTGGTGTAAAACTGGCGGGCAGAGTAATTACCTATATCGTCGTTCCCGCTGATGCTGTAGTTAGTTCGAAGCTTCAGCAGGTCGATAAAGTCTGCAGCGGCCATAAAACCTTCCGAAGAGATAAGCCATGCTGCCCCCACTGAAGGAAATACACCAAATTTACGGTCGAAGAGGCGGATGCCGTCTTCTGCCTCAGTTCCAAAGCGGGAAGAGCCATCTACAGCTAGGTTCACGGAGAGGAAATATTTGTTAAGAAGTCCGTAATTAGCGCCTGCATAATAGTTTAACCAAAGCCATTTGCCAATATCGCCACCGGCCTGGCGCAAGGCAGAAGGTCCTGAACCCAGCAGGCGCAATTCGTCAGCTGCCGAGTTAAATCCGAGGCCTCTGTCGCTTTCGCTGTTATTCTGGCTGTACCTTACCCCAATGTTTCCATCGAAGGAATGAATTGTGTTAAAGGTTTTAGTGTAGGCAAGGCGGCTGTCGCTGAAGATAGCAAACAGGCGTTTCACCTGTGCTCCCATCCTGCTTTCTGCAATGGTATTCTCCAGTACTTCGTGTGTGGTGCCTTTGCGCGGTATAAAAAAGCTCTCCCGAACCTTATCGAAGGTAACGCCAAACTGGGTACTAGCTACCAGGTTCCTGGTGAAGGAATAATTAAAATTAAAAGAGCCAAAAAACCTGTAATTACTACCATTGGCTTGCATATTGTTCGTGATAATGGACGGGTTGCCAATATTAAAAATATCGGTGTCCGACAAGTTCGGGGAAGTAACACCATCGTCTGATCGTTCATTCCTCGACAGGAAAGGCGCTTTAATCTGGCTCAGGTATATAGGATCGGTTTTAAGGGCATTGCCCTGATCAGACAGCTGCTGCTCTGCGTAGGTAAAACCAAGGTTAGTCTGTACTTTCAGCTTAGGCGAAATGTTCAGATCGGCATTGAAGAGGGTATTATAACGGGTAAAGTTATTATTCTCCACAATGCTGCCATTATCCAGATAGCCCATAGACAGCGCGTATTTGGCAATGTTATCGCCGCCGACTACCCGCATGTAGTAGTTCTGGTTATAACTTCTCTTAAATACCTCACGTTGCCAGTCGGTATCGTTCTGGTAGGTATAATACCCCGGCGCCGAAGGATCATCGTTCATAAAAGGACGGGCCTGAATCTGATTATCGGGCATGCCACTGCTCTTGAGCACATCGTTCAGATAGACACGGTAGTTGCGGGCATTCATAAGCGGAAGGCTCTGCGGCTGCATGTTTACACCGGAATAAGCTGCGAAGTCTATTTTAGTATCCATGGTCTTGGCATAGGCGGTCGTGATGATGATAGCGCCGTTTGCTCCCTTGGCCCCATAGGTCGAGGTCGCATCTTTTATGACCGTCATGTTTTCAATGTCTTTCACATCGAGGTTCGCCAGTGGGTTGGTAAAGTGGTTGCTGATAAGCGAACCGCCATAATCGTTCATATCGAAAATCATCCCGTCTACTATAACGAGCGGCTGATTGGTCGTGTAAAGCGAATTAAAACCTCTCAGAAAAAGGTTTGCCCCCATGCCGGGTGTACCGGAACGGCGAACTACATTCAGGCCCGCAACCCGGCCTTGCAGCAAGTTTTCGGGTGTTTCGGCGGAAGTGCTCCACTTTTCCTGCTCCGGTGTTAACGATACCACAGCGGCAGTTACCTGGCTGATTGGCCTGGAGACTGAATTGGGCAGCACGGCTACATCATAGAGGGAATTGAAAATGCCTTCATGTAAACTGACAGTAACAGCACCTCTGCCTTTAACAGCTACTTCTTTCCGATTGTAACCTTCACCTTCCACCATCAGGGTAGAGTTGGAAGAAGGCATGTTAATCTTAAAGTTGCCATTATCGTCGGTGAAAGCAGCCGAATACTCCGGCACGCTGACACTGATACCGGAAATTGGGCGTCCGGTGGCAGCTGCCGTAACCGTACCGGTAACTTCTACACCACCTACCTGCTGTCTGGCTACCACAACGCTGTCGGTATTTGCACCGGCCACGTCGCCTTGTGCAAAGGCACAAACCGGAATACCGGCCAGAGCAAAGAGGAAAGACAACTCTTTTAATCTTTTTATAAAAAAATACATATTCTTCTTCAACAGTTAGATTAATTAAAATACAGGCACCAGTTCCAGGTAATCAAGTGTAAGAGGGTTTAATGCATTATTCGTGGACATGGCGCTACGCAGGTAGACGTTGAGGTTGCCATACCGATCTACGGTATACTCCCCTATTTCCTGCCTAAGCGGGCTTGTGGTAGGCTCTATGTCGATATAAGGCAGCTCCGTGGCATCTGGATTTCTAAAGGCAACCTGCTGTTGGAACAAGGCGGTCTGAAAATCATTATGCACTCGCCAGTAAACTTTATATTTTGTAGCGGGCACATTCGGAAGTGTATACCGGAGCCACAGCCCGGAAATACTATGGGCTGTGGCGCGCAGGTATGTAAACGTGGTGCCGTCTATATCTCTCCTTTGCTGCAACGTTACATTACCAGCTTTATCCGGGTGGCTCATGCGGCTTGTTCTGTTATTAAATATTGCTTCGCCTTCTACGCGCATTGTTTTTATTTTTTGTTCCGGCGCTACCTGCAAATTGTTGACTACAAATACAACCCCATTAGAAGTACGTTCTTCATGTACAATGGCATTTTTATCGATGTGCACCTGTACCCCCGACCTGGACACCAACACTGCAGGAATCGTCTCTTTTGTATAGACACCCCGGAAGACCAGATCTTTGGAAACAGCCCAGTTGGTGAGGGTGGTAGTACTATCGGCAGACCCGGTGGTATAATACTTTCGGAACCTGTCTGTTTCAGCCTCAAAAGCTTCATCGGTTAGCAGCACAAAGCTATAAACAGAATCTTCGTTGGCCAGGTTATATACCTGCTGAAAAAACCGGTTCTGTTGTACATAGCCTGTGTTAGGTTCATACACAGGCATACCGGTTTCGGGTTCAACACCAATCTGGGTAGCCAGACCCGGCACGAACACTGTTTCTTCCAACGATTGCAGATAAGCTTTCTGTCGCTGACCAAAAGCGGTGCCAGCAAGAAACTCCCAGGCGTTCAGACGGGGAAAGAGAGGTGCATTAACGATATGCAGCACACCGTTTCCGGCATACGTGTTGGCCTCCTCAATGCCTGCGCCGTCTACCAGCGCCGCCTGCCTGTCCCAGAAAATAAGTTTCCCGCTCAGCGTTTTAATCCGGGAAGATGCCGGCAGCGGGGTATGAGTAAAATACTGCTGGTAGCTGATGTGGTTGCTTACAAATTGCTTCAGCCTTACCGGGTCGTTAACAATAGCCTGGTCAAGGTTTTGCAGAGCCTCGTTAGAAGGAGCCCATACAGTAAAGGCCTTAGAGGAATTCAGTTCCTGGTCAAGTCCTGCTTTTACCACTAGTTCATTGAACTTACTTAATTTTGGCGTTTCACTGATTACCTGCATTACACTTTCGCCCAATACAGCCTCGTTCGTTGTATGTTCCTCCCACCTATCCTGACAGGCGGTAAAACCTACCAAGAGACAGGCTATTACTATTAATTTCTTGAAAAGGGTCATCTGTATTTTATTTTTTAAGGCATCTTAAACTTTGCATACACTGGCAGTCGCTTTAAGTGCCTGCCAGTGTATGCATTTCATCTTACCGGTTGCTACTATTCGTAAACTAACGTGCCGTCACGCATCAGCTTAGGATAAAGCTGGTCCTGGTCTTCCGGAATGAATTGGATCATATCTATCTGATGTACACCCGTTGGGCCATTAGTTAAGCCTACAAATTTTATCTTGTGTCTTCCGGTGGTTTCTACTTCAATTGTTCCTGCTAAGCGGGCATACGATGCCCCTGGTCTATCATGAATATATAGTTTGGCTCCCTGTGCCAGTGTTTCCCTCTCGATGCCGCCGGGATACCACTGTTGCATATCAATTGTTCTTGGCAGCACCTCGTTATTAAAATAAACCTGTACAGGAGCTGCGATTATTCGTCTGAAGCCAATCCAAACCCTGTATCTGCCCTTCACAATAGCTGGTGTAGTAAATTCTACCAGCCTGGCTACGTTCGCACTCATTCTGACCGAAAGAAAATCGTGATACGCATATCCGTCAGCGCTGGTAGATGAGCCCGAATTGTAAGTGATTGATGAGCTTCCTGCCCCTTCTACATAAATCTCTTTAAAGGAAGTAAGCGCCGGGAATGAAACAGATCCGGATCCTGGTCTTCTGAACTGAGGCAGTATTCTGATTTCAGGCTGATCAGCTAAATCAAAAAATACCCGTACCGGCTCACGCTTTTTAATCTCAAAATCTGATGTAACGGTGTGCAACACACCATTGGTAGCTGTGTTGTCGCTTGCCTTGCGTTCAACAGGTACACCTGGCTCTAATACGCCGTTAAAAATATCTTCGTTAATAAGTACCTGTACCCCTTTAAGCCTGGAGGTAATCACCTCTTGCGGTGCCAGCGTTTCGTGCGAAGGGGACGAAACCAAATCTGCCAGGTATTTCGGATCTTTCAAAATGCGATACGACATGTAAAGGTACAAGCCATCTGTTGGATCAGCAGGATTTCCGGTTGTGGAGTATTGTGCTTTCAGTTCTTCGTAACTAGTGATATTATGGCTGTGAAAGACCGCGTCCGTCTGCGCCAGAACCGTATACCAGGCCCGCTCTGTATTTCCTCCGTTAAGATATAGTTGGTTGAGAGCATTATACAATCCGGTTTCTTTGAGTGCAGCGGTAAATATGGAGTATTCGCTTTTACTTTCCAGCATTTGCGCCAGTGTCTGGCTGGCTGGCTGCAACATTCGGTCAACAGTGTGGATAATGCCATTTCCAGTTCTGATATTGGCTTGTATCACATTGGCCTGGCGATTCACTCTGATTCTGGCTACCCCGTTGATCAGTTCATCTCCTGTTATTATGTACTGCCCGAGCATAGTTACTCGGGGGAGCTTGCCGTCAGTAAAACTGGAACTAGATATTGTATCGTCAATCATATGAAACCGAACCAACTGCTTTAGTTCATCAAGTTCTAACTGATCAATAGTAGAGACTCCTTTCTCCTGCAGATAAGTGGCGACAGCCTCGTTCGTTGGCGCAAAAAAAGTATAAGAACCATACGTTTGCAGGTAACCGGCATTTCCGGTTTTATGCAGGATAGCTGTCAGGCTGGAGAACTGATCAGGATTCTCATCAAAATAGCCCATCATGTTCACATCAGTGGTCGTGCTGATTTCCATGAAATCATCTTTGCACCCCCACAAGGTAGTAAGTACCAGCAGGCTGAGCACCAGCATCCGGGCCGATAAATTTTTCATTTTTTGTACACTGTTCATATTCATACTTTGTTATTTACCTGCCTCTGTAAAAAGGATTTTGCTCCAAACTCTTATTCGTAAAAAGCTCATACTGAAAGATAGGCCAGTAATGGCTATTAGGATCATTGTATTTATTAATGATGGATTGCTGCCGTTCCGACGGGGCGCTGTCGATCACCATCTGGTTTAAGATATCCTGGCGGGCGTATGGCGCACCGCCAGCACCTGCAGGACGACGGGCATTCCTTAAAATATCGTACCATCTTTTCCCTTCGAAGGCAAACTCGCGTGCCCTTTCCTCCAGAATAAAATCTATCATATCCTCTTTCGCATTCGGGTCGAAGCTCTGATTATCTATCGTTGGGTCAGTATTCGGTGAGGCATTGGCTCGTTGGCGGATACGGCGAATAAGCTCCAGCGCTTCTTCACCTCTTCCCATCTCACCAGCTACCAATGCTTCTGCTTTCATCAGGAGCACATCTGCAAAGCGGTAAAAAATCCAGTGCGCATACGAATCATTCAATGTTCTGCTGTCCTGCAACGTGAAACCCAGGTATTTCCACACAGCCCCAGTTGAAACTCTTACAGAAGCCTGTGACCTTATATCCACATTAAAAGGATCAACTGGATCAGGCGGGAATACATCTTCCAGAACCCGGTTAGCGGCAAGGAAACGGCGACCCGTCACGGTGCTGAACATAGAATAGAAAGGATTGGTCTTTTGGGCATTAAATTGAAGCGAGAAAACAGCTTCGCTAGAGTTACCCTGCACATAAAGCTGCTGAAACCATTGCGGGTTGTTACTTCCCTGTACAAGTCCGAACTGACCGGAATTGATAATTTTATCGCATGCAATACGGGCACTGTCGTATTGGTCCTTCCATAGGTACAAGTCAGCCTGTATGGCATTAACAGAATATTTGGTAATACGTCCTTTGTTATGCGCATTATTACCATACGTTAATACTGCCAGTTGTTCTGCCCGCTCCAAATCTTTTGCTACCTGGTTAAATACCTGTGCCTGACTCGATTTAGGTAGGGCTACAGCTTGGTCATCACTGATCGTGGCATTTAACTTCAGAGGTACGTCGCCAAAGCTTCTGCCCAAGTAGAAATACATCAATCCTCGTATTGCATAAGCTTCCCCCAGAAATCCATCCAGCTGTTGCTGTGTAAAGGTTCTGTCTTCTTCCAAAACAGCCGGAGCTAATTCTATTACGGTATTACAGTAGTTAATTATCCGGTAAAATGGTCGCCAATCTGCAATAACATTTGTTTCGACAATATTGCCGTTTATCACTTCCATCTCATTGAACCGGATGCCTGAGTTTTCCATCAGCATATCGGCCCGTAGCTCGCCCCACAAAAACAGCTTTTCGGTCAAGTCGCTGTCCAGCATATTGCCGTAAATACCGATTACGGCAGATTGCACCTGCTCTTTGGTTTTCCAGTAGTCTTGCCGTACTATACCGTTCACAGGCTTCAGTTCAAGCCAGCTATCGCAGGCACTTGCTACCAGGGCAACTACTACCAAAACTGATTTGTATATAAAATTCCTTTTCATGCTCTTATGCTATTATTTTTTTATACTAAAACCTTACATTGAACCCCAATGTCACTGTTTTAACAGGGGGCGTTCTGGAAGTATCAAAACCGATTCTGAATGGGTCAGAACCTGCCAGAGGCACCTCCGGATCCTGCCCGTTATAATTGGTAAAGGTGAAGAGGTTTTCGGTTGTGATATACATACCAACATCCTCAGAGCCAATCTTCTGACTCAGGTTCTTAGGAAGGTTGTAACGCAGGGTAATGGTACGAAATCTTAAGAAGCTGCCATCTTCTACGTAACGGTCTGATGCCAGCCAGTTGTAACCTTGACCAATGAGGGCACGCGGTATATCAGTTTCGTCGCCAGGGCGTCTCCACCTTCTCAGGATAGCAGTGCTCTGGTTATTGTAGTTGTACATGTTCTCTGTCTGCATCCTGGTCTGGTTCACGACGTCGTACTTGTACCGGAAGTTGAAGAACATGTTCAAACGAAAGCCCTTGTAAGTAACAGATGGGCCGAAACCACCTGTTAACTTTGGGTTGGCATTACCTAGGTACACCACATCTTTGTAGTCTATGTTTCCATCCTTGTTAATGTCTTCGTACATGGCGTCTCCCGGCTGGAAAACATAATCGACGGTAGGGTAACCAAAACGCATAGGCACGACCTGCCCGTTAGGACCTGTAACGGCATTCCCATCTTTGTCCCTGGCAATGGTAGCCTCGGCATCTTTGTAGACACCCAGGTAACGGTAGCCATAGAAAGAGCCAAAAGGATTGTTTTTTTGTATGGTTACCAGGTACTGGCCGTTTTGATCCAATCTGCCTCTTTCAAGTGGGTAGTACTCTGATATTTCGCGGATCATGTTCTGGTTATGGGCCAGGTTTACGGCAAAATTAATGGTAAGGTCCTTTGTTTTATAGGGGGTAAAATTCATGGCAAGTTCCCATCCCTGATTATCCATGGTGCCTACGTTCATGTCCACGTTATTGAAACCGGTGATGGACGCAATTTGCAGCCCCCCGAAGAACATGTCTTTTGTTCTTCTTCTGTACAGGTCGGCATCTATTGTGATGCGATTATCGAACAAGGATAGGTTCAAGCCAAAGTTTGATTGATTAACAGTCTCCCATCTCAGGTCCCGGAGTTCCATGTTGGTTGGATAAGTTCCTGAAAGATCCAGGTAGTTCCATGCAAGGCTTTGGTAGAGGTTATAGTGCCCGTAAGCACCCCGTGGCTCATTACCACTCGCCCCGAAGCTGGCCCTGGCGCTCAGGTCATTTATGAAATGGAAATTCTGCATGAAAGACTCACCTGATATTCTCCAGCGGGCGGAAATAGACGGGAAAGTACCGTAACGGTGATTTTGTCCAAATTTGGAGCTGCCGTCGCGGCGTACGCCGACGTTTACTATATAGCGGTCCAGGAAGCCGTATTGAGCGCTAAGCAACATACCTAGACTTCTGCTCTGCACTTCAGATGCCGATAAGTTAAGTTCTTCGTTCTGAATACGAGCAGGTATTGAAGGATCCTGCAGGTAAGCAGAGGCGGTGTTGGAAGTCATTATATTATAGCCTACAGTAGTAGCATCGAATGTCATAAAAGAAGCAAGTCCCTGAAAAGTATGATTTTCGCCCAGCTTAGGTGTGAACAGGAGATTCGATTTGGTGATAACACTGAATTTGTCATAATCCGTGTCGGAAGCCCTATTTATTGTTGTTTCTGTCCAGGGCCTGCCGGTAGCAGTCTGTGGCAGGAACATGTTGGTCTTGCTGTTGTTAATATCGAATTGCACATCTGACGAAGCATTTAATATTCCAGGTACTATATCATAGCGCAGGTTGAACTTTGGTATGATTCGCTCTCCCAACAGCCTGTTTTTGCCCTCCCGCGCCATGGCTACAGGGTTAAATGTACCTGAATACTGCCCCTGCACGTTGCTGACGGGCGAAAAATAATTTGGTGTTACTTCCCCATACTCGTTGTATTCCCACACACTCATGTTGGGCATTTTGTTATAAGCTACGCCCCTGATGTTGTTTGTATAATTTTGGTTATTATCGAGGTGGGTGTAGGAAAGGTCAGTTCTGAACCGGATGCGGTCAGATACGGCAAAGTCGAGGTTAATACGGGCAGAAATACGGGATAGATCGGTACCGATGGTTGTACCCCGCTGGCCCAGGTAACCAATAGAGGTATAATATCTTGCTTTATCACCTCCACCCGATAAGGAAACGTTATGATCCTGAATATAGCCAAGTTGAGTAATTTCATCTATCCAGTTGGTATTGTTGCTATAGTTGTAATAGTTATATGGGTCGTTAGGGTCGTACTGGAACTCTGTTACATCCGCTCTAAGGGGAGTGCCTGTACGGTTCATCCATGCTTCTGGAATGTATTGCGAGTACTGGGCGCCGCTAAGCATTGGGATAGGATCAGGCTGCTGTGTAAGGGATCCTCTGAAGGCGTAGTTTACTGTAGGCTTTCCCTTTGCCCCTCTTTTGGTCGTGATTACTAAAACACCGTTAGAAGCTCTCGCACCCCAAATGGCAGTAGCTGCAGCATCTTTAAGCACAGATATTTCCTTAATGTCAGCAGGTGCAATATTGAGCAGCTGTGCATACCCCTGCTCGTCAGCAGTAGCGAAGTTAAAGTCAGAGGCAATTTCGATATCATAGGGCATACCATCCACCACAATCAAAGGCTCTGACGATGAGTTAATAGACGAGGTCCCACGGATACGGATAGACATTCCTGCCCCCGGGTCGCCGGTGTTAGCCACAATATCCACACCTGCCAGACGTCCCTGCAGGGCCTGGTCGATGGAAGCTGCCGGTAGTTCTGCTAACTCCCTAGCATCTAATCTGCCTATGGAAGAAGTCAGATTCCGTTCTTCTATCTCCATCATACCGTTACTTACAGACTGCTGGGCCACGATCTCTACGGTGCCCAAGGTACTGGCATTCGATTCCAGGGCTACATTAATAGTTGAGCGGTTATTAACATTTAAAGTAATGCTTTTATAGCCTATGTAGGAAACCACTACCTTGTGTTGAGGATTCTTCATACGCAAGGCATACGCACCGTTAATATCAGTCACAACACCTGTTTGGGTACGGTTCTCGTTATCAATCTCGTATACCGAAACCCCAATCAAGGGTTCTTTCGTCACTTGGTCGGTCACTGTGCCACGTAGTACAGCTTGTGTACTCTGTGCATGTGCCGCATTACCACAGCAAAAGTATACTGTGGCAAGGATCAAATATAAAATGCTGTTTAAAATTCTTTTCATATAGAATAGATAAGCGGTTAATGCGATTGAATTAAAATTCACGATACTGCAGGTAATTATCAATCTGGTGGATGACAGCCCTGTTAGACAATATATTGCTGTTTGGACTGATAACTTTTGCAGTTCGGTCATATGCATCTGTTATCACCATTTGGCTTCCGTTATAGGCAACCTGCACAGCACCAATAACGCCATTCACATTTCGAAAAACCGTTTCATAATGCCTGGCATCATCCGGAAGGTTCTTCAACGCGACCTGGTCTTTGGCAATTATGTGGTACTGAATGAACCTAACAACCTTATCCTGATCTGCTGTTGTGCCTGGGGTAAAATTAGGTCCTGCTGCTGTTCCGGGTAATAAACCATCATCTACAGCCTGCTGTATCGCTTCATTGGTAGGAATAAGGTAGGTATAAGGCGTACCTACTGCTGTGCCTTTGATATGGAGGGTAGCAGGATCCCACAATAGAGTCGAATTGGCAATGTAATTGTAGAAGTGGGAAAACGCTGGATTGGCAGCGATGTGCTGGCTGGCTTTAAGATCAGAAAAATTCAGTATACGGTCTACGTAGTAAACAACGCCATTGCTGGTCTGCTCCGGACCGATCAGGTTCACCAGTTCATTCTGATCGGCATTGCCGCCTGCAAATACTTTACCGTCCGTATAACGTATAAACTCTTCTCCAAACGTCCTCATTACACCTTCACCATTCAGGTTGCTGAATACCTGGTTGCGGTTATCACCTGCAGGGACAATATGCTGTTCAATAATTCGCTGTAGTCGCAGTTGCGCCGAAGCACCTGCCAGATTAACACCTCCCGTAGGAGATGCGTAATCCCAGCGGCTAAACCTGGTGTTCCACGAAAAGCCGGCTTCTGTCAGGGCTTTGTCTGAAATCAGGAACAAGGTGTACCGGACATTCGGAATAATAAGGCTCTCCTTATAGGCTTCCAGCGCCCTTATCATCATAGAGTAACTAGGATTCAGGTAAGCTTTGCCGTAAACTGTGTGAAACACATTTGCCTCCTGCACTTTGTTGGTACCATAAAAGAAACCGTTACTCAGCACTTTTGCCTCTGTTACGTGGGTGCCGGCATCCAGCCTGGCATCAGGACTTGTCTTCAGGGGCAGGTTGTTAAATTTAGAGGGCCAGACAGTCATCGGAAACATATGCGCATTCAGGAAGTCACGTATGACATTCACAGGCAACTCCTCAACTGATTTATACTTTTCAGGGTGCGTCAGCACCGTATTAAAATAATTGGTAACAACCTCATTTTTAGGAGCGAAGATTGTATACGTATTACTTTGTCCTTCATTTTCCAGACGGGTTGCACCGCTTACCTCAAAGCCTTCGTCATTTAATGAAAACTCCAGTTGGTTATCATACATTTTTACATACACCGGATTGCCAGACCCGGTCAGCAATTGGTTCCTTTGGGTTGCCTGGGCATTAGGCATATAGTACACCATGTATTTTTCAAACAGATCCCTGAATACACTGTATTCCGGCTTGCCTGCCAGGTGTTCATCAATATTATGAAGCGGCAGAATCACTTCGTCTATTTCATGAATAATGCCGTTCTCGGCAATAATATTAGAAGTCACCACTTTGGCATTCGCCACATGAAATGAATTATTCCAGGCAACGTCCGGGTAAAAGAAGTTATAATCGGCACCCGAGAGTTGTTGTCCCGCAAAATAGGTGTTTATATAGTATGGAATGTACTTGTTGTTATTATCTGTAAAAACAAAGTTGCCATTGCGGTTGGCAGAAATAAGGAACTGATCTGTCAGTACGTTATCACCTTGCTTTACCGTGCCTAAATTAACACCTTTATAATAGGCGGTTTTGCGTTTAAAGGCTTGGCCATCCGCCCATCCTGTCGGCGACTGATAATCATCCAGCCGGTCTGTCATAAAAGCATTATACACCAGCACATACTTTACAATTTGTGTGGCAGTAGCTTTATCAATAGCATCAACACCAGATATCCCTTTACCAGCAAAATACTTCTCAAATGCCGCATCGTTTGGAGCAAAAAGGGTCCAGTAACCGGCTCCGCTCTGCAAGGTAATTTTGTAATCGGCTTTCTCTATTAGTGCTAATAGGTTCTTAAAGTTTCCTCTCGCCTCTAACTGCTGATAAATAGGGTCTTCTAGGCTGTCAGGGCGTACGTAATGTTCATCTTTATCTTTACAGTTCGTTAATAATATTAACAAAGTAAGATAATATAAAAACACTTTTGCAGGTTTGCTCATGATAAAATATTATTGGTAAAAAGTTTACTTATATAAGTCGGTTTAATTTAAATTTTCTAAAATACATCCTTTGTTAACATTCACATTTGTATGCCGAATTAAATTATTCACTATTCGTCAATACTATATCAGATGAGTTTCTGAAAAAATTACCTAGCATAATAATTGCCAGAAGAAAAAACACATCTATTATATGAACTAACATTAATTAAGTATTAAGAGAAATATATAGCCGAGGATTAGCTTATTCAAAAAGCGGTTTAAAGCCCTTTAATAGTGAATCTAAACTAGCAAGGCGTGCTTACAAATGTTCGTAATAGTGTTCCAAAAAACCAGTTCATATGTAACATATTTACCAATTTAAAGGATTATTATACAATATCTGATACATAAGGAGTTCTGATCCAGATCATTATAATTTTATGAAGAAGTAAGGTTCGTTTGTACTGCAGTAAAATTCAGCAGCAAAGCTAAAATCCTTCCATAGTGTTTTTTAAGGCAATAAATATAGTCACTTCAAAAAGATTCCCTCTTACTAACTTTGGCATTGAAAATGCAAAGAAAGCCTGCAAGTACTCGAATAAAGAAAAGGGCTGTCACCGACTGATAGTAATTCCATATAATGACCCGATTCATAACCAAGGATGTTACCCATTGTTATTAAAGCTGTCAGGTCTATATCTTCCAGCATAAAATAAGCAGTACCGGGTGAACGTATTTCAGTTTCTGCACTTTCTCTGATAGCACTTGTTTTAAGATAGAGCTGCCAATACTACAGAATACATTGCACTACTTCAGTTGAATCAAATTTATACTTCGGAAAAATAAACACTAATTTATCGTATTTATGAAGCAGGTCAGTTACAGATAAAAATGCGCTGTATACCGCTGTTTACATTTTATTTGGAACAGCTAAACAGTTTCCTTCCAAACCCATAATAGCTGCTGAAGCCAGTGCTCAATGCATTTATTCATATTTCTTCATCCTCATCTTTCCAAGACTTGCTATGAATTCACAATTAAGTGTAGCAGTTGGTGCTTCACCTTATTAAAAATCAAATAATCAACTTTAAATATGAACCCAAAAATGAATTAGCATCTGTACAAATGCTTCTGTTTAACTGCAACTTGGGACTAAAAAGCCAGGTGCGGAACAACTTTGCAAATATTTTGTAAAGTTGTTCTGCACCTGCCACCACAGCCACTGCTATTATTAAATGAGAGCCTGTTTATGATAAACTCGGATTGGTATTCGTTTCAGCAGAAACAGTCGCTTTCTGTACAGAAGAACGAGTTCCTATCTTACTATAAATTCCGAATAAGGCGAATAGCTCTGCTATTACTGGGCAGCACTAAGGCTTTCTGCCTTTTCGTAAACTTCAATTTCTGTGATACCAAGAGATCCTTTTTCAGTAGTGCTTTCACCTGCAGGTTCTTTTATACCTGTAATCTCCACAAACCCGAAGGTGTCGCCGTCAATGTTTGCATCTATTAGTCTCACCGTAAGCTTTTTACCTGTTGCAGGAGCAAATTTAGCTGTAAAGTAGCCCAGACTGCGTTCCGTGTTGCCACGAAAAACCTCTTTATCGTCAAGCTCAATCACAATGGGGTAGCTTCGGCTGCGCCAGCTGTTCATTTTCATGGCAACTTCGCTCACTGTAGCTGTGCGCTCCAGTTCGTATACAATCCATCCAGTGTTCTGGAAGCCGTCGTTTGACCAATTGGTTAGTTCATTTTCGTCGAAGGAGTGCACAGCCTGCTCCTGGTTAGCGCCTGCTGTTGCTTTCACAATGGCTATCGGCGTGCGCGTCACCACATACGATTGTCCCGGGGGGGTGGGCCCTCGCTCCAGGTAAGAAGGCAGGTTGTTGCCTGGCAAGACAGTTGCCAGCCCGTTTGTCACCTTCACTGGCCTGGTTTTAATCTGCACTGCAGCTGCCTCCAAACCTGCTGCAGTTGCTTTGATTTTTATTTTACCGGCTTTGGACGTGCTACGCACCAATACCCGGTTTACTCCACCCTCTACCGGCAGGCTCTGGGCGAGGATGTAATTGTCCGGCCCCTGCGCAATGCCACCACGCCATTCGGCAGGTCCGTCAAGCGAAAAGTTCACCATGTTCAGGGCGGTGGGGCAGCGGTTGCCTTTGGCATCTACTACCTCTACCTCTACCAGCGCCAGGTCATGACCGTCCGCTTTCATGCCTTCGGGGTGGTTGAGCACGGTTAGGCGTAGCGCTGCGGGCTTGCCTACTGTTTTTTTACTGGCTTCGCTCTCCTGTTTTCCCTCAGCATTGTAGCTTACGGCTTTGATGGTGCCGGGCTTAAACGATATGTTTTTGAACATGTACAGGAAGCGGTGGCTCTGCTCCCCTTTGCCCTGGGACTCACCGTTGATAAACAGCTCCACGGCTTCGCCGTTCGATACGACCATGATGTCTTTCGTCACGCCTTTTTCGTAGTTCCAGTGGCCCATGATATGGGTTCGCGGGTTTTCGGTTTCTACCCAGCCGTCCCACATCACCTGGTGCGAAAAGTAGCCGTCTTTGGGAATGCGCATGGCATCTGTTTCACCACTGGTACGGTAGTTTGATTCTCCCCTGAAGTGGGTGTTGGTGTCGGAGAAGATAATGTTTACGCCACCGGAGCTCACGCGCTTGCCCGTGCCCGGGCGCTCGTGCCAGTAGTCGAACCAATGCACCACGTTTTCCCTGGCATGCGAATCCTGGTTACGGTTGTAGAGGTGGGCATCCGTCCTTTTTTCGGTTGTGTTCGACATCACTGATTTATACTCCTCTGGTCCGTCGCCGTCCTTGTGGTAGGGTGGCGAGAATTCATCCCAGTACTTGCGCAGTCCCTCGTCGCGGGAGTACTCAGTGGCCCACATCGGAATGTTGCTGCTTTTGTTGATGTAAAGCATTTCGCCGCCATATTCAGCTATTTTGCTATCCAGCATCTCACGGGAGCCGATGGCACGACCGCCGTAGGGGTCGTACTTGTCGCGGATATCCTTCATTTCCTGCATGTGCTTCTCGCTAATGGATTCATTGCCACTTTCATAGAAGACAATGCTCGGATTATTTCTATTATAAATGATGGCATCGCGCATGAGCTGGGTCCGCTGCGTCCAGAGAATGCCTTCCACGTCTTTCTCGGCATCACCGGCAGGCATGGCCTGTATAAGACCTACCCGGTCGCACGATTCCACATCCTGCTTCCATGGGGTTATGTGCATCCAGCGCACAGTGTTGGCATTGCTTTCTACCATGAGGCGGTTGCTGTAGTCACTAAGCCAGGCAGGCACCGACATGCCCACACCAGGCCACTCGTTGCTCGTGCGCTGGGCATAGCCTTTTATCATCAATACACGGTCGTTGAGGTGAACCATGCCGTTTTCGAATGCAGTCTTGCGAAAGCCGGTGCGGGTTTTCACTATGTCTACGGGCTTTCCGTCTACTTTAAGCATCGTGTTTACATTGTAGAGGTAGCCGTAGCCCCAACTCCAGAAGTTCAGTTCGCTGATGCGTGCGCTGGCTTGTACTGTTTTAGTTTCGCCAGGTGCGATGGTGACAGTTGCTCCGGTAAAAGTTTTTACCTTTTTGCCTTTCATATCTTCCACCACTACTTCGTATTGCAGCGTTTTGGCCGTGTTGTACTCGTTCCTGATTTCAGAGGAAGCGGTAACGGTGGCTGCTTTACCGGGAATATCGAAATCCTGGGCGTACACATATACGCCGGTTGTACCCAGGTTGGAGTAGAGCGGCAGGGTCTGGTAGAGCTTGTCGGTGATGTGGAGGTATACGTTCTTGGGGATGCCGCCGTAGTTGGCGTTGAAATTATCGTCGCTCCACTGAAACCTGGTGTTGGTGGCTTTTTCACGGTAATCCCAGTCGCTGTCGGTGCGCACGGCTACGATGTTGATGGCAGGAGCAGGCTTTACATGTGCTGTTATATCAAACCCGACGGCCATGGCTCCATTCTCGTGGCGGCCAATGTGCGTTCCATTCACATAAAACTCCCCGCCTTGTCGCACACCCTCGAATTCCAAGAATACTTTTTTACCTTCTGAACCTTTAGGCAGTTTAAACTCTTTGCGGTACCAGGCCACGCCGGTGGTCAGGTTGTGAATGTCTATTTTAAAGGCTTCATCTTCGTTCCAGGCCCAGGGCAGCGTTACCTTCTTCCAGGTGGCATCGTTGAAGTTGACAGCTTCGGCACCGGCCGGATCGCCAACAATTACTTTCCAGTCGGGATTGAAGTTGAATGTTGCCCTTTGCCCCGCTCCTCCCTTCGCAGCTGTCCCGGAAAGAACTGCAAGACTCAGCATCAGGCATGTAAATAAGAGTACTCGTTTTAAAACAAACATTTGTTAATGAGATAAAATTGAATTATAGCAGCATTATCCGGAAATATAAACTTCTTATTTAGCAACAGGAACTGCGCCCTTTAAGGACGAATCTGATGAAATACACCTGTTGCTTTTCAACTTATTACAGGCCTCCTCAATTTGGTTCTGCCCGGGATGTTTGATTTCCTAAAACTGTATTAGCGTAGGTTAATTACAGTCATGCAAAGAAACTAACGAGGAGTATAAAAGAACAGGATAAATATTCCCAATGCCCCTGAAGAATGTTCCAAAGGGCTATATTTATTTCATTTTTCAGTTTATTACTATTTCAAAGGCTAGAACAGGCCTATGCATGTCCCGGCAAACACCAGTTAGAACAGGAAGAAATAATGGCAAAACCAAAATACAATTTAAGACTTTCACGACTTGTTATCTAAAAAACTACATCGCCTTAAAGTGAATTCCGCCTGATGAGGGTGAAAGGGTTTGCCTGTTGTTCTTTCAGGCCGTGCTTCATCAGGTAGGCAGCGGTTTCACCCATTTTTACGTGGTCGGTTGATATGACAGTGATGCCATTTTCCAGTACCTCCTTCAGAGGATTATCATTATAGGAAATCATGCCGTAGTCTTTTCCAAGCGAAAGACCTTTCTGTTTGCCGAGCGCAATCAGATCTACGAGGTCCGATTCATCTAGCACCACAAAAGCTGTTCCTTTCAGTTCAAGCTGTGGTTTTATGGCATCGATGACGTTGTGTTCAAACAGGCTTTGCTGGCAAAAGAGGCGAAAGCCTTTCAGTATCTCTTTTGGATAAGCCATAGAAGAAGGCTGCACCAGCGTCAGTCTGCTGTACCTGGCCAGCAAGTCTTTTCCTTGGTTCAGAGCATTCCGGATATCTCCTTCAAAATCCTGGTATACCGCGGCACATTTACCTTCGTAGTCATCCAGTTTTTTATCCAGTAGCAGGAGTTGCTCTTTCGGAACTTTGCGAATGGCCTGGCGAGCATATTCCATATTTTTATTGAAATGAGGCAAAACGGCAATGTAGCTGTACCGGGCTAGGTTTTCCTCAATTAGCCTTTCGCAGATTTTGCCGTCGGCATGGTGTACATGCAGGTTAACAACCGCACCTGCACCTAGGTTTTTGAGCAGTGCGTAATAAATATGTTTTTTATGAGCGCTTAATTTATTGAGCAGCAGCAACACCGAAAGCCCGGTTGTAATGTAGTTATCTTTTACATAAAAGCCCCCGGTTCTTATAGAGTTGACAACACCACGCTTTCGCAATACATCGTAAGCCTTTGAAACAGTATCGCGCGATATGTAATTGGATTCGCTAAGCTTGTTTATCGAAGGCAACTTGCGGTCACGCTTCAAAACACCTGTTTGGATACCTGTTAAAATGGCATCTGCCACCTGCAGATAAACAGGTATAGCGGAAGCAGCGTTTATGCGGTTTAAAATTTCCATAAAGTGAGCAATTTGCTGTCTAATGCTATCATAATCTTAAAGCGACAGAAGTTCCCAACGCAAAACATTAATCCCAAACATTCTCTAACTCTAATTGAAAACAACAGCCACTGTTGTGCTGGAAAAAGCTGCCTGTTAAAATTATGCGAAGTTACTGGGCAGCACTTGTTAAGCTTTCTGCCGTTTCATACACCTCGATTTCGGTAATGCCCAGCGTACCTTTGGCAGTAGAGCCTTCGCCTGATGGCTCTATCTGGCCTGTGATTTCAACTATACCAAAGGCGTCACCGTCTATATTAGCGCCTGTCAGCCTGATAACAAGTTGCTTGCCGGTATGAGGTGTTAGTTTGAGTGTTACATAACCTAAAGTACGATCGGTGTTGCCGCGGAATACCTCCTTGCCGTCCAGTTCTATCACGATTGGGTAGCTTCTATTGCGCCAGCTGTTCATTTTCATGGTTACTTCACTTACTTTTGCAGGCCGCTCCAGCTCGTACATAATCCAACCTGTGGAGAGCTTCCCGTCGTTAGACCAGTTCGACAGTTCGTTTTCGTCGAAGGAGTGGGCGGCTTTGTCCTGGTTGGCGCCTGCGGTTGCTTTTACGATAGCTACTGCATTACGGGTGACCACATACGACTGCCCCTGCGGGGTTGGGCCGCGCTCCAGGTAAGAAGGCAGGTTGTCGCCAGGCAATACGCTCGCCAGGCCGTCGTTTACCTTTACAGGATTGGTTTTAATCTGTACGGCAGCTGCCTTTAAACCCTCTGCTGCTGCTTTGAGCTTAATTTTGCCAGCTTTGGTAGTCGAGCGCACCAGCACCCGGTTCACGCCACCTTCTACCGGCAGGTTCTGCGCCAGGATGTGGTTGTCCGGTCCCTGGGCAATGCCGCCGCGCCATTCAGCCGGTCCGTCCATCGTGAAGTTCACCATATCCAGGGCGGTGGGGCAGCGGTTGCCTTGGGCATCTACTACCTCTACCTCCACCAGCGCCAGGTCGTGGCCGTCCGCCTTCATGCCATTCGGGTGGTTGATTACGGTCAGGCGTAGCGCTTCTGGCTTACCTGCTGTTGTTTTCTGTGCTTCGCTCTCCTGCTTGCCTTCGGCATTGTAGCTCACGGCTTTGATAGAGCCTGGCTGAAAAGAGATGTTTTTGAACATGAACAGGAAGCGGTGGCTCTGTTCACCCCTGCCTTTTGACTCGCCGTTGATGAACAGTTCCACAGCCTCTCCGTTCGACACTATCATTATATCCTTGGTAACGCCTTCTTCATAATTCCAGTGGCCCATGATGTGCGTGCGCGGGTTTTCTGTTTCTACCCAGCCGTCCCACATCACCTGGTGTGCAAAGTAGCCGTCTTTAGGGATGCGCATGGCGTCTGTTTCGCCGCTACGTCGGTAGTTTTCTTCGCCGCGGTAGTGGGTGTTGGTGTCGGAGAAGACGATGTTTACGCCGCCGGAGCTCACGCGCTTGCCCGTGCCCGGGCGCTCATGCCAATAGTCGAACCAACGCACCACGTTTTCCCTGGCATGCGAATCCTGATTGCGGTTGTACATGGTAGCGGGCTGTCCTTTATGTAGCGGACCAGCCCCGTCTTTGTGGTAGGGCGGCGAGAATTCGTCCCAGTACTTGCGCAGCCCTTCGTCGCGGGAGTATTCGGTGGCCCACATCGGGAACGTGCTGCTTTTGTTGATGTAAAGCATTTCGCCGCCGTACTCAGCCACTTTGCTGTCGAGCATCTCACGGGAGCCGATGGCACGACCGCCGTAGGGGTCGTATTTGTCGCGGATGTCCTTCATTTCCTGCATGTGCTCCTCGCT
>NZ_VRTY01000005.1 GCF_008017455.1 Pontibacter qinzhouensis | reverse complement strand
CTCTATTAATCCACAGGTTACCAGCCTGAACTGGGTATTATCTCAGAATGTGATACCGGCAACTACCAAACTTCCTGTAGATCATACGGCTTTTCCGCTAACAGCATATATGCGCCTTTTCGCGCCCTTTCTAATTCCTGCTAGCGAGTCTAAAGTGATTTATATGGATGTGGACATGATTGTACTTGAAGATATTTCGAAGCTATGGCACACCGACATTGGTAATAATATATTTGCAGCTGTACAAGACCACCAGAAAGTAGTAAGCTGTGAATGGGGTGGAATACCCAATTACAAAGCACTCGGAATACCTGCAGATACAAAATACTTTAACTCAGGACTGCTCTTGATAAACACAAAAAAGTGGATAGAGGCTGGCATATCTAACAAAGTGATTAGGTGCATGAATGATAATATGGCCCACGTAAACTATGCTGACCAGTATGGACTGAATGTGGCTATGTATAACCAGTGGTTTGAACTAGATAGCAACTGGAACTGCTTTGCCGCCTTTGATTATGAGACACCCTATATTATCCACTTTTTGGATATAAAGCCGATTTTTAAATCGTATAACTCTAAGAAAAGCTACCAGGAAGAGTTTTTTAAATATTTAAACATGACCGCCTGGAGCGGTTTTAAACCTATCAGCAATTATAAAAGACTATACAGGAAGATCCAGAACAAAGCAAAAAAAATATTTATGGGATCTAAATTAAATCTCCCGCTTTTTCCAAAATTTAAGCACAATATTTCAACAGCCTATTAAGTCCCAGACTGTCAGCAAGTTAACCAACTTTTCATATCCCTGTTTTCAGGTATTTTTAGAAGCAATTAAATAAAAAAGTTATCCACAAATATTATGTGGTATAACTCATTAGTTTCATAATTAATTTTATTACTTTTAGTTAAAATTAGGCTAATCGTACTAATTTAAATACACAGGATACAAATTATCTCTTTATGAAGTACCTTTTGCAAAACCCTACCTGGCTTAACAACTTTAACTTCCCTTACGAAAGGCTAGATCAAGTACCTGAAGAGATATTTGAAGAGGTTAACAGAAATTTAGACACTGTACTGAGCAAAGATCCGGTAGTATCTATTATTATAGCTGCCTTTAATGAGGAAGTTAATGTTCTGAGGTGTATCGCTTCGCTCTCCCGCATGAAGACTACAATCCCTTTTGAAATTATAGTAGTTAATAATAACTCGAAAGACCGGACACAGGAAACGCTGAATAAGCTACATGTGCGTTCGCTCTTCGAAACAAGACAGGGTTGTGGCCCGGCCCGGCAATTAGGCCAGGAAAACGCCAAAGGAAAATACGTATTGCTAGGCGATGCCGACTGCTTTTACTCAGAGCACTGGATAAACGAAATGCTGAAGGTATTGCAACAGCCCGGCGTAGTTTGTGTGTACGGCAGGTATTCGTTTATCAGCGAACCAGGTTTTCCGAGGTGGCAACTTGCTATCTTCGAAAAAATGAAAGATGTTATTGCGGAGTTCAGGCATATACACCGGCCTTACTTTAATGCCTATGGCATTAGCATGGGTTATGTAAAGGAGTATGGCTTAAAAGTAGGCTTTATTAAAACGAAGTTCTGGGGCGACGATGGTAAACTGTGCCTGGACCTGATGGCTTACGGCAAAATAAAGCAGGTTAAAGCCACTAAAGCCCGCGCCTGGACCGGCACCCGCACCTTGCAGCGCAGTGGTAGCTTTGCCGAGGCCACCGTTGAGAGAATTAAAAAGGAACTGAACAGACTGACAGGAAACTTCAGCAGCGAAGTACCTTTTTACGATCCTAACGACCCTAAATTCAATAAAAGCTAAATAACAGGTCTTATCTGCTTGGCAGGCTACCCTTGACCCCAAAAGCTGTTAGTATGCTTTGGAAGGCCTTTTTCATTTAAATAATTCAGGAAGCCGCTTTCCATAACACTAAGCAAAAACCGTTTTATCACCCACTATTTAAATTTACCAGTTAATATGGCTGCTCCCGGCTTACACCATTATTTCGAGAATACCACGCTACTTATTACCCATTACAACAGAAGCAGTTCGCTGGAACGGCTACTGCAAACGTTCCGGGACTATAACTGCATATTCGGAGATATTGTAGTTTCTGATGATGGCAGCAAGCCGGAGCATGTGCGGAACCTGCGGGCACTTAAAAAGGAATTCTCGTTCAGGCTTTTAACTTCTCCGGAAAACCGGGGCCTTGGGCATAACATTAACAAAGGGCAGGCAGCCGTTAAAACACCTTACACTTTGTATGTACAGGAAGACTTTGTGCCTACACCTGAGTTCACAGGCCGCTTTCAGGATGCGCTGGATATGATGGAAACGGAGAGTCGCTGGGACCTTATCACGTTTTATGCCTACATCCGGTACCCGTATTTAAAGCCATACAAACACGGGTTCTCCGAAAAATTATGCAAGCCCTGGTATACAAATTACAAAAAGATTTATGCGTATACCGATCATCCTCATTTAAGAAGAAGCTCCTTTCTGCAAAAATTCGGTAATTACGCAGAGGGTATAAAAGGAGACAAAACAGAATATAAAATGTGTGTTTCTTTTATACAAAAGAAAGGCAAAGGCTTATTTTATAACGACTTCCAAAACTTATTTTTACAGAAAAACTCATCGGAAGAACCCAGTACCATGACCCGCAGTTCCTGGACCCAGAACTCCAACATGGCCATAGCGCTGATCAGGGACTTGTACCGGCAGGTGAAGTATAACTACGACATCCTGTTCTCCAAGTAATGGGTACTTTTTTCCATTTCAGTCATTGACAGTACCCGCAACAAGGCACGTTTTTTAAACGCTGCCGCAGAAGTGCTCACCGCTCCCACCTACTAACAAACTTTTTTCTTACCAAAAAACGTGAATGGTGTTCACAGCTTACATTTTACAACATAGTCATGAGTATTAAGGATAAGGCAATAAAAGGAGGCAAATGGATTACGACTTCTACAGCTATTACAACCGTACTGCAGTTTGGGCAGGTTGCCATTTTAGCTAGGCTCCTCGAGCCGGCAGCATTCGGCTTAGTTGGCATCTGCACCATGCTTATTGGTTTCTTTTCTATATTCTCGAATCTGGGCTTCTCGAACTCTATTATTTCAAAACAGGAAAACGACAAAAAATTACTTTCTACCATTTACTACTTAAACCTGTGTTTAGGCGGCATAATAGGTGTATTAGTTTTCTTTAGCTCCACGTTAGTAGCCGCTTACTACAACGAGCCCAAGCTTGTAAATGTCATCAGGCTATCTTCTTTAAGCTTTGTTATTATTTACTTCGGGCAGATTTACTTGTTCCTGCTGCAAAAGGAATTGCGCTTTAAGTCGGTAGCCCTGATCGATATTATAGGGGGTGTGGTAGGTACTACTGTGGCCATAACACTCGCCTACATGGGTTTTGAGGAGTTATCTCTTATTATTGGTAACCTTGTAATGGTAAGTGTAAAAACCCTGCTGCAGATCTTGTTTGGAATTCGCCTGTTCTTTCCGGTGCTGCATTTTAAACTGAACGAGATTAAAGACCATATCCGGTTTGGCATTATAAACGTAGGCGATGGCGTAGTGGGTTATGTGCAAGGTAACGCCGATAATTTTTTAGTAAGCTCTATGTTGGGAGTGCAGGCACTGGGTTATTATACCATTGCCCTGCAATTAGCAGTTTTCCCTATACAGAAACTGAACCCGATTATTTTACAGATAGCTTACCCTGTAATCGCCAAATTTAAAGAACAGCCAACAGAGCTCCGAAACACCTATTTAAAAATCCTCGACCTGATCAGCTTTGTAAACTTCCCGTTATTGGTAGGCTTGTTTTTAACAGTAGATGGTGTAGTACCGCTTATTTATGGCGAGGGCTGGGAATCGACTTTCCCGCTGATCAGAATTTTTGTATTTGTAAGTATGCTGTCCTGCCTGGGGCACCCCCTGTATACCTTGGTGTTCACAAAAGACAAACCGCAGCTTTTATTTAAGCTGAACATCTTTATCTTATTTGTAAAAATACCATTGGTGTTTTTGCTCGGGAACTATTGGGGAGTAACAGGTATTGCCTGCTCTTACCTGATCGCCACTATTATTCACACCATCATCAACTTCTTTATTGTAAATTCACTTATCGGGAATTTCTTTAAGCCATTCTTTCTTAATATATCCAAAATCGCCATGTTCTGTGTTTCTATGGTGGTACTCATTTACATGTATAAATCGCTGGTTGGGTTCTCTGGTTTGTACAACACACTGGTGCAGATCGGTATTGGCGGTGTTACTTATCTGGCGCTCACGCTTATTTATAAATACTCTTTGTCTGATCTTAAAAACCTGAAACAGTCACTTTAAAGGGTTTGATACTAGTTTTGACTAAAAACCCCCGGCAAGATAAATAGTTAGTAGATTAGCTTATTCGATTTGGTTTATGAAAAAAATGGTTTTAAAGTTATGCACAGCCATGGTTCGCTTGCGCTACCCAAACATGAAACCTGCTTATCTTTATTTTATAAGAGATAACTACTACAGCAGACTGAACCAGGCCCAGTTTTACCTAAAAGATTACCACAGCAAAAAAAAGTATAAGGAAATTAACTGGGAAGGCGAGTTTCAGGTAGAAATTACCTATGTGCTGCCCTTTGCCTACTGGCATTTTTTAAACGGCACCTTAAAAAGCACCACCTCCAGCACCAATACCAAAGAGTTCTATTTTTTCAGTGAGAACCACACCGAAAAATACGCCGAACGAGATGCCACCTTCATGTTCAACAACTACGACATTCCGAACATGACGCATAGCATCTCGAAAAGCTTTAAGAAGTGGGCTGCTGTGCCGCTAAAAAAACAGTATACCAACAACCTGTTTGTGTTTGAAAAACCTATTTTAATTATTGCCAACAAATACAACATAGAGTGGGACCAGGCGCCCATTAACTTCCTGGATATTCCGACGCTGAGCAAGATTATAGATACCTATAAACATAAATACCAGATTATCTACAACAGGCCACTCTCGAACCAGATTACGATAGACAATAGTGAGATTCTGGACTTGGGCGAGCACGAGTGGCTGAAAGAGAACCACCCGGAGGTAATTTTATTAAAAGACTTGTATGAGCAACATAAGGCAGAGGTAAACAGCTTTAACCACCTGCAGCTCATGGTATATGCCAATTCAAACCACTTCCTGTCGATGCACGGTGGCACCGCGGCTCTGGCAAGTTACTTTGGGGGCACGAACATTATACTCTCCAACAACGGCATGGAGGAAGTTTTTAACGAGTACACTACCATTTTCCCGGCTTTATCCGGAGCGAGAATTCTGCATGCTAAAAACCAGCAAGACATTCTAAACTACATGCAGCAATATTATTAATAACATAAGCGCCCGGCACTGTAAAGTAGCCAGTGGCTTTTTAAAATGCTTGAATACAAGATTTATGGATAAAGCAGATTACGATATAGTTATACTCTCGACAGCGCGCGTAGATGATGCTTATTCATCTTCGGCGCTTTCGTTGGCTAAAGAACTCGCTAAAAATAACAGAGTGTTTTTTATAGAGCATCCTTTTTCGGCTAAAGATTTTGTTACGCAATACTCGGCAGGGCAAAAGATAAAAGACCGAAAGCAGGCATTACTGTTTGGCGAAAACATGTACCGCCACACCAACGGCACTACAACTAACTTTACGGTGGTAACGCCTAAACTTACCTTACCCATAAACTGGCTATCGGCAGGAAAGCTATACGATGCACTGTCTGGCCTGAACGACAGAATTTTAGGTGCTACTTTAAGAACTGTTATCAAAGATCACCAGATAAAGAAGTACCTGTTTATCAATATTTTTGTACCGTATTATTTACGAAACATTCCTGCCGATATTCAGCCTGACTTAACCATTTACTATACCGTAGACGATATTAGCCAGGAGCCTTACATTGCCAAACATGGTGTGCGACTGGAGAAAGAAGCGGTAAAGAAGGCCGATATGGCACTCGCTACGTCTAAAGAACTGACCCGGCTCCTTGGCAGTTACTCCGACAATGTGCGTTTTTTACCTAATGCCGCCGATACGGGTTTATTTAGAAAAGCCGCAGAAACAAAACTTGCCAGGCCGGAGGAACTGAAAGGCATTACACAGAAAATAATCTGCTACACCGGCAACATTGGCACCAGAATAAACTACCAGTTACTTAAAGCCATCGCACTGCAGCACCCCGACAAAGTGTTGCTCATGGTAGGCCCTGTCAGTAACCACGACTATGTAACAACTGGTTTAGATAAACTGCAGAACGTGCTGTTTGTAGGACCAAAAAACATTGCCGATTTACCAGCTTACCTGCAATACAGCGATTGCACTATTATTCCTTTTGAGTACAGCACCTTAACCAAAAGCATTTACCCGCTAAAAGTTAACGAATACCTGGCAGCAGGAAAACCAGTTGTATCCACCGCCTTTTCCGACGATATCATCGATTTTAAAGATGTGGTGTACATTGCCCAAACGGAGCAGGAATTTGTAAACAAAATATCAGAAGCTATTGCCACCGACGATGCCGATAAAAAGCAGGATCGTATGCAAACGGCACAATTGAACACCTGGAAAGCCCGGGCAGAAAAATTTTGGGAGTTAGTGGAGGAGCAACAGGAAAGTAATGCGCCTGCCAAAGCCACTCCTGCCCGTTTTGTCAGCGCTGCATCACTTTAAAACATCCTTCACCGGATAATTATTTAGAACCAAACAATGTAACTATGATCCCGAATATATTTCATTTTGTTTTTGGAATGTCGTCTAATTTTGGAGGGCGGCCTTTCTCACTTTCTCATTACCTGGCCATAAAATCAGCAATAGAAGTTAACAAACCCGATAAGGTTTACTTTCATTACCAGTTTGAGCCGGAAGGAACCTGGTGGGACAAAATAAAGCCTGAAATAACACTGATCAAAATTGACGCCCCGAAAGAGATCTTCGGAAATAAGCTGCACAATGTAGCCCACCAAGCCGATATTGTACGCCTAAAAGCACTTTATGAGCATGGTGGCGTTTACCTGGATGCGGATGTAATCTGCAAAAAACCGCTCAAGGAATTTTACAACAACTCATTTGTTATCGGGCAGGAATTCAGAGTCGAAAATGCCTATCTGAACCAGTGGCAGTATGCGCTAAAGGTGATCAAAAAAATATCGACAGGCAAAGGGTACTTAAGTAAGATACAAGGCTTGTGCAATGCCGTAATGATGGCTGAACCCAAAAGCAAGTTTATTGAACTCTGGCTGGAAAGTTATAAAAACTTCAGATCGGTAGGCCGCGATCAGTACTGGTCGGAGCACTCGGTGGAGGTACCGCTGGCGCTGGCAAAACAAAACCCGGATCTGGTAAAGATATTAAGCCCGAAACACTTTCATTTTCCGCTCTGGGACCCAAAAGGAATTTCGTTGCTGTTTGAGGAGCAGGAAGATTTTGAAGAAGCCTACCTGCACCACATCTGGGAAAGTTTTGCCTGGGAACGTTACCTGAGCAACCTAACACCATCAGAGATACTGACAAAAGATACTACCTACAATAAGTTAGCCCGCAATTTTTTATAAGGCACCTGTAGCACCGCAAGTTACCTGGCAGGTAATAGCTACTACATTACAATTAGCAACCTTACCCTTGGCCTTCCGGCACCTGAAAAGGCTCCGGAAGGCCATTTTCATTAGAATAATTTCCGTTTCTTATCTCTACAGTATCAGCAAGGGAGAGTTTAAGCTCTATCAACTTACCACACTCCTTTGCTCATACAATGTTAGCATATTTTAACCAGGCAGAAAACAAAACTGCCGCAGATTAAAAACCTGCGGCAGATATGGGTAAAGCTGTCAGCTATAGAGTTTTGGAACAGAAAAGTGCGGCAATAACAGCGTTTTATTCCAGCGCTATTTTATTCCCTGTTTTCTTCAGCAAATGCCACTTATCCACATTTTTTACTTCTTCAAAATATCCCAGCGAATCGAGCAACTGTTGGTGAGGCTCTGACATGTCGCCACGCACCAGAATATAATCCGATTTCTTTATCATGTCTTCAGGGTCGTAATTATAATACATGTGCTCCTGGTAAGGCAGGTCGCCCTGCTCATGCCTCCTGATCATGCCAAACCTGTAGTCGATTACTTTGCTGGTGGCAATGCCCCTGTTCCAGACAATGAAGTAATTCTGAAAGTGATCGTACACGTTGCGGCCTCTGTAGGCTGGATCGTAGTTCATGTAAGTCAGCACTTTGTCGTTGTCGGTAGGTAAAACTTCGGCAAAGGTGCTGTTGTCCTGGTCGAACTGACGGAAATAATCGCCCCAGAGCAGCAGGTGTGCCAGCGCCACCACACTTGCAGCATAAGAAAAGAACCTGCCATTTATTTGAGGCACTTTGCAGCCTATAAAAATGAGTGCCAGCAAAAGGATTGTGGAGAACCGCTCATACAATGGCTCCTGACCCGGAATGCGAATTGGCAACAGAAAATAGCAGCCGGCAGCCACGGCTAAGAAGAGCAGCATGTAATTGCTGGTGTCATCGGTTTTCAGAAAGCTGCTCCAGTTTATGCTGCGCTTCCGGGTAAACAAAAAGTTGTAGAGCAACAGGCTAATAGGAGCTAAAATAAAGGTTGTCAGTAAAAGCCCGGTCGCTTTTCCTATTTTACCTATAAAAAGCTGTGCATTATCGGCATACAAAAACATGGTGCGGTCGAGGTACGTCTGCCAGAACTCCGCTTTGTAATACTCTTTCATGTAGGCCAGGGTGGAAGTCTCCTGGGTGCTATAGGCAGTGCTGCTTTCTACGGCATTCTGAATAAAGAACCACCAGTACAGCACCAGCAAACCAAGTGGTACCAGCGCCAGCGAGTACTGCACCAGCTTTACAAAATTGCCTCTGAACCTGAACGCGATAAACGAGAACATCATAAGCAGGCAGAAAAGGGCTACCATGGCATGCAGGAAGTAAACAAACAAGAGTAAAACCGAAATGGCTCCCATGTTACCAACAGCACTGCTTTTTTGGTTTATAGTGCGAAGCCAGAACCAGATGAGCAGCAAAATAACATTGTTGGCCACAGCATTGCCTGTAAAGCCAAAGGTCAGGTTATACCCATACACCAGCAAAAAGGACCCCAGCGCAAACCAGATGTTCCCTTTCAACTCTCTTATAACCAGCAGCACCAGCACCGGCAAGCTTACCACAATAAGCAGGTGCAGCACCTTGTTGGCGACCTCTACATCAGGAAAAACAGGGAAAGAGAAAAAGTATAAATGAAACGTGTTGGGGTAGAACAGATAGTGCAGCGTGTAATACTGCTTAAACCAATTAGACCCTTCGTTATAATACCTGAAAATGGCTCCTTCTGCCAGGTGATTAGGCACATCTGAAAAAGGAAAAAAATCGATGTTCAGAATTAACACCGTGTGCAATAACAGGAACAGTATGAATAGGGCCCGGAAGCTTTTTTTCGTAATCATGGTGCAGGCTGTAATAATGGTACTAGTTGAGGTAATTCTACTTAAGTACTGATGTTACGCAGTTGCGGTTCAAAAATGCGCATTTCTACATAATGCACTCACCTGTCTGCTTCTGTAGCGGCGTTACATTGTAACGCCCTTGCCAGCAGATTGCTTTAGCCCCAGTAATAAAAAAATGGCGGGTTAACAGGCGGGACAGCAAATTGAAAGGTCTTGTTCATTCTGCAACCTCGGCGTTACAATGTAACGCCGCTACAAAGCTAATTACTGCCCCTACTGCGTAACAGCAGTTAAGTAGTTAAAAACTTGCGATAGACCCTTGGATGGAAACGCACTGTTTTACCTCCAGAAGGCCATTTTAATTAGAATAATTTGTTTGCAGGTTGTTATTTGCTGCTTGTAAAATTGTTTAATGGTTAAATGGTTTTTTAGAGACTTAAAAGAAAGAGAAAACGGAATTCTGACTATTGAATGAGCACCGAGACCTTAAGTTTTAACTCTTCAAGTGCTTTAGCCTTTAAACACAAATGCTTTTTTCGTAATAAAATTGAAGATCGCTACCAGCACAATGGCCAGGAGTTTACCCAGTTTCGGGTCGAGCAGGCTGTGTTCTACAAATAACCAGATCAGGCCCTGGTTAAGAAGCAACCCAACCAGCGAAAAACTCACAAACACCGCCAGTTCTACTTTATTTGAGTATTTACCGCTTCTGAACACCCATTTTTTTGAAATAAAATAGTTGAGCAGAATAGCCAGGCACGTAGAACTGAAGTTAGCTACCAGGTAGTTGAGGTGGAGGTACTCAAAAAGCAGGATAAACAAAAACATATCGAGGGCCGCACATAAGGCACCTACTACTCCAAACTTTACTACCTGAAAAAGCTTTTTCTGCTTGTGCAATTCTAGAAACAAATATCTCATCTTAAAAATGGCTCTCTACTAATAGGCTGCAAGAGGCAGCTTGTTCGCAACAACCCTTACTTGTTTAGTTGCTACTACTCCCGAAGCCTCTCAAAATTTTTATGGTAACACCGGCAACCCGCTAATGGGAACAGGGGCTATAGCCGTTTCTATAGAACGTGCGAAACCGCATCAGTTTTTCCAGCACAAACCAGTCTTTCTGCAACAGTTCCGGGCTTAGCGAGGCTTGGTGCAGCTCGAATACCTGTGGCTCTCCGTTGCGGACGTAAGTTATTTCTACTGGCATGGTGTTCCGCACCATTGTCCGGAACTGGAAAAAGGTTAGCAGTTTGCCACTTTCTGCCAGTTGCTGCAACTCAGGATCTGTGGAGCCCTTAATCTCCACCACATCTTTCTGGTAATCGAAAAGCTGTGTACTAGCCGGCACAAGGTAATGGTTCGTCTCTCCTGCTTCGGTTCGTAAATTCGAGAACATGGCATACGAGGCTTCTGTTTTGAGCCCCAGGTACGGGCAAAGGCCGTTCAGAAAAACCAGCACCGGGAACAGGAGCAGCGAATAATGCGCAAAAGTAAACGAGTTGCTACGGTCCGGCTTCTCAGCAGAACGAATAGAGAGCGCAAAAATAACAATATACGTCAGGCTGTACAGCGTCCAGACGATATGGCGGAAATAGTCTTGAAACAGCTTGTTGTAGTAATGCACCAGCAGCAGCAAACACACCACCGAAAACACAAACAACACAAAGTTTAAGAGGTTAAACTGCAGCAGCTGGTTCTTGATGTTAATTTTGCGGCGTAAGAACTTTTCGTAGTGGGCGTACACATTGTTGCTGAACTTGGTACCTGTAAACAAAAAGTACAAAGCAAAAATCATAGATGAGAAGTCGTAGAAGCCATTTATAGGGTTGTAGGCAAGTACGCAATGAAACAAGAGCCCCAACAGAATGCCCCAGGCCCGCGTTCTCCGAATAATGATGAGCACCGGAATTAACGTTTCTATAAGTAAAGTGGCGTATATGTTGAGCGTTAACAAGGTTTTGCTGGAGGGCAAAATATTGTAGTAGTTGTTCTGCAACATCAAAAACTCAACGGCACAGCTCGATTCCGTGTCGAAAAAGCCGGCGTTCAGCTTATGAAAAACAGCATAGAAGTACAACACAATCAGCTCCATTTTCACCAGCGGCGCAAAGGTGTCTAGCAACTCGGCTTTGTCTATGTAAAAACTTCTTCGCTTTACGATCAGGTAAACAAAGGCCTGCAAAATGGTCAGGTTCACGAAAGTTGTAATTAGCCAATGGTTACTGATAACAGGTAACTCCGCATAGGCCTGGTACATCTGCATGATGATAAAAATCAGCAGCCTCACCATAGAAGATGGTTTTGCAATAAGGGCAATGGCGGCGCAGGTAAACAAAAAGTAAGTCAGGTTGCCTGTAAAAGCATTTGCGTTGGCCATATGGAAAATAGCAGCAATGGCCCACACGCAACAAAATATCTTATACTTCAGAATAGAAGACGCATATTTTTCAGGTGTCGTGTATTCATTCAGAAAGTTATAGTAGTTAACACTTTGCGCCGTTAACACTTGCCTGTAAGAGAGTAAAGGGTTTCCCATAACCGTTTAAGATATTTTTTATTACTAGCAGAGCAGGTAAAGACTATCTGCAAAAATGTTTATTTAAGGGTATTTAATGGTAGCAGAAGTAGCAGCGGATTCTCTTTCAGAAACCGGAAATACTAACCACTTTATTTCCTAACTATCCAGTCAGTTGATCATCAGCCATTGGCATGCAAAACTCAATTATTCAAATGAAAACAGCCTTCCGAAGCTTTTTCAGCAAAATTTACCCAAGGGTATGTTAAAGTGCCTCCACCTGGAAACTTTAACCAGGCTACCGATTTCCTAAATTGGCTGGGTCGCCTTTGGTCTGAGCTAAAAGCTTACACCACATCAGGCGGATAATGAAAATGCGAAAACGGATGTGAGCATGGCTGGCTGAACCTGTTCACGATGCCGAGATATTTCACCTGCTTGCTTTCGTCCATCTTGTTTATAAAAAAGTCTGTTGCCGCCAGGTAGTCGTACACCAGTTCCTTTACCAGGTAGGAGTCAGTAGACTTTACTCCCAGGTGGTAGTAGGTTTTCATTTTGAGCTGCACCTGCAGGTCGTCGTTTATAAAGTGTGCTTTGTAATAGTCCTGCACAAACTGCTCTACTCCTGCTATATCGAGGTTCAGGTAATGGAGTTCGTTGCAAATAACACCTACTGCAGCATCGTGAATAGTAGTATATACAAAGCCTACACTAGGTATGGCAGCCAGACCTGTAGCGCCTAAGCCCGATAATTTTATAAAGCGTCTTCTCTTCATGGAACATCATGTAATAATAAACTAATCTGGCTGCTGGTGCGGCCGGGCAGTAGTATCGGCTAGCGTAACTTGCCTCAAGTTTGCGGAACCTTAAAAACTTTTATCGGCTGCAAAAAGCGACAAGGCAGAAAGCGTAAGCGTTGGGTTGGAGGGCGTGTAGGTGGTAAAGCTGCCACTGCCCAGCACAAACAGGTTCCGGTACTGGTGGTGAATCAGGTGCTGATCGACCACACCCTCGGCTGCAGTTCTGCTCATTCTGGAGGTACCTAAAATGTGCGCCTCCGACGGGTACGGATCGTGGTACTCGATGCGCTCCACAGGCAGGCACGAAAATATATCGGGCAATTTGTCTTTCATGTGCTGCACTCCCCGGAGCGTGTAGTCCGATGGGCCTTTGTAATGCACGGCTGGCTTCATGCGGTCTGGCATGGTGGCTACGTAATTCTCCATGGCAGGCAGGTCGCCGAACACCATTCTGAAGTTGGCAATGTGGCGCCATTTGCCGCGCTCCAGCCTAAAGTAAGGCTCGTTGCTTGATTCCATTAAACAAGCGGCCACTTCTTTTCTGTGGTCGCCATCGTAGAGCATATAGCCGTTGGCATTTACCCAGGTGCTCCCACCCACATTCTCCAGGTTATCGAGGTACACCGATACTTTTAAACCGAGCTGCTCTCCTATTCCTTTACCCGTAAATGGGTTACTGTCGCCGGAGTTCAGAAGTATGTTGGCATTAAACAGGGCATTGGTACCGAGGGCTACCACCTCTGCTGCCACATGATACTCTTTACCGTCTTTCTCGAAGTTTACTTTGCGGGCAAGCCCCTGCTCCAGATCCAGGCTATATACCTCCGCGCCATACAGCAGTTCCACACGGGCATCTTCATACACACCCATATTGGAGTTCTCTATCGTAAACTTGGCGTTAACGGGGCACACAGAGCACACAGTGCTGGCGCAGCAGGCATTTCTGCCGTTTACAGCTTGCCGGGCTCGCGCTGTTGGCTGGCTTATATACAGGTTGCCGTAGTGCTTGTGCAACAGCTTATCCACAGTTGTAAACAGGTGCGGCGGCAAAGGGTAGGCCGAGCTCTTTGGAAACGGTGTACCCGCTGGCCCCGAAATCGACATAATTTCTTCTACCTGCGTGTAATACGGCTCCAGATCGTCGTAAGTAATAGGCCAGTCGTTGGCTACGCCGTACAAGGTTTTCATTTTAAAGTCGGAAGGCATAAACCTGGGTGTACAGCCATACCAACAGTTAGAGCTACCGCCAAACCCCTGCGAAAAGAACCACTCCTTCTCCTTGTTATAGTTCTCGAACACATCTTCGTGGTCAGGATTTATAGTAGCATAAGGTGTTGCTTCTCCCCGCTTTTCCTTCAGTCGTTCGCCATGCGGATATAAATATCCTTTTTCCAACACCAGCACCTTTACCTGAGCAGAGGCTTTGCTTAAGTACTTCTGAAGAAAAAAAGTTGATGCGAAACCAGTGCCAACCACTACCAAATCGTAGGACGTTTGCTTCATAGAACAGAGTAATTTTTTCAGTTGTTATGTATCAAATTGTTAAACTTAGTTTTCACCTTTTACATGCTGCTAATCAAAGTAAAGGCACTACCTGGTTAGGTAAAGCACACCTGTGTGTATAACTAAATTATTTAAATGAAATGGCCCTTCCGAAGCTTTTTTCAACTGTAAGTGCCAAGGGCCCGGCCACCTTGTAACTGCCAGCACAGGTGCCTGAGGCCGAGCCAAAGCCGGTGCCAGGCGCTATTGAAGCCTTCCGTTTAGCTGTTGTTAAAACGACTGTTTCAGGAACCAGTTTAGCTGCGGGATGTTAACATACACCAGCGCCATGAGCAGCACCGTAAACAGCACCACGTACAGCATAAACGACTTCTCTTTGTGCAGCTTTTCCGGACCTTGCACAACAGAGTCGGTGCGCAAACCGATTTTTAGGTACCAGGCAAAAAGCAAGGCGAAGAACGGAAAGCTGATGAGCAGCTCAATTTTGTTTTTGATAAGGAAAATACCCAGGAAAAATGCAGAGGTAAGGGCGTAGAAGAACATCGAAATAAGCAGGCTGTTCTCCGTGTAGCGCTTAAACGATTTGCGGTATAGTCCGGCCAGTTCGGGGTTGTTAATGTAACGGTACTCCGCAAAACGTTTGGTTGCCATCAGAAAGGCGCCACCCATCCAGTAAGCCAGAATTATGCTACTTGGCGGAATAAAGGCCCAGGCTGGATCTAATAAACTAGCGGGCAGCAAGGCAGCAGGCACAAATATAAACCAGCCCAAGGCCAGCCTGATCGGGTTATTCACCGATTCAGAAAGTACATCGAGGTACACGCGCTCTTTGGTGCGGAAGGGTCTTACGTTATACATAATACCCATAAAAAGCAGAAACGCCTCCAGCACCAGAAACTGCATCGAGATAAAGTACGACAAGCCAAGACCCAGCACAGCCAGCAAAGCATACTCAGCATAAACCAACCTCGGGTTCAGCATCGTTCTAACCGCCGAACGTTTCTTTTTCTCCGGATGGAAACGGTCGAATTCGGCATCGAGGTACTCGTTAATAGTATAATTGGCCGAAGCAATCAGGCAGGTACTTACAATACCAATTACTATCCGTAACAGCAAACTGGCATCCAGCGTTGTATCGTATACCAGAAACGCGAACAGCATTCCGGGGAACATAAAAATGTTTTTAAACCAATGATCGGGTCGGGCAATTGCCACATACTCCTTTAAGCCTGCAGGTTTAAGAGCTAAGTCTTGCGCAGCGGTTTTAGGCAAACTAAAAACTGTTTCCATGCCTTTTGTAGTAATTTTTGTGTTAGTTAATTTTGATTTGTTAAGCTATGCTGCCTGCCACACCGGCTTGCCTGTAACCATAGATTCTGTTTCTATTTAAATCAAAATCATGCCAGCACACTATATATTCTAAAAACAATACACAAACGCTTGTAATTCGGTTATTTTAGATTGTACTTATTCTCCAACTAACGGAAAGGCAGCTACTGCCGGCTTCAAAACATCCCAAATTGAACCACAATATCCCATTGTGAACCTTTTTATACCGCCGCACTTGCTCCCGCATAAAAGACATAAGTAGCTGAGAGCACTACCTGGATAAACAAAGAAGATTTTGGTAGGCTCAACCTGAGCACCAGGCTTAAATGCGCTAAAAATCCATTATTCGAAACGGAAATAGTTTTAAGCACGACCTGGGAAGGATGTTAAGGAGTAGCCAAAAAGGAAGCAGGCCCAGCTATTAGTCGGAAGTAAGTTTTTAAATTACATTTGTTTTGCCCCGGCACAAACATTTGTACAGTACTTGCATAACATACGTCAGAAATCACTATCTCTTCAGGGCCTGTTAGTATTACCACATGGAATTTACAATCGATTTACAAAAAACGAAAGCAGTTATTTTTGATGTAGACGGCACGTTGTATACACAGTCGAGGATGCGAAAGAAAATGCTGTTTGCCTTGTTGAGCCACTACGCACGCAAGCCATGGCGCCTGAAAGACCTGGCTATTCTGCACCATTTCAGGGCCGAAAGAGAAAAGAGAGCAGGCTATGCTACCGGTAACCTGGAGCAGGCCCAGTACGAATGGTGCGCCGATAAAGGTGATTTTACAATATCGAGAATAAGGCAGGTGGTAGATTTCTGGATGTTTGAGTTCCCGAACCAATACCTGCACGCTTGTATGTACCCGGGAGTAAAAGCTTTTATAGATACCCTTAAACAACACCAGGTTAAAATAGGCATCTACTCCGACTATAAAGCCGAAGAAAAGTTAAAAGCCATGCAACTAGAGGCTGACCTGGTGGTTTGCTCTACCGACACCGACATAGACCAGCTTAAACCAAACCCTCAGGGCCTGCTCTACCTTGCAGAAAAATTTGGATTGAAGCCCGAAGAATGCCTGTTTATTGGAGATCGGCAGGAACTGGATGGAGAATGCGCCATTCGGGCAACGATGCCTTACCTTATTGTAGATAAAAAACCTTTCAGCCAATTCGACTTCTACTACAAATTAACCTTGCCCCTATCGAAGTTAGTGGTGTAATAGAGTGTTATTTTATTGGGGTACTCAAATTATTCTAACAGAAACGGCCTCCAAAAGGCTTTCCGTAAAAATTTTGCCAAGGGTCTACACCCCATGCTTTAATGGCCTATAAGATAAACTAAACACAGCCACGTTTAAGCCTAAAAAAGGGAGGCCGCTTACTTAGCTGATTTTAGCTTCATAACCTCCGTTTCTGCTGTGAGCATGCACCAGCTTTAGCACCTACGAAGGCTTCTGCTGCTCATGCTCTTTCTGCTCTTTAAAATTCGGCATATCAGCAGCTCCCTGTTTCTTCCTGTTTTCCAGGTTGTTCTACTCCTGCTACAGGGTAGCTGCATACAGGGCTGCTACAGAAGACTAAAGCAGGCGAAACTAATGCGTTGCAACCGCAGCCATGTAGCCTTTACTAGTCTTCTTCTGCTGAAATTCTACCCACCGCAGGCGCAGCAAATTATCTTTTAAGTTCGAGTGCCCTCTGAAGACTAAGTACAAATCCTGCTTGCCGGGTACAGCTTCTATGGCAACAGGCACTGTTTTCCAGGTGCTCCAGCTACCGGTAGGCTTAAACTCGGCTTGCCCAATAACACTGCCTTTTACCGAACCTGCCCGAACTTCTATATAACCTGCTGTATTGTGTGCAGCAAAACTTAGAGTTAGCTGTTCTACTGTTTTTAAATCAACCTGCTGCAGCAACAGGTAGTCGCCGTGGTCTATCTGGCCCAGGTAAGGAGCACCCTCTCCTGCCATAACTTTGGCTATGCCCTGGTAAGCATCAAAACCTAAAACTTCTATGTGCGGGTGGCGCAGCACAATTTCAGCTGTCCCTGTTAAAGGATCTACTTTCGGACCACCTTTGTCGGTATAAGCAGCTCTAAACAGGTATTTGCCATCGGTACCGCCATCTTCGTGCCTGTTCAGAACCAAGCTGCCCGAAGTAGGCAACGACCGAATTTTGGGCGCAGGTTTGTTTAACGATATAATATACCGCACCATGGCAGTAGCCTCCTGTTGTGTTAGCTTCGGATGGGCGTTCATAGAAACATCTCCCCAGGCTCCCCCACCCCCTTGTATTACCTTGCTGGCTAGTTTTGTAACATTGGCATCGGTTAGTTTATACTTTTTAGCAACCTCTAAAAAGGCAGGGCCAATGGCTTTATGGTCTAGCGTGTGGCAAGACATGCAGTCGTTTTTACTTATTAGCTCATTGGCAGCTACTGCGCCTGCATCGCCTAGTTGCTGACCTTCCATGAGTAATCCGGGAACATCGTTGCCCTGTGGCAGGTAATCCATGCTTACGATTAATGCGGCCCGATCTATCGCTTTGTCTTCCGGGTCGGTAACAGTCACCTGGTAATCAAAAGGCTGACCTTTTTGCCAGTAAAACGATTGGTTGGCAGCAGAGGCTATATTAACCACAGGTGCTGCATTGCCTATTTTAAGTTTAATGGCACGCTGCGAACTCATGCCCTTTTTATCGGTAACGGTGAGCACAGCCATATACTGCCCAGGCTTTGTAAACGTAAAGGCAGGATCTGGAGCGGACTGGCCGAAAGGCTTGCCGTTCAGTGTCCATTGTATGCGCAGGGCGTCGCCTTTGTCGTGGTCGAAAGAGCCTTTGCTTGAGAATTGTACCGTTAGCGGTACGCCACCTATGGTTTGGCTGGCTGAGGCTACGGCAACCGGCGGCCTGTTTCCTTTGTTGTACTCGATACGGGCCAGTTTGCCTCCTTTTTTAAGCATGCCCCAGGGGTCGCCGAACTCCAGCACATACAAAGCCCCATCAGGCCCAAACTCCATATCGATGGGGTTATCAAAGGCAACTTTAGGCATAAACGCTTCTGTTCGCACATAGTCGTGGTTTTCGTCCATGTAAACTGCTTTTATCCAGTTGCGGGACCAGTCGCCTATAAATAACACCTTGTCGTAGTATTCAGGGAACTTAATACCGGAGGTAGAGGCAGCATCGTAATGGTAAACAGGGCCACCTAAAGCACAGCGTGCTCCTTCGCCAAGCTCCGGAAAATCTTTTGATGGCGCGTAGGGGTAATAGATAAAAGCAGGGGCAGCAGCCGGAAGTTTAGTAGCACCTGTGTTATTGATAGAATGATTTTCAGGAGCCGCCGGGTTAAACATGGCTCCTGTTTTTCCGGTTGCAAAGTCGTGGGCAGCATAAGGGTAATTATCGCCGATAAAGTAAGGCCAGCCGTTGTTACACGCCTCCCGCACCTGGTTTATTTCGTCGTAGCCCTGCGAACCACGCGTGCTGTCTTTTCCTGCATCGGGGCCTACCTCTCCCCAATACAAAATACCCGAGGGCTTATCTACTGCAATCCGAAACGGGTTTCGGCACCCCATTACGTAAATCTCCGGCTTACCCTGAGAACCATCTTTTGGAAACAGGTTGTCGTCTGGTATGGCATAAGAACCATTTGGTAACGGCGTAATACGCAAAATTTTGCCTCTTAAATCGTGGGTATTGGCAGCGGAGCGTTGGGCATCATTATAAGTATGGCCTGGTCGCTCATCTATGGGAGCATAGCCACCAGAGTGCAGTGCCACAGAATTATCGCCGGTAGAAATGTAAAGGTTACCTTTGGCATCAAACGAAAGCGATCCGCCTAAGTGGCCACTCTGGTTTATTTCAAGAGGCACTTTCAGCAGTACTTTTTCTGAGGCAAGATCGAGGCCATCAGCAACCATCGTGAACCGCGACACATACATAACGGCTCCTCGCGATTTAGGTGGTGTATAAAAGAAATACACCTGCTTATTTTTTTCAAACTCGGGGTCAATGGCAATGCCCTGCAAACCGTGCCCTGATTCTGTGGCATCTACAGGCAGCGTGGCAATCTTTTTCGTTTTGTTAGAAATGGGGTCGAACTGAAAGATGCTTCCTTCGCGCTCTATCACCAGCACAAGCCCGTTGCTGGCAATGCTTAGTTCCATGGGTTCTTTCAGGTCGTCGTTTAGCACGGCATAGTGGTAGCGGCTCAGCTCCTGCAGATGCCTGGACTCAGCACTTGTAGCGCCTAGCGTAAACCGTATAGCCTCTGCCAGTTGATCTGTAAAGCCTGGTGCCTGTACGGCAGCCTCACGTAACCCGGCAGCCAGCACCGACACTCTGCCACCACTGTAGACAAAACTCCTGAACAGACCAGCTGCAGGTGCACCGGGACTGTTGGCGGCAGTTAGCAGCACATCTGGCTTGGCGTGTTCTCCCGCTGTGCTGTAGAGGCTGGCATACCAGTGCCAGTTCGTGGCAGCAGTTGGTTCAGACGCAATCCCGATAAAGCCACCACCCTGCTCCAGGTAACTTTTAAAACTCTTCTGCTGCTCCTGGCTTAGCGCAAGCTGCGGCAGGTTCAGAAAAACTACAGCGCCATACTGCTGCAGGTTTGCCGTGTGTAGCACAGCAGGGTCATCGGATATCTCCACCAGCACCGATTGCTGCTCTGCCTGCTCCAGAATAGCGTGCAGGTAAAGCTGGGTTTGCTCCAGCCTGCTCTTATCAGCAGTGTGCAACACCAGCATTTTTTGCTGTTGCTCTTTCTGCGCACAAGCAAAAAGGCAGGCAACCATCAGAAAGACCAGGCATCGTTGCACCGTGGCTACTGTAACATGTACCGATTTCATTTTGTGGGTGTCTAAATGAAAACTTCTTTAAGGAAATAATTAAACGCGGAAGTAAAAATAAGTCCATAAAAAGCCAGCAACCTCGTACTTACCCTCGACACTTGGGGAGTGTAAATACCTTTGGAAGGGCTTTTTTATTTAAATAATTTAAAACAGCTTCTACAGAGGCTCCGCTAAAGCCTGAAAAGCATGAGTTAGAAGGGCTTAGCCCGGAGAAGAAGAAATGACAGACGTTCTTTTGACTACAGGTGTAGTGGAGGCAGTTAACAGTACCAGGCACATAAGCACAAAATCAGGCTTTTATCGCTCCCTAGTTCAGCAACCTTACTTTATCTTTATTCAGGCTGGCTGCCAGAATCAAACTAAAAAAGCTTAAAGCTGATAGCACATATAATTACCTGCGCTACATCATTATACTAAAAAATAATTAATATGAAACGTTTTTAAAATCAATTTTTTACAAAAACAGTACAATAATAATACATATTTATTATTTCACAAGCTTTATATATAGTATTTTATCAATTAAATTTATCAGCATGTTATAGACTGTGGCACAACTGTTCGGAATTCGAACTTTACGACCACCTGTTATAGGACACAAGATGCAGAACATAAAACTTAAGATTCTATCTTAATCCTGTTAATGAGTAAAATCAACTGTTCATTTCCGATAAGTGGTGTCGCAGTCTATCTAAACTGAGGCATAGCTTTTCAGAATTCAAAGCCTGTTTTTCAATTTTAACTGAAAGATTTAAAAAAGTCCTGTGCCCTGATACCTGCACCCTGCTTCTCAAAGCTAAGCCATTTCTAATTCCGGCAAGTTAGGATGCCGATTATTAAGAGAAGCCGGTGCAGCTGCAACTGGTATGCCTGCAGGTCCGTTGCCTAACTTTTATAAAAGTATGCGAAGTTGTCAGTAACTTTGTGGCCAAAACACCACCTGTTGCATGATTGACCCAAAAAAGCTGGCCATAAAAGATTTTGTGTATGAGCTGCCAGAAGATAAAATAGCCAAATATCCGCTGCCGCAGCGCGACCACTCTAAGCTGCTGCACTACCAGGGCGGCCAGCTAACAGATTGTAAGTTTAAAGATATTGCGCAACTACTGCCGCAGCAAACCTTACTTGTTTTTAATAACACCAAAGTAGTGCAGGCAAGGCTGCTGTTCCAAAAAGAAACAGGAGGGTTAATCGAAATTTTCTGCCTTGAGCCGGTTGCCCCGCACCGCGAAGTGCAGAGAGCCATGCAACAAACCAGCCACAGTACCTGGAAGTGCCTGGTAGGAAATAACAAACGCTGGAAAGGCGAAAAGCTACACCTGCACTTCGAGGGAGGCACACTCTCCGCAGAACGGCTCTCGCAGCAGGAAGGCCATTTCCTGATTGGGTTTACATGGGCGCCGGAGGCACTTGCCTTTGCAGAAGTACTCGAGCGATGCGGCCGCCTGCCCCTGCCCCCTTACCTGAACCGCGATCTCACCCCCGACGACACAACCCGCTACCAGACGGTGTATGCGCAACAGCAGGGAGCCGTTGCAGCTCCTACGGCAGGCCTGCATTTTACCGATAACGTGCTGCAACAACTCCAAGAGCAGCATATCAGCCTGGCCTACCTGACGCTGCACGTAGGTGCCGGCACATTTAAGCCTGTAAAAGCCGACACCATGGAAGCGCACGACATGCACGCCGAGCAACTCATGGTATCGAAGCAGGTAGTGAAGCAGGTGCTGCAGCATTTGGGCAGCCCGATTATACCGGTCGGCACCACTAGCATGCGTAGCCTCGAAAGCCTGTACTGGCTGGGCGTGCTCCTGCGGCAGAACCCGAACCTGGCACCAGATGCACTGCTCATAAACCAGTGGCTGCCCTACGAAACGGTTACTCCACCCACCGCCCCGGAAGCATTGCAAGCCATCCTAACGTACCTCGAAGAGCAGCAGTCGGAGTTTCTGCATGCCAGCACCCAGGTTATTATCGCGCCTGGTTACGAGTTCAGGGTTTGCTCTGGCCTTGTCACCAACTTTCATCAGCCGGAAAGCACGCTGCTCCTGCTCGTATCGGCACTTGTAGGTGAGAACTGGCGCACTATTTACCAGCACGCCCTCAACAACAACTACCGTTTTCTGAGCTACGGCGACAGCTCCCTCCTGCTCCCGTAAAAGAATGCAAGCCAGGCTGAACCCTTGACCATTTTTTGCCTGAAAAGCTTCGGAAGGCTGTTTTCATTAGAATAATTGTTGGTTGCTGAATTTTAATTTTAGAATTTGGAAGAAGAAGATTTTGAATGAATAAAGATGAAAAATTTACTATAAACCTAAAACCCGTACTCTGCCAGCAAATACACCAAAGCAGCCATAGAAGCGGAGCCTAATTGCATTTCCCGTCGGTTTACGTTTTCGAACACATCTATTTCGGTGTGGTGGTAGTCGAAGTAGCGCTGCGAATCTGGCCGGAAACCGATCAGGGCAACGGTTCCCTGTCCTTTTAGCGGCCCGATGTCAGCACCACCACCGTCGCGGTTCAGGTCGTGCAGGCCGTATGGTGTCAGCAGGTTGTGCCACGATTTTGCTTTGGCAAACTGAGCAGCGGTACCATCTATACCAAAGCCGCGTGGCGTAAAACCACCGGCATCAGACTCGATGGCAGCAATATGCTTTTCGTTGTTTTTCTTGGCCAGCTCCGCGTATTTCAAGCCACCACGTAAGCCGTTTTCTTCGTTCATAAACAAAACAGCCCGTACAGTTCTTTTAGGCTTTATGTTAAGTTCTTTGAACATGCGCAACACATCTATCGACTGCATACAGCCAGTGCCATCGTCGTGCGCACCTTCGCCCAGATCCCACGAATCGAGGTGGCCACCTACTACAATAATTTCTTCTGGTTTCTCGGTTCCTTTTAGTTCGCCAATCACGTTATAAGAAAGCACATCGGGCAGGGTTTCGCAGGTCATGCGCAGGTAGAAATTCAGCTGCGGGTCATCTTGCAGCAGATCGCTGAGCTGGTTTGCATGTTTTGTGCTAATAGCGGCAGCCGGAATTTTTGCAACTCCCTCCTGGTAGCGGGTACTGCCGGTATGCGGCACCTCCTGCACCTCGTTGGCCATTGAGCGAACAAGCACTCCTACAGCCCCCAGTTTAGCGGCTGCCACCGGACCGCCTCCGCGCTGATCTACAGCACCGCCATAGGCTTGCATGGTATTGAGGTGGGTGTTATCGAAAGGCCGGTTAAAGAACACAATTTTGCCCTGCACCTTTTTCTTCCCCAGCTTTTCGAGCTCTTCAAAACTCTTCACCTCCACTACCTGCGCGCTAATTCCTTTGGCACCTGTACCCACAGAGCCTCCCAGAGCCGCAATGTTCATGTCGGCAGCACCTGCTCTCGAATTGGTTACACGGCCAATTTCTTTTTCGCCGCGCACCCAATGCGGCACCATCACCTCCTGCAGGTACACACGGTCCAGCCCCATTTTATCCATTACCTGGCGGCTCCACTCTACGGCAGCAGCTGCCTGCGGAGAGCCGCTAAGGCGGTTACCGATTTTTTTAGTGAGGTAGCGCAGGTTATCGTAGCTCTCGTAGCTGGTGAGGGCATTGTCGTAAATTTTTCGGATGGTAATAGAATCTGCGGCATAGTTTTGCTGGGCCATGGCAGGTAGAGCCACAACAGTAGCCACTGCCAGTAGCGCTGTACGAAGTGTAGTTTTGAATAGCATGAGGAAAGAGGTCGGAAATTTTAATGGTATAACTTCAAAAACGGAATATAGGAATGATTTTTGAAATTACTGTTGGTTTTTTAAAGGGTACTTGTGCAGAAACATCTTTTGTGTAAGTATCTACCATCAAAATCAGCAGGCTTAAAGAACCTACCCTCTAATTTGTACCGATTACCCTTGACCCTTTTTCATCCAAAATCCTTCCGAAGGCCATTTTCATTCAAATAATTTGATGGTTAACTCGTAATCGATGGTAATTGATTCTTTCAGGTGGTGGAATGGTAAAATTGTTGAATGGTTACGATGAAGGAATTTTGGATAATTGACTGTGCCAAAACTCTCAACCTCTCGCAGCTCCCTAACTTAATTCCAGCACTTTAGCTAAATCCTTTTCGGGCAGGAGGAGCATGCCTACTTCAGGGAGCCTGGAGGTGAGGTCACGCCATTTGCGGTCCTTGCAGTACACTTCGCGAAGCAGCTTAAGCGCAAAGCTGATGTTCCCGCTGTTGGCCATGGTAATGGCGTGCCAGTACTTCATTTCGAGGTTCTCGGGGTACATGGCTTGAGCCTTTGCATATTCGTCCGTAGCTTGCGCCATCTGCCCCTGCTCCATAGCCAGGTCGCCTTTGTTCATGTGCTCGTAAGCTCTGTAAATTTTAAGCAGCCTTGCCAGTTCTTCGAGCGGGTGCGCATGGTCGTCTACGCGCAGGTCTAAGGTTTTGTCGTTCCAGGGTTCCTGGCTGGCTTTGTCCTGCACCACCACCAGCGCCGCCGATTGCCTGCCCCTGATGTCGCCGCCTTCTTTTTCGGCTGCTTCCAGGGCCTGCAACACCCGCTCTGCCAATGGCTTTCCGGCGCTTGTTTCAAATGCCTTGGCCATGGCTTGCCATACTTTGGGCGTTAGCATCATGTTGGCCTGCACCGAAAACTGCTTGCCTGTAACATGCCCTGCGTACCGGATGCACTGGCTACCTGTATGGGCTGCCGCTCTCCCCTGCGCATCTAAAACAGCCACCTGTCGCACCTCCCGCCCCTCATCATCAGCAAGGAGCGTCTCCAGCACTTCTTGTGGCGATTTGCCTGCTTTTAACAACGCGAGCCCCTTCAGCCCAAACGATTTGTTTGCAAAAGATTGTGTAGCCACCACACCTACGCCGGCCTCTACCCAGGGTACAGTTGTGCCTGCCGAGAACCAATGGCTTTGCACCCCCACAGCCATCTCGCCTGCTACAGGATCGCGGGCAATAATGGAATAAGTATGTGCCAGCGGTTCTTTAGAGTTGTATACCTGCGCTTTTAACATGGGCCTGGTTATTTAGCCGATCTTGATTGTGTATAACATTTTTTTATTTTTTGCAGAAGCCAGAAAACAGGTAAAATAGCGGGTACGGCAGAGATTAAGCGGCAAGATACGCCTGTGTAAAAGCTTCTCCGTAACTTGCATCGTATACCAATTCTGGTTTTATAAGTATAACATAAAAACTATATAGCTCAAAATGGCTCTTTTACCTTGTTGCCATTTAAAAGCATGCTGATATGACTGACCCCTACACCGAAAAAAAACCGCAACGCATGGCCATGCTGATAGATGGCGACAATGCGCAGCCTAATCTGATTGTAAAACTACTGGCTGAAGTCGGCAAATATGGCCCTATCACCATCAGGCGCATCTACGGCGACTGGACAACGCCTCAAATGAACGGCTGGAAAGACTGCCTGAACAACCACGCCATACAGCCTATTCAGCAGTTTCGTTACACGATTGGTAAAAATGCTACCGATAGTGCCCTCATCATTGATGCCATGGATCTGCTGCATAGCGCCCTTGTAGATGGCTTCTGTATCGTGTCGTCTGACAGCGACTATACCCGCCTTGCTACGCGCATACGCGAATCAGGGAATTTTGTGATGGGCATTGGGCAGCGAAAAACACCAAAACCTTTTGTAAACGCCTGCAACATTTTTATCTACACCGAAAACTTAACAGAAACTATTGATGAACAGAAGATTGCTGTAGCTGACAAAAACACTCCTTCTGGTCAGGAAAACCAGCGACCGAACCCGGTTCCGATGCTAAAAGAGGCTTACAGCATGGCCGTAGGAGAAGATAGCTGGGCACACCTCGGCACTATGGGCATGGCATTACGCCAACTCGACCCTGCCTTCGACCCGCGTACCTTTGGCTTTAGCCAGCTCATACAGCTCATTAAAGCGCACAAAGATCTTTTTACAATTCGGAAAGAAGACGACAAAGGTTCATCGGCCGTGTACATCCAACGTAAACCTAGCCGGCGCACCTCCAGCAGCCGTACCAAAAAACCGGCACCAAACAAAGCTTAAAGCCGCTATATTAACTGCGTCTTACCTTATCGAAATCAGAAATGGCACCATCTTTAGAAAAACAACACGCAGTTTCTACGATTTATAGGTTAGAAAACATAAACTACGATACGTTGTGTCACTGCCTATAGCCTCACGCTGTTTTCGAACTGACAAGCAAAACTCCGGCAGAAAGTGACGTTGTTTTGCTTACTCTCGCCAGCGCAACAACGCCTATCATTTAACCAGACGCAGGTAGGTGTTGTTACTTTTGCACCTACTCCTAATAAAATGCAAGTGCCTGACGCCAGGAGCTTGCTAGTTGCAGGCAGTAATATATCCTGCAGGTTCTTTTCTTTAGTTTTGCAGTTAAAATTCGTATTCAGTTCTGATTTTTCAACACACACTTTGCTTTATTGAAAAATTAATATTTATTCAATTGGTTTGAGCAGGTTATTCTTCTGATTCTTTCTCTGGTTATTTCTACCTTCTGTAGATGGTACTTTTTCACAGATTATTCTGACAAGTTAATCTCTGGCGTCTTAAATTAAGCGAATAGGCAGCTCTCAGAACTTTTACCCCCTTCTGTTTGTATGATCAAAACAGTAACCTGTACTTCTGTTCAGAGGGCAGGCTACAAGATATTTAGCTTTTACAGCGGCTGAAACACCTAATTATTTTTAGAAGAAGCATTTTCAGCATATCAGTTTCGTTATAAAATCACCGCCAAACAGTATCTTTGCGTACCCTAGCTAAAACCTAATGAACCCTACATCAACCGTATCTTTCGACAACACTGCTGTTGCTTTTTCTTCTAAATCGGATGCTGAATTGCTTAAAATGTATTGGATGTTTAAATCCATGAACAGCAACGCATTTGTAAAACTGGGAGGAGGCTTGCTAAATACAGCCATTAAGCTGCATTTGCCGGTTAAATTTTTGATTAAGCCTACCATATTCAACCACTTCTGTGGCGGCGAAACAATTCAGGAATCAGAAAAGGCCATACAGGAGCTGGCCAGGTACAACATTGGTACTATTCTGGATTATTCGGTAGAAGGTGAAGGCGACGAAAAAAGCTTTGACACTACTCGCGACGAAATTCTGAGAACAGTAGAAAAAGCAAGAGGCAATAAGCACATTCCGTTTTCGGTGTTCAAAGTTACCGGCCTTGTAGACATAAACCTGCTCGAAAAGGTGCAGCAGCAGCAGGAACTGAGTGCCGATGAGCAAGGCGCTTTTGAACGAGGCCGTGATCGCGTAAATGCCATTTGCAAGCGCTGTCACGAAACCGGTGTCAGGGTGTTTATAGATGCCGAAGAAAGCTGGATACAAGACACCATTGATAACCTTACGTATGACATGATGGCCCTTTATAATAAAGACAGCGCCATTGTATATAACACCTATCAGCTATACCGCCACGATCGCCTCGATGTACTAAAGCGTGATTACGAGCAGGCGCTTCGCCAGGGTTATTACCTTGGTGCTAAACTGGTGCGGGGCGCTTACATGGAGAAAGAACGCGAGCGTGCTAAAGAGCAAAATTACCCGAGCCCGATTAATCCAACAAAAGAGGCATCTGATGCGCTCTTCGATTATGCGCTTCGGTTTTGCATGCAGCACCTCGACCGCATAGCCATCTGCAATGGCACGCACAACGAAAAAAGCTGCTACCTGCTCCTCGACCTGATGGCAGCTCAGAACATACAACCTACAGACGAGCGAATTTACTTTGCCCAGCTTTTCGGCATGAGCGACAACCTTTCGTTTAATCTGGCCAAAGCAGGTTATAATGTTGCCAAATATGTGCCTTACGGACCAGTAGAGGCTGTTATGCCTTACCTGCTGCGCAGAGCCAACGAGAACACCGCCATTGCCGGTCAGAGCAGCCGCGAGTTCTCACTTATCCGCCACGAAATGAATCGCCGCAAAGCCAAAGCCTGATCCACCTAAACAACCCTTGGCCTTCCGAAGCACAAATTACCTTTGGAAGACCATTTTCATTAGAATAATTGGTTAATGTGCTAATTGGTGAATGTGCTAATGAGTTAATTTTTGATTTGAAGATCTGGAAATTTGGAGATGAAAGGGAAAAAACTCGATTGGGCAGATGAGTAAATCTGGCTTTTATTACAGGAGATTAGTCTGGCATCTAGTATCTGAAACTCCGAAAACATAAAATACAAAAAAGGCTCCGTACCGAAGTGCAGAGCCTTTTTTGTGTGTATTTAGAACTATAAGTAATCTACTGCAGTTCTGTTTTAAAATTACTCAACTGGAGCAACAGTAGTATCAGCAGGAGCAACAGTAGTGTCAACTTCAACTTCTTCTACAGGAGCAACTTCTTCTTCAGTAGTTACTTCAGTTTCTGTAGCTTCTGTTTCAGTAGTAGCTGCATCGTTGCAAGCAGTGAAAGTAACAACAGCGAAAGCAACAACGGCAAATTTGAATAAATTTTTCATTTTGTGTTTGTAATTAAGTGTTTAGTTTCGATTTTGAACTTGATACAGAAACCGGATAGAGGTAACCCACCTTTTTTAAAAATAATTTATTTTTTTTCTGTGGGTTACAAAAAAGCCCCTGCCGTATTAAATCTTGAATGGAATGAAGAATACTTTGTATGACACGGACGAGGCGATAATAGCGGGTATTCGTAAGGACGATGACAAGGCCCTTGCTTACCTCTACAAACTTCATTTCCCGATGATATCGCACTTTATCCTGAACAACAGCGGAACCGAGGACGAAGCGAAGGATATTTACCAGGAAGGCGTTATCGTGTTTTACGAGAAAATAAAGGACAACAGCCTGGAGCTAACCTGCCAGATAAAAACCTACCTGTACTCGGTATGCAGGCGGCTTTGGCTGAAGCGGCTGGCAGAGAAAGGCCGTTATGCCGTAAAGGTAGACGATGCAGAAGATTTCCTTTTTGTAGAAGAGGAGGTAGCGCAGCACGAAGAGAATGAACGGCAGTTTAACATGATGGGCGATGCCCTGGCGCAGCTTGGTGAGCCCTGCCGCAGCCTGATCGAAGCCTATTACATACACATGCAGAACATGCAGGATATTACCGATAAGTTTGGCTATACGAATTCCGATACGGCTAAAAACCAGAAGTACAAGTGCCTGCAACGCTTAAAGAAGCTTTTTTTCACGGCCTACAAGCCGCAAGTTTAAACAACCTGATAAGGGTTAACGCCTTTTCCGAAGGCATTTAGAAAAACAAAAGATGTTTGACTACAGCATATATGAGCAGATAGAACGCTACATCAGCGGCAGCATGCTAGCAGATGAAAAAGTGACCTTTGAGGCGCTTTTGCAAACAGACTCCAGGCTGGCAGAAAAAGTGCGCGAACACCAGACACTACTGAAGGCTATGCGCCAGCACGGGCAGCGGCAGTCGCTCAGGCACAAGCTCGACATGCTACATGCCGAAATAGAGGCGCCTGCAGCTACACCATCGCTGTTTAAGGTTTTCTGGAACAAGCATCGCCAGACCATGGCTGTAGCGGCCAGCGTTTCGTTACTTTCAGTGTTCGGCACGCTTTGGAGCGTACAGCAACTGAAGGAACCTGTGCAGCAGCAAACAGCCCGCTACGTAGAGCTACGCCGTGAGGTGGAGCGTATTAAAAAAGAACAACGTGCCATTATTGATGGCATTATTGGCACAGAAGCCGAAAAACCAGCTCCGCGGGCTGCCCGCTTCAGTGGTACCGGCTTTGCCGTTTCTTCGGATGGGTACATTGTAACGAACTCGCACGTTATACAAGGCGCAGATTCGGTTATGATTGAAAATAAAGCTGGCCTTCGTTACAAAGTAACGGCTGTGTACCGCGACAAGACCCATGACCTGGCTATTTTAAAAATAGAAGATCCCACTTTCGAGGGTTTCGGGAAGCTGCCTTATACGTTTAAAACAACTGAATCTGACCTTGGAGAAAAGGTATTCACACTTGGCTATCCGCGCGAAGACATTGTGTTTGGCGAAGGTTCGCTCAGCTCGTCCTCCGGCTTCGAGGGCGACACAACTGCTTACCAGATATCTATTCCGCTTAACCCCGGCAACAGCGGTGGCCCGCTACTCGACGACAAAGGCCACCTGATCGGAATTATAAGCGGCAAACAGGCAGGTCAGGAAGGAGCAGCTTTTGCAGTAAAATCGGCGTACCTGCTGAAAGTGCTCGGCGATATGCCAGGCTCCGACTCAACAGAAATAGCCTTACCCCGCTATAACCACCTGACAGGTAATAGCCGGACAAATCAGTTGAAGAAGCTAAAAGACTATGTGTTTGTTGTAAAAGTATATAATTGATACCTTCAGTAGAACTTGAAATAAGGCGGCTCCAACCGCCTTATTTTTTTGCCCAGTTGTGTCGCAAACAGCCTTAAATTTGGTCTCTAGTATCCGTTTTAACCTATTCTCCCGTTCATGTGTTTCTAACATAGTGAGCAGTATAGGCACACATGGCAGTTACTGCACTTTACTCCCACCTCAATCTCTTTTCCTGAATCTTATAATATTTATACCTATTGAAAAAGCGGCTAGTTAATTAATTTGCATTTTTGTTATTAACCAAGTAAACCATAATTTTCTTAAATACATAAAAATTAAGTAAACAGTTAAATTTTAGTGGTAAAAAGAGTCTACAGCTTGGTTTAAGCTATATAGAAATAAGACTATAAATACAACTATTAAGCTTCATCTCAAAATTACTTTATAAAAAAGTTAACATTTTTTCGATTTTTCAGTTTAATAGGAATATGTAATTAGCAACTGCTTTTTAAGTAAAGCCTTGCTAAAAGCAAATTGTTAATTTATTAAGACTGATACTATGAAAAAGAGAATGTTAAGACCACTAGCAGCTATTGCTGTAATATCAATGACTATGTTTAGCTGTGCCAGTTCTACTGACCAGATGGACAGTACCGCCATGGATGACACTACGATGAGCGAAACCCAGACAATGGCAGGTACTGATGACCAGATGAGCGGCACAGATACCTCTACGGAAATGACTGGTACCGAAGCAACAGCAGCCGGTGCCACGGAATCTTTGGCGGGAATTAGTAGCGAAAGCCTTGCCATGACCGATGATATTTCTTATGGCGACATGTTCGACGAAATAGACGACACAAGACAAATGGGCGTGTTGGAGTTAGCCAAATCTAACGGTAACCTCTCTACTTTTGTAGCACTGGTAGAACATGCCGAAATGGCAACTGCCTTAGATGCTGAAGGACCATTTACTGTATTTGCCCCTACTAACAAAGCCTTTGCAGCACTTCCATCAGGTAAACTAGAATACCTGATGAAGCCAGAAAACAAAGCAGAACTTATCCAGACGCTGCAGTCACACTTCCTTGGTGCTGATGTTTCGTCTGCTCAATTCTCAAGCACCCAACGTATAGGTGCAGGAGACAACATGTACATCCCGATTGATGTAACAGCCAATACAACGACTATTGGTGGTGCCACCATAGTAAAGCCAGATGTAAAAGCATCTAACGGTGTGATCCACGTAGTTGATGGCATTATTATGCCAGTTGCTGACACGGGCATAACCAGATAATCTCTTTAGTTGACTGAGTTTAAAAAGATCCCCACCCGACCGGTGGGGATTTTTTTAAACTCTACATGTTGCAACGGCAAGGCTATTAACAAATTAAGAAGGCTGCCCTTACCCGAAACTAATAAAAGTTATAGCCGTTAAAACTAAACGACTGTACTAAATTTATTTTTTACATTCCTATTAACATAAACTATAAAACTATGACAAACGACAGAGATAACGCTGGCATGATGACAGCAATGTTCAGAGATAGAGACAGTGCTGAAAGAGCTTACAACGAGCTTCGTTCACGTGGCTACGATAAAGACAATATTAATGTAGTAATGTCTGATGATGCTCGTAAGCGTCATTTCGGAGACAACCCTGAGAACACTGAATTAGGTAACAAGTCGTTAGAAGGTGCTGGTGCAGGATCTGCGATTGGTGGTACACTCGGAGCCATTGTTGGTGCTGTAGCTGCCATAGGCACATCTATTGCGATACCTGGTCTTGGCCTTATAGTGGCTGGTCCGCTGGCGGCAGGTTTGGCGGGCGCAGGCGCAGGCGGTTTAACAGGTGGTTTAATTGGTGCCCTAGTAGGTGCTGGTATTCCTGAAGAACGTGCCAAAGTATACGAGTCAGGCATAAAAGAAGGCAACATAGTATTGGGCTTCAAACCAGAAACAGATGAAGATGCCCGTTACTTCGAAACTCACTTCCAGAGCAACAGAGGTGAACATATTTATTATTAAGCTTTTCTGCATGTTTGCAAAAGCTAACTAAATTTAAAAGAAGGCTGCCTCTTAACTGAGGCAGCCTTCTTTTTTAAACAATATATTTACATTGCAACTCATCTATAAACCGCCTCTACCCTTTCCGGAATTAATACGACACACTTTCTACAGCCACTTTACGAGCAATGAGGCATAAGATTTTTTCTCTTTAGTTAGCTTAACTAAAGTTACGCAGTGCGTATTTTGTATTCCTATGAAGCCTATCTTGTATGGGAAAATCATAGCTTCCTTTTCTAATATTGTTTGCTAGTGCGAGCTTGCAAGCTGCTTTTTCCTAACAGATCGGCTACAAAGGGGGGACTTTTCATCTGTAGTAAATATCTGTATAATATCAGTTAGTTTAATTTTAACGATTATTCTCGGCATTCTTATTCTACACTTTTACTGAATACTCAGTACTTTGTTCTTCAAGAGCTGTTAGTTTCACCACCTTATCTATGAAAATATTATTCCATCCTCTCCACAATAAATATTTAGCTTAAAATTAAAATAAGTAGTTGGTTATCAACACCTTAAATAACATTAATTAAATCTTTAAATAAATATACTGAAAATCATTTGTTCTAGCTGAAATTTGTTATATATTGCAATATTCTATTATTATTTAGAGCATTTAGAACAAACAAAGCAATGGAACATCTGCACCACATTCTGCTTGTAAACAATGATCCTATTCATAATTTGTTCTCCCAGATTGTACTGGAAGATGCGAATGTATGCGACCTTTTATCAGTTTGCTACAGTGTGCCTGAGGCGCTGGAACTGCTGCATAACTCCTGTTCTGGTACAGGCCTCTCCTTTCCGGACCTGATTCTGCTGGACATGAACCTACCAGACAACGAGAGCCTGTTGTTTCTGGAGGTGTACCATCAGCTTAACTACCACATAACGCAACCCACCAACATTTCGCTCCTGACACCTGGCAGTAACTATACCCATGCAGAGGAGGCGCAACGATATGGGGCAGTTGCCGGATTTATAGCCAAACCGCTTTCGCTTACAAACCTCTATAACATGCTTGCACGCAGCTTCTCTTACAACCTTGGTAAACAATTTTAAATAGTTTCGTATGCATTAGGTAAACACTATACCTAAAGTTTATAAACTATGCGAAAATACATTCTTATAGCCAGTGCAGTATTTGGCACCTTCGCCTTTGCCGCCTGCGACTCCGGCACTACCACTGAGCAACAGACAACCTCTACCGGAGAAGTAAACGAAGCTGTTGCCGGTGACACAGAAGCCCTTACTGAAGAGAAAAAAGAACTTATTCCGTTTATGGCCCGAGCCAGCTTAATGCAGATCGAAATGGGCCGGCTAGCAGCCGAAAAAGGCCAATCGGACCAGGTTCGGCAATATGGCCAGCAAATGGCAGAGCTATATTCTTCTAAAAAAGATGAACTACGCGATTTTGCCAGCAGCTACGGCGTATCAGTACCCGAAACGCTGCATGAAGACCAACAGGAAGAAGTAAAAAAACTGCGCGAAACCAAGCCAGAAGATTTTGACATGGCATATTGGGATGAAGCCATTGATGCGCATAAAGATGCCATTGATGAGTTCGGATCGACTCTGAAGTCGGAGGATGAAGCGCTGGCTAATCCTTTTAGTGTTTGGGCGCGAAACACTGAAAAAGAGAAGAGAGCACAAATGGAACAAGCCATGCGGTTTAGGCTGGACCAGAAAGATATTCTCAGAAAACGATCAGGACTTTAGCATAACTGGGGCACGCTTTCAATAAGGTGTGCCCCAGTAACTTCTAAAGCAACTCCTTCAGTACTGACCAGGTATGAGCTGCCAGCTGCTTGTGCCCTTCTGCATTTGGGTGTATGCCATCAGGCAGGTTCAGGTGCCGCATACCAACAACTCCTTCCAGCAGGAAAGGCAGAAAATGAATGTTGTTGCGGAGAGCCAGCTCCCGGAACAACACCCTGAACTCTGCAGCATAGCGACCGGGCACAATAGCAGGTATTTCCATGCCCGACAACAGTATTTTGGCATCGGGGCATTTCTTCTTTACCTTATTAATTATTTCCTGTAGGTTCTGCGAAGTTTCTCTGGCAGGTATTCCTCTCAAGCCATCATTGGCACCAAGAGCCAAAACAAAAATAGCAATTGGCTGGTCTAACCACCTTTCTATCCGGTGAACTCCTCCAGCGGTTGTATCGCCGCTTAAGCCTGCATTTATGGCTGTGTATGCATGCCCATGCTCCAGCAACTTTTGCTGAATAAGCCCCGGATATGCCTGCGATGCCATAAGGCCATAACCGGCAGTCAGGCTATCTCCAAAAAATAAAATCCTCTTCATAATCATTTCCTGCTGCTATTGCCCAAAAAGAAAGGGCCTGGTGTAGCCCCTTCCTTTATCCGTTTTTTTAAATTCAGGAATCTTTCATTTTCTTTAACTGGTCACAGGCTTGCAACGAGGCCTGTTTTTGCCGTTCCACTATCTGCTGTAAACCTTGTGGTAAAGCAGCACTGGCCAGGGCATCATCGTAAGCTTTTTGAGCCCATTCTTCGCCATACAGGTTCGAATTAATAATGGCATTTTCATCTTTCCCGGTAAGGGTAGCTTTTAAGTCCATCCACTGGCGGTAAAATTTACCTTTTATGGTAGTATCTGTTTCCGGGTTCCCGCCAAAGGTGCTTATTTCCTTGTTCAGTTCGTCGGCGAATTTGCGGCTCTGGCTAGCCAACTCTCTGTAAAACGATATATGCCCGGGGTTCTTGGTTTCGTTCGCGGCGTGTTCGTAGCCCTTTACTCTGTCGTTTACAAACTCGGTTAGTTCCTGTAGCACCTGCACTACTTCTTCATCTGTCTTTTTCATAGCTTTGTTGCTTTTGTTCCTCCCATTGGAAACGAAAAATCAGAAATATCGGTTATTACAAATCACTACTTCCACAAACCTCTTGCAGCAGCAGGCAGCCTGGGCGGCTTATCTGTAAAGAGCTGTAATTACCTATAATGGCTGGCCGGCCCAAACTCCTTTGGCGCTGCCAGAGCTTTTGCAAAGTGGCAACATTTGCTTACATTACATCTTAATACGCTTTTTTTTGAATGCCGACAAAATCTACGGCATCACTTTTGCGTATTAGTTAATTAGTTCAACATACAAAACAGATGCTATCCTTGACAACCAGAATAAAAATATTGCTGTCGGTATTGGCTGTTATACTTGTAACAGGCTCGTTTATACTTTACAGCAAGAACTATACACCCGAAGGAAAAAATGAAATACTTATTCAGGCGCTGATGCAGGGCCTGAATAGTGTGCATTACCAACCAGAAAAAGTAGACGATGCCTTTTCGAAGAAAGTGTTTAACCTCTACCTGCAACGCCTCGACTACAACAAGAAATTCTTATTAGAATCTGACGTAGCGCAGCTTCGCAAATACGAGACCCAGATCGACGACCAGTTAAAGATGGGCTCTTATGAGCTTTTTGATGTATCGGCCGACCTGATCGAGAAACGCACGCAGGAAGCAGCTGCTTACTACAAAGAGATGCTGGAAAAACCTTTCGACTTTGAGAAAGAAGAATCGATTGAGCTGGATGGCAAAAAGCTGGCTTATGCCAAAGATGCTGCAGCCCTAAAAGAAGCCTGGCGCAAGCAGCTCAAGTACCAAACGCTGGTACAGCTCACCGGCCTGCAGGAAAGGCAGGAAGCAGGCCTGAAAAGCGACCCGAAAACGGAGAAAAAGACTTTTGCTCAATTAGAGGATGAGGCGCGTAAAAAAGTAATGCAGTCGTACGACGAGCTTTACAAGCGTTTAGGCAAAATTACCAGAGACGAGCGCCGCTCTACTTACATCAACGCCATTACCAATGTGTACGACCCGCACACGAACTACCTGCTCCCGAAAGCCAAGTCGCAGTTCGATGTAGAATTTACCGGCACGCTCGAAGGAATTGGCGCCTCGCTGCAGGAGAAAGACGGACAGATAAAGGTAATGGAAATTGTGCCCGGCAGCCCATCTTACCGCCAGGGCGAACTGAAACCAGGCGACGCTATTGTTAAAGTAGCCCAGGCCGAGCAGGAGCCCGTGCTGGTAGAAGGCATGCGCCTCGATGATGCCATTCAGCTGATAAGAGGTAAAAAAGGAACCGAAGTTCGCTTAACAGTAAGAAAGCCAGATGGTAGTTCCAGAGTTATCCCGATTGTGCGCGACCTTATTATTATTGAAGAAACATTTGCACAGTCTGCCCTTATAGAAGACTCCAAGAAAATTGGCTACATTAACCTACCTGGTTTTTACGCCAACTTCGACCGCAAAGAAGGTGGCCGCAACAGTGGTGCTGATGTGAAGAAAGAAGTAGAAAAGCTGAAATCGGCTGGTGCTGAAGGCCTTGTACTGGATCTGCGCAACAACGGTGGCGGTTCTTTGGCAGATGCGATTGAGATGGCTGGCCTGTTTATAGACCAGGGACCTATCGTGCAGGTAAAAACTAAATCAGGTAAAGTAGCCGTACTAGACGATCCGGGGCCGCAAGTGCAGTTCTCTGGTCCGTTGGTTGTATTGGTAAATGGTAACAGCGCCTCCGCCTCCGAAATTCTGGCAGCCGCCATGCAAGATTATAAGCGTGCTGTAATTGTAGGTAGCCCAACGTATGGTAAAGGTACTGTGCAGCAGTTCTTCGAACTCGACGATGCCTTGTCTTCTCAGTACGATGCCTTTAAACCATTTGGAGCCTTAAAGCTTACAACTCAGAAGTTCTACAGAATAAATGGCGGAACAACCCAACTGAGAGGCGTAAGACCTGACATTGAATTGCCGGACACTTACAGCTACCTCGAAATGGGCGAGAAAGACCAGGAGTACCCATTGCCGTTCGACGAAATTGCACCGGCTAAATACAAGCCCTGGACAAACAGCAAAATTAATGTCGCTAAAATTCAGGCTAACAGCCGCAAGCGTATTGCCAGCAACCAGAGCTTTAACCTGATCGAAGAAAGTGCCAAACGCCTGAAGCAACTCTCCGACAACACGACCCGCTCGCTGAAGTACACCACTTATTTAGCGGAAGAGAAAAAAGCGGAAGCCGAAGCGAAGCGGTTTGAGGAAGCTCAGAAAGAAGTTCCGGTGCTACAAGTATCGCGATTGCCTCAAGATCTAAACGCTCTTAAAGGCGACACAGGTAAGGTGGCCCGTAACAATGCCTTCCTTAAATCGCTTAAAACAGATATATATGTAGAAGAAGCTGTTGCCATTATCAACAACGATTTACTGTAACAGCACCTTTTAATAAAACAGGAAAGCCGGCTAATAATTAGCCGGCTTTTTTTGTATATTAGGTTCTGGTCCGGAAAGTAACATTCGCAAAACACTCTGATAACACGTGGCTTAACCCTATCAACTATTTACGTATCCAGTGCTGCACAAATAGTTCTATACCAGACAGACCCTTGACAAGATTCTGATTAAATTCCTTCGGAAGGCCATTTTTATTCAAATAATTACTCGTAGGCAATTGCTAAAAGGGTAGTTTGGAGAAATTTTAAGTGAGTGAGAGGATCTATAGGATCAGGATCTAGCCTGTAGCTGGTGCTTCTGCTTCTTTCCCACAAGATCCTTTCAGGATAACAAGGAGAGATTGACTGATTAGGCAGTGTGTTTCTGAGGCTATCAATTCAGTTTATTTTTACATTCTGCAAATTCTGATCCAGACATAATCCTGCTTCTGACAGAAAGCAATGCTTTGGCACAGACAATCTTTAATCAGCCATTCAGCAATGAAACCATTTAACAAGTTAGCTTCCCGATAAGCAACAATCAAAAGCAGACAGAAAGTAAATTATTCTAATAAAAACGGCCTCCAGAAGGTTTTTTCGCGTGTGAGCGCCAAGGGTTTTCTTCTGCCAACTACTTGCAAACTAGTCTAACCAACACGCCTACTGCAAAAGCAACCAACCTAACCAACTACTATGCCCGAAACCTTTACACGCCCCTGCTACAGCCATAGCACCCGCTTCCTGTCATTTTTGAAAGCTGCCCTATACTCGATTGCTTTTATCGGCTACAGTTGCACCAGCACTCCTAAACCTGATGCAGCGGCAGCCAGAGGAGTACTAGCAGATAACGCCATGGTCGTATCGGCGCATCCTGATGCCACCCGTATCGGGCTCGACATACTGCGGAAAGGAGGTAATGCTTACGATGCCGCCATTGCCACACAGTTTGCACTGGCCGTTTGTCACCCGGCAGCAGGCAATATCGGTGGCGGAGGCTTTGCTGTGTTCAGGCACCATACCGGCGAAACCGGCTCTCTCGACTACCGCGAAACAGCACCCGCTCTGGCCACGCCTGCCATGTACCTCGATGCGCAGGGTAACACGATCCCGAACTTAAGCCTGCTGGGGCACCTGGCTGCAGGCGTACCCGGCACTGTAGATGGCATGCTGAAACTTCACCAGAAGCTTGGCTCCATGCCCTTTGCTGAACTGGTGCAACCTGCCATAGATCTGGCAAAAAACGGCGTAGTACTTACCGCCAAAGAGGCTAATGGCCTGAATGCAAACCGCCAGCACTTTATAGCCCACAACAAGCACCTCCCCTGCCTGGTAAAAGAGCAACCCTGGCTGTCTGGCGAAACGTTCTATTTACCCGACCTGGCCCATACCCTGGAACGCATCCGCGACAAAGGACGCGAAGGGTTTTACGCTGGCGAAACGGCTGATCTGCTGGTGCAGGAAATGAAGAAAGGTGGTGGCCTGATATCTTATGAAGACCTGAAAAACTACAAATCAGTCTGGCGCGCACCTGTAACAGGCACCTACCGCAACTTTAAGATTATTTCTATGCCTCCGCCATCCAGTGGCGGCATAGCTTTGCTGCAGCTCCTCACCATGGTCGAGAAATTCCCTTTAAAGACCTATGGCTGGCAGCAGCCCGCTACCGTACAGGTTATAACAGAGGCAGAACGCCGCGTTTACGCAGACAGAGCCACCTACCTCGGCGACCCCGACTTTATCGAAGTGCCGACACAGAAGCTTCTGGACAAAGAATACCTCCTGCACCGCATGGCCGATGTGTCGCTGGAGCAGGCAACGCCATCGGCAGCCGTAAAAGCTGGCGAACTGGCATACCACGAGTCAGAGCAGACAACCCATTACAGCATAGTAGACAGTAAGGGCAACGCTATTTCTGTTACGACTACTCTAAACGGCAGCTATGGTTCTAAGGTGATGGTGCAGGGAGCTGGTTTCCTGCTCAACAACGAAATGGACGATTTCAGCATAAAGCCCGGCACACCAAACATGTACGGTCTGGTAGGAGGGCAGGCAAATGCTATTGCCCCTCACAAGCGCATGCTTAGCTCCATGACACCTACCATTCTCGAAAAAGACGGGAAGCTATTTATGGTTGTAGGCACACCCGGAGGCTCTACTATCATCACCTCGGTTTTCCAGACGATCCTGAACGTAACCGAACATAACATGACGATGCAACAAGCCGTGGCTGCTCCGCGCTTTCACCACCAATGGTTGCCAGATGAGGTGCAGCACGAATCAGAGGCCTTGGCACCAGCCACCAGAACTACTCTCGCCAGCAAAGGCTACCACCTGAAACAGCGAGGCCAGATTGGAAGAGTAGATGCCATTCTTGTGTTGCCGAACGGCAAATTAGAAGGAGGCGCTGACCCTCGCGGAGACGACACAGCAGCCGGTTACTGACCAGCTGTTGCGGCCTTTGCCTTACGTTTTGCTACAAATCCGGCCACATACACTCCCAATGCTGCCACTCCTGATAAGGTCATTAACCCTTGGATCGAAAGAAGGTCTGCTACCTTCTGAAGGCTGTTTTCATTTGAATAATTTAATCTCTGATTGTTAAATGGCTGAATTGCTAAATTGTTGGTCAAATAAATTAATTAGTTGCTTACTGATGTTATAGACAGCGCCATAACTTATTAAAACTTGTATCACCATTTTTACAAATCAAAAAATAGTGTGTCGTGATATAGGTCGTTTTTCTCAAGGTGATGAAATTTCTGATTCCGATAAGTGAAAACGCAGTCTATACAGTTGCATATATACCGCGTCTTAATTCCCGAATCAAAAATTTATTTTTTTATAACCTTTGCCTGAAACAGCTCTTTCCCGGCTTGGACTTTAATGATAAACAGGCCGTTTGATATGTTTGCCATGTTAGTGTTCAGCAATTTTTGCACATCCTCGCGATCACCGGATGCTTCAAATACCAGGCGGCCATCAACCGCCCAAACTGAAAGGTTTAGGTTTGGCTGACTTGCCACATGCTCCGGAAACGCAAACTGCAATGGCTGCCCGTTAACTGCCGGGTTAGGATACACCATAAAAGCGCCTGGTGCAGCAGCCTGCCCCGCACTGGTAACAAGCGCGGCAGGCGTAACAGCTGCCCAGGTGGTACCAACCCGTACTTCATCTATATGCGCTTTGGGTGTGTTAATTCCATTCCGAAGACTGACAATTGCTATAGAAGCTGGTTTGGCCGTGCCGCTACTGTTGGCCACGCCGCCCGCTGGCTCTGCCCCACCTACGTCTGTTGGGTTCACCCACAGCGTAGCCACCGAATTGCCGGCTGCTCCAAAATCGTATTTCACGACCACGAGATAGGTAGTGCCAAATGCCAGGTCCATCGGAAATTCTGTTTGGTCGGGGCTTCCGCCTGTGCTGTTCTGGATACTCAGCCTGAAATTGTTTCTGGCATTAACGCTCTTTATGCCCAGCCGGGCCTGGTGGGTGGTGCTGCTGCTGCCCAGGTGCATAAAATAATCGAAGGTGGTGGCGCTGAGTTGTGTTCTGTCTATGACCTCTACAAGCGCTGCATAATACACCACTGTTGTACCTGCCGCCAAATTCAGCGCCACACTTACATCGCGTGACACGTTGGCATTGTCGCCGGGGAGCAGCACTTTGTTGCCAATGGGCTCCTGCAGCCCTGCATAACGTAAGCTTCCTTCCACAATCGGAATAATGCCTGCTTTTGAGTTCCTGTGGGTTGTCCAGCCGTTATTGGTGGTACCCTGAGTTTCTGTTGCACCACCAATATCTCCTGTCCCTTCAAAAGGATCGTAAAAGGTCTGGCCATTTGCCTTACCAGCTCCTAGCAAAAAACAACTTACAATAAGTAAAAAAGTAAACGTTTGTCCATACCGATTCATACGCTTTGTGTTTGCAGGTTATCAGTTTATTTTCATAAAATTTGCAGCTGCTTCAGGCTGCGGGTAGTCAAGTAAAAAGCAAGTGCACCAGATTAAATTATGTACATGAAAAAGGCCTTCCGGAGAGGTCTCTTATCTCCGGAAGGCCTTTCAGACTTTATCGAGAGCCTGCTCGATGTCTCGGATCAGATACTCAGCGTCTTCGAGCCCGATATAGAAACGGACCAGGTTAAACGGCATCGTGGGCTTGAGCTTACCCGGGGCATACGAGGCTGCAATCGGGAAGATAAGCGACTCGTGCCCACCCCACGAGGCAGCCATCAGGAAGTGCTGCAGGCTGTTGCAGAATAGCTCTACCTTACCTATATCGTCTGTTTTGAGCAGCACAGAAAACTGGCCCGTGTTGTTGCGCAGTTGCTTTTTTGCAAGTTCGTATTGCGGGTGCGAAGGCAGGAACGGAAACAGCACCTGCTCTATTTTAGCCTGTTTTTCGAGCCAGGCCACCACTTCTCTGGTTGTTTCGGCTACCTGCGCCATTCGCACTGGCATGGTGCGCAGCCCCCGCAGAAGCAGCCAGGCATCGTGCGGCGAGAGCACCGCGCCCAGCGTCATAAACTCCGAAACAAAAATCTGGTTAATTGTTTCTCTGCGGCCACAGATCACACCGCCCATGGTATCGGAGTGGCCGCCAATGTATTTGGTAGCTGAGTGCACCACCAGGTCTACGCCCATACTAATCGGGTTTTGGTTTATAGGGCTGGCAAAGCTGTTATCGATAATGGTGACCAGGTTATGTGCTCTGGCGATGGCTACTACTGCCTCAATATCCTGCAGCTCAAAGGTATAGGAGTTGGGACTTTCTAGGTACAGCAGTTTGGTAGTGGGTTTAAGGGCGCTCCGGAAATTTTCAGCATTTGTTCCGTCTACCATAGTTACCTCTACACCAAACCGTGGCAGCAGCTTACGCATCAGGGCATTGGTCCAGGAATAAGGTTTTCTGACACTTACCACATGGTCGCCGGCCCGCACCTGCGAGAGTACTGCCGCCGATACGGCTCCCATGCCGCTCCCAAACGCAATAGCGTGCTCTGCTCCCTCCAATGCTGCTATTTTCTTTTCGAGCATGGTTACGGTAGGGTTGTTGCCGCGCGTGTACAAGGTTGCCTCCGGCTCATGCAGCATCTTTTGCCTGAGGTCTTCTACCGTGTTACTGGCAAAATTACTGGTTTGTATAATAGGAGGCGCAACGGCATTAAAGTAATGCTCCCGATCCTCCCCCAGCTCATTTATGATGTATGAAATATCCATGCCTGGTCTTGAAAAATACTATATTTTAGTACATACTTTCAGGAGAGCGCTCAGGTTGTATAAATAAGGTATTTCTAATGCACTGCATCAAAAACGAGAATATAAAAAGACCACTCAATTAAATAACTAATATTTTTAGCATTCGTATAAATACTATTGATTTACAGCACAATAACTTCAATTATTTAAGCTAATTTTTTTAGTTATTTGCAACTAAAGGCACTATGGTTTTGTTTTATTATCATGAAAGAGAGAGAAGAAAATAATACCATTTCCTTATTTCCGGATGAGCAGAAACAGCTGGACAAGGAGTGGCAAAAGTCTATTCCGGCGCAGGTGTTTCTGAACTACTTCTTCGCCATAAACTACCACATAAAATATTTTGATGCGGGAGGCCTGGACCAGCTTGCTTTTTTTAAGGAAGTTCCTGCGGCGCTTTCGGACCAGGATGTAGCAACAGTAAAGCAACTACTGCTTAAGAGTTGGAGCACCGAATATGCCATGCGTGCCACAGCAGAGCTTGGCGATGAGGCTTACATTAAAAATGCGTTGCACTGGACGTTCCCGCAGGCGTACTATACAGTGTTTGCCGGCTTGCAGGCTTTTCTGTATACCCGCCAGGTGAAGACTACGCACGAGGGTATGCTTATGCGGGAAGCAGGCCGCTTGGTTGTAAAAAACGCATACCCAAGAGCCATCAGTTTTTATGCAGCCGGAAGTTACGATGACTTTAGTGTGAGGCGGTTACCGCTGGCTCATTACAAACCTGGCTTACAAATGGCTGGTAAAGAACTTGAGGCACAGTCGCAGATCGGGCAATTTCTGCGCACAACCCGCCGCATAAAAGCGAAGGTTGTAAGGCAGCAGGTGCAGTCGAACCAGGCAACTGCCATCAGGAGCAGCCGCACTGGTGAAGTGCTGCAGAAGTTTGGTCCGCAGCATTGGCAACAGCTGACCTGGCGTATGGGCTACACCACTATTTTCGATCTGCTGTCGCGTCTGCGCATTTCATCATCGCACCGCGAGATCGAGCGTTTTATACAATCGGGTATCGACTTTAAGCTATTTCATGAGTCGCTGCTGGAGATTGTAAGTTACCTGAACGGGGTGCATGAGTGTTATGTGGCGCAGGCAATGGGTTTAGAGCAATACGAGGCTTTTATAGCCGAACTGCCCCTGTACCTGCAGCAGTCTTTTGCAACCGACAGGCTTCAGAACAGGGTGCGTCCGCTCCTGCAGAACCCCTCCGATATGCGCATGGCTGCCTAACTGGCTCCCTTCGTCTCTTGTTACAAGCTCTTGCATGCTATGGCGTGCAAGAGCTTTTTTTAAATCCCCGGTTTGCTAAGTTTTAAAGAATGTATCGGTTCCGTTTCAGTTTATGCTGAAAACCCAGATACTACAGCCTCACCTGCTCCTAATCGCCTGTAAATCGGAAAAAGCATTTCTAACTTAAAGGCGCCAGTTAAACAACGGGAATGAGAGCCGGTGCCAGGCTGAAAATGGCGATATTGTACCTTAACCACTAAAATTCCGAAAACGCGCAGCAATTATTTGAATGAAAATAGCCTTCCAAAGCATTTTCATTCGTTTTTGATTCAAGGGTTTGGCGGTGAACGTGTATAGCGCATTTGCGCTGGAGCCATTTAAGAGGCTCCTGAGGTAGTTAGCTGGCCCATAGAGACTCCATTAACGGCAATACGTTTTTCCATGGCGGCTAATCTGATGCTGGTTTGCACGTGGTGCGCCACCTCTTCGGCTTGTATAGCCCCTGTTCTCATTTTCACCTGCTTGCCGTTCTTCATCAGAAACACAACCTGGTAAGTTGAAATGCTAACGCTGGCTACTTCGTTCCATAGTAAACTTTGCTCGCGGCCATATACCGTTAGCCGGAACCGAATCTGCTCGGGGTTCATAGAGAAAAAAGCATCTTTCAGCCGGATCTTGTCTAACCCGACGCAGAGACCTACAACACCACCAACTACAAGCGAGGCGGCAGCAACAGACATAGGCAGCCTTGTTTCGTCGCGGAACCAGACTTCGTTAAATAAAGAGTAAGACCCGCCGGCAATTAAAAAAAATCCTGATTTTGAAAAAAACGACTTCGTTTTGTCAAGCTGCTTGTGTGGGTAAAGGTTTATATACATATAAAATTAAGTGAGGCGACAACCTTAAACCACAACCATAATGTCTTTCTTCTTGGCTATTTTCTTTATCTTTCTTCTGGCTTGCTGCAGAATAGTTGGACTCTGAATTTTGTCCATGCCTATTTCATGCTGTTCATCATTTTTCAGAACGAAAAGAAGCCTGTCCTGCTCAAAGCGCACAACATCAACTTCTTCCCATTCAAACTCCTGTTCTTTTTGTGCAGAAACAGTACGATAGCGCACGCCACCTGTTGTTAATGTAAAATGTAACCGATACTGTGGCCTGTATTGGTACCATAAAAATTTACAGAAATAGGCAGCAAAAAATAAATTCGACATAAAAATAAGCAAGCCTACCAAAAACCCGTTTGAGTAGGCAAGGTAAAGCAGCAGAATCAGGTTAATGCTAATAGCAGCATATATGGCACCTGTTAACCTTTGCTCAGCTTTCGGCTCCAGCTGGTAGGCATTTTCAAACAACTTTAAGCTAAAGTTCGACATACCTTCAGGGATTAAATGAAATTAAACATACATAGAAAAAAACAGTTTTCAAAATTTTCACCTACAAAAGCTACAACTATTGTTTTAGCTGGTTAATTTTAACAATACGTATTCAACTCGTCTACAAAATACCAAAATAGTTGATTTATTGCTGTATTAAACCCTTTAAGAGGAGCAGACTTTGTGCGGAATAGCCTGTCAGGCAACAACAACATCTGTTATTCTAACACATTATTCTTATTTTTATTATATATTACCTTGCGCAACCAATCATCTTCATGAAAATCAGATTATTATATTTCTTAGCCGGAATTTCTTTTCTGGCCGCTTGCTGGCAACAACCGCAACAGAGCATTGCCCCTGTAGCACCGGCAAACAAATTTCATGATGCGACGCTGGTAGCTATCAGAACCCTGCAGGATGAGCGGAAAACAGCCGAACTGCTCGCTTACCTGAACCACTCCAAAGCACTTTACAGGCAGGAGGCAGCACTTGCGTTTGCCTCTGTACAAGATACGCTGGCGCTGCCCCCGCTCCTCTCCATGCTCTCCGACACAACAACTGCTGTTCGCGAAGCGGCGGCCTTTGCTATTGGCCAGATCGGGCACGAGAAAGCAGAATCTGCGCTTATCTTACACCTGCCACACGAGCAACAGCCGAGTGTGCAGGCCACCCTGCTTGAAGCGCTGGGCAAGGTATCGACCAGGGCGGGCGCAGAGTACCTGGCAACTCTTAAAGCTACATCAGCACAGGCGCAGGCGGGGCAGGCATGGGGCCTCTATTACCTGGGCCTGCGGCAACGGCACAGCATCAGAACCACCGATAAAGCCTTGCAGCTCCTGGCCCAAACCGATGCACCTGAAGCCAGACTGGCAGCAGCTCAATACCTGGCCCGCACCCCCAGAATAGATCTTACCCAGTTCCGGCAACCTATTTTAAGTGCCGCCACCTCCGACCCTAACCCTGAAATGCGTATGGCCCTTGCGCAAGCCATGGCCAAAGTAAGAACCCGCGACAAAGCCAGTTTTCTGTCGGGCATAGCGCAAAGCGACCCCGATTACCGTGTACGCATAAATGCTATACGCGCCATGGCTGGCATAGAAGACTTTGAGGAGATAGAAGCAGCTATTCTGGCAGCTCTGCACGACAAGAACATACAGGTAGCCGTGGCCACTGCAGAATTCCTGCAGGCCAATGCCCGGTTTGTAAATGCAGCCCGCCTGCAACAGCCACTAAGCCAGGTAAAAGACGAACGTGTTAAAGCCGGCCTGATGTGGGTAACCCTGCACAACAGTGTGGTAAAGAGCCGCATCAGCAACCAGTACAAGCAATTGTATACAACCGCTCAAAACCCTTACGCTAAAGCGCATCTGCTTAAAGCCCTGTCTGCCGATTATGCGAACTACAAGTTTATAGAAGCCGAAACATTTACCGCCAAACAACCTGTTATAGCTACTTACGGCATAGAAGCACTGGCTGCCATGCGTCAACAGGCCGATTTTCCGGAAGCGTTGGAGCAGGATTTTGCCGATCTGTTGAAACGAGCCATATTGTCGGGCGATGTGGCACTAACAGGCATAGCGGCAGGCGTAATCAGAGAACCGAAGCTGAACTACCGCGAAACTTACCAGGACGCTGGCTTTCTGAAGCAGGCTCAGCAAAAGCTGCAACTCCCTCGCGACATGGAAACAAACATAGAGCTGCAGAAAACCATCGATTTCCTGAGTGGCAAAACTGCTTCTGAACCTCCCAAAAACCCTTTTACGCATCCTATTAACTGGGCCCTGGTCAAAACTATACCCACAGAACAATTGGTAAAGATTAAAACCGGCAAAGGCGATATTCGGATGCAGCTATTGGTAGAGGAGGCACCCGGTACAGTGGCTAACTTTGTAGAATTAACCAGACAAGGCTTTTTTAACGGGCTCAGTTTTCACAGGGTAGTGCCGAACTTTGTGGTGCAGGGCGGTGATAAGCGGGGCGATGGTTGGGGCAGCTCCGACTACTCGATCCGATCGGAGTTTGCGCCTTTAAAGTTTCAGGAAGGCTATGTAGGTATGGCATCTGCAGGAAAAGACACCGAAAGTAACCAATGGTTCATCACTCACTCCCCTACACCTCACCTCAATGGCCGCTACACTATTTTCGCAAAAGTAGTAGATGGCATGGAGGTGGTGCACCAATTGCTGGTAGGCGACGCTATACTTGGTGTAGAAATGGCACAATAACTCCCATTATGACCCTTGGCACCTCCGAAGCAAAAAACCTTTTGGAGGCCATTTTCATCTGAATAATTTGGTTGTTGGCTGTTAATTGTTGAATTGTTATTTGCTGAATTGTTAATTCATTTGAATTTTAAGGGCCTGACCGATTAATTAAAATGTTCTTCTAGGCAAACCTGAGCAACATCCTTAACATCTTAAAATCCTGTAACACCTGATTCGGACAAAAGTCTTCTGTCCTTTTACCTGAATTGCTGCCTTTACAGTGCAGCGCCGTCTTTTAGCACTTCATTCACAACTACTAAAAGTTTCGCACCTCAAAAAATGCGCAATACATCAAGTGAATTACGGCATGTGTCATAACTGATTACACCTCACTCCCAGATCTTTGTACTATCACTAAAGGCAAAGACCATGACGACACAGGTAAAAAGACAGTACGTAGTTTTAGGCGGAACAGGCAGCATAGGGTATGCCTTTACAAAAGAGCTATTAGCACACCAGGAGCAAACCACATTACTGGTTCGAAACAAACAAAAGGCACAAAAGCTGTTTCCCGATCACCCTGACCTAACCCTGGTGGAAGGTGATGCAACCAATTTAGAGCTTTTGAAAAGTCTGTCGGCCACGGCCACACATATTTTCTATGGCATTAATTACCCTTACCCCCAGTGGGAAGGCAACATGGAGCGAATTACGAACCTTGTAATAGAGGCTGCCACACCAGCTAAAGCCACCATTCTTTTTCCGGGAAATATTTACAACTTCGGCCTCACCACTCACATAACGGAAACCAGCCCCGAAACTCCGTGCTCCCGCAAAGGCCAGCTACGGGTTAAGCTGGAGCAGCTCCTGAAACAAGCAGCCACTGCCGGTAGATGCCATGTTATAAACCTGCGCCTGCCCGACTTCTGGGGCCCGAATGTAGTTAACGAAGGTATTGCACCTATTTTCAGGGGAGCCCTTACAGGCAAAGCCATGCCATGGCTCATCCGCAACGACATTCCGCACCAGTTGGTGTATACGCCCGATGCAGCCAGGGCATTTTATGCGCTATCGGTTGCAGCGCCGGAAGAGCCGTATGCACTTTATAATTTTGCAGGAGAGATAGTTCCATCCATCAAAGCCTGGCAAGAGCAGATAGCCGCTGTAGCAGGTACCAGGCCAAAGCATAAGGTATACAGCAAAACGCTTCTCAATATCCTGAGCATGTTTATGCCCCTGATGAGAGAAATAAAGGAGATGGCCTATTTATGGGATAACACCCTCCTGCTCCACGACGACAAACTGAGGCGTACCTTGCCACACTTTGCTGTAACGCCTATGCCAGAAGCCATACAACACACGCTGGCATGGTTCCGGCAACACAGCGCGGGTTAACATAAAAATTGCCTGTGGCTGCACGGCGCTAAGCCGGACAGCCACAGGCAATTTCAGAGGCCCATGCAGCAGCAGTAAGCTACAGCAGCTGTATGCCTTTGGCGCCTAAATACATGGCAGCCGCCATAATAACACAAGAACTCACCACACCTAAACTAATGGCCAGAAAAGCTTTCTTCCGTTCAATTTTCAGCACATTGGCGGCAATGGTACCCATATAGGCTCCGGTTCCTGGCAACGGAATCATTACAAAAATCATTAAACCCCAGAAACCATATTTCTGGTTATCGGCGCCTACCCCGTTCTTGGCACGCTTCGACAGTTTTACCACGCTTTTCCGATAGACACGGTTTGGCCATAACTTTTTGTTAAACGTGTCGATCAGCCACATAAACAACGGGTAGATCAACAGGTTGGCAATTAAGCCGATTAAAAATGCCCAGCCAATATGAACATCGTTCAGAATAGCGTAAGGAATACCCGCACGAGCTTCACCAAGCGGCGATATGCTGAGCAAGAAGGTAAAGAAGAGTACTTCAAACATGAATTATAAAAAAAGAAAAGCAAGGTTTACTATTTCACCGCTCACAAAATTCGTGCTAAGTTCACAATAAAAAAACACTTCGGTTCAGGATTTTTATTTCATAACCTGAGAAGGAAGTAATATTCTGGTTGCCTGGCACTAAGCTCTGGCAGAACATACGCCGAACCCGGTAAGGTTCATTACTTATACGGCTAATCTGGTAACTAAATGGTGCTCTGACCAGCCATTAGCGCATACTGTTGAGCTGGCCTCTGGAAAGGCGTGTTTTTGCTAAAAAAAGATTTGCTGGGCTTCGCATTTAAGCAACAGCAAGTTGTTGCCGGTATTGAGCAGGCGGCAGGCCCGTCCATTTTTTAAAGGACCGGGAAAAGACGCTTGGCTCGGCAAAACCTAACAGGTAGGCGATATCCGCAATAGTGTTCTGGTTGTCGTGCAGGTGCTTGAGGGCAATTTCTTTCCGGATATCGTTAAGCAAGGCCTGGTATGTTACACCTTCTTCCTTGAGTTTGCTCTGCAGGCTGCGCACGCTCATGGCCAGGTTGCGGGCCACGGTGTTAATGGCTGGTTCCTCCCCTTTCAGCAACTGCGTAATTTCGCGCTGCACCCGCTCGCGTAGTGTTTTTGGCTCCTTCAGTTTTTGCAGATACTCCTGGGCGTATTTTTCAAATACAAGGTTCAGCTCCTGGTTGGCTGTTACGACGGGCAGTTTCAGGCAATCGGCGTGCAGCACAAAGCCGCTATGTGGTGCGTCAAAAACCAGGGTGGCAGGCGCAAATAATCGTTCGTGCTCGGCAATGCTGGTGGGTTTGGGATATACAAACAACACCTGTTTCAGGGGCACGAGCTGCCCCACCAGCGCCTCAAATGCATTTTTATAGACTACCAGTTCACAATCTAGCGCGTGCCGTGGGTTTGCCAGCACAGGGCTAATTACCTGAAGCTTTATCTGCGCCTCCTCTCCTTTCAGTTCCAGGCTTGTCCTGATGGCCTCACACACAATATCCTGGTAGCGGCAAAGCTTCTGCAGCGACTCGTGCAACGTGGCTGCGTTCATCATAACATACGCAATTACGCCAGCCGATGTCGGGTTAACGGCCTCCCCTGCATGCAGCGCCAGGTCAGGGTCTCCGGAAGCTGCTATGGCAGCGGCCCAGAGAGCCTGCATGTTCTGTACAGGCACGCGGTTGTTTACGTCCTGCAAATGCACCGGCTCCAGCCCCGCCTGCCGGCAAAGCGCCTCCGTGTCCAGACCTTTCAGGCGAAACACGTGCAGGAGCAGGCTCACAGATGGAGCACTAAGAGTATGGATTTCTTCGGACATATGCGTGGCTGTAACTACTGCTAAGATAATAAAATTGCCTGAGGCTGGCACAGCAATAGTTTAGCTGCCGATATCTTTTTAATTTGCCACAGGAACCAGCAACTGGTCGTGATCTGCAGCAGTTTTGGGGCTTCTGGTATATAATCAGGGCAGGCTATACAAGTGCTTCGGTTCGGCTGGTAAGTTGGGCGAGTGCTGCACCCTCAACACCCAAAGGCCAAAAACTACTCCGGAAGGCTGTTTTCATTAGAATAATTTGCTTCAGGGCCAATAAGTACTTTTTTCACGCATCCTAAACTATTCAGTCTTTCATACCTTTTTATGGCATCAGAAGCAGACCTCGACGAACTAACCGGCAAAGAAGTAACCAAAGCCTACGCGCTGCTCGACCCCGAAACGAACTGGATCGTGCACACCGTTTTTCAGGTAGAGGAGCTTTACCTGGTCATCACCATAGAACCAGACCTCGACGAAGTGATAATTGATGTGCTTACTGCCGCTACCTTAGCAACCACCATAAACCACGACAAGCTGCTGCAAAAACCAATCGCCAACCAGAAAAAGAGCATCGCCTACATCTGGCGACTTACAAACCAGCGCGGCTACCAGGATGGCGTGCAAATTGAATTCGACGATTTTCACCGGCTGAACGTGCAGGTAATGGCAGAGGGCTCGCGCCTGCTGCTCACGGTCTTTAACAGAACCTAAGGCTTTTTTAGGCCTAAAACCTTCTGGAGGGCATTTTCATTTGAATAATTGCTGATTGTTGGTTGTTAAATTGTTGAATTGCTTAGTGGTTAAATTGGCCTTTGATAACTTTTAACTTTTAACTCTCCACGCGGCTTGTGTCCTGTTTCCCTAAGTTCTTCAAATTTCGAAAGGGTAAGAAACGGACTATAATTCTATAAAAGCACGGAGTTTTTTTAGCACCTGCGCTCATATCTGGTAAACAATAAGCAATTAAGAGTTTAAAAGCTCCCGAATATTTATCAATTTTACAGCTTGTTTATAAAAACCACCATTAGCAGATAAAGCATGCAACTGAGCGAACAGGAACTACGCAGACGCCATGAGCGCGAAGAGCTGGAGAAAATGGGTATAAACCCTTATCCGTCTGAGCTTTTTGAAGTTACTGCCACAGCCAAAGAGATAAAAGAAAATTTCGATAAGGAGCAGAACAACTTCCAGGAGGTAACCCTGGCTGGCCGCCTGATGAGCCGTCGTATTATGGGCAAGGCCTCGTTTGCCGAACTTATGGATAGCTCCGGCCGCATCCAGATCTACGTGTCGCGCGACGATATTGCCCCCGGCGACAACAAAGACCTGTACAACACAGTGTTTAAGAAAATGCTCGACATCGGCGATTTTATCGGCATAAAAGGATACGCCTTTGTAACGCAGGTTGGCGAAATATCGGTGCACGTAACCGAGCTGAAACTGCTCACTAAATCGCTGAAGCCGCTGCCTGTTGTAAAGCGCGAAATAGACGAGAACGGGAATGAGATTGTGCACGATGGCTTTACAGACCCGGAACTGCGCTACCGCCAGCGCTACGTAGACCTGATCGTGAACCCGCAGGTGCGCGAAACCTTCCGGAAGCGGACGCAGCTGGTAAACACCATGCGCAACTTCCTGAACGAACAAGGCTACCTGGAAGTAGAAACGCCTATTCTGCAGCCGCTGTACGGCGGTGCTGCTGCCCGTCCGTTTAAAACGCACCACAATACCCTGGACATGACGCTGTACCTGCGCATAGCCAACGAGCTATACCTGAAGCGCCTCATAGTAGGTGGTTTCGATGGTGTGTTCGAGTTTGCCAAAGACTTCCGTAACGAAGGCATGAGCCGTTTCCATAACCCTGAGTTTACGCAGGTAGAGCTGTATGTAGCCTACAAAGACTATAACTGGATGATGGACCTGGTAGAAGAGATGGTAGAAAAAGTAGCGCTGGCCCTGCATGGCAAAACGCAGGTGCAGGTAGGCGAAAACACTATCGATTTTAAGCGCCCCTGGAAACGCTTTACCATGTTCGAAGCCATAGAGCACTTCACCAAAATAGATATATCAGAAATGGAGGAGCCACAGCTCCGGGCAACTGCCGAAAAACTGGGCATTAAAGTAGACCCGAAACTGGGCAAAGGCAAAATCATTGATGAGATTTTCGGGGAAACCTGCGAACCTTACCTGATTCAGCCAACCTTTATTACCGACTACCCGGTAGAGATGAGCCCGCTGGCGAAGAAGCACCGTAGCAAGCCAGGTCTGGTGGAGCGATTCGAGGCTATTTGCAACGGCAAGGAAATCTGCAACGCCTTCTCTGAGCTAAACGACCCGATAGACCAGCGTGCCCGCTTTGAGGAGCAGTTGGAGCTAGGCAAGCGCGGCGACACCGAGGCCATGGTACTGGACGAAGATTTCCTGCGTGCCCTGGAGTACGGCATGCCACCAACGGCTGGTCTGGGCATCGGCATAGACCGCCTGTCTATGATCATGACCAACTCCCACTCTATTCAGGATGTGCTGTTCTTCCCGCAAATGAAGCCGGAGAAATCAGAAGAGTAAGAGCATTGAATTTAGATAAAAAGGAGGGCTTGCTGTTATACAGCAAGCCCTCCTTTTTTACACGCATGAAGCTTTTACTTCAGCATACCCGGCAAACCAGTACTATCTCCTTCTCCGTCCCTAATTACCTGGTCCTTCACCATGGCGTCGAGCGCTGAATGATCACGACTGCTCACATCATTGTAAGGGCTGGTAACAACTCTTGTTTTATCAGGTTTGGCAGCTGTCCAGCTATTCAGCTTTTCTTTTGTAGAATTAAGTGAATTGCTTACCTGTGAGCCAAGTTTAGAGGCAGATTCTGCTATTTTCTTACGGGCATCCTTTCCTTTTTCAGGAGCTAAAAGCACACCTGCCAGCACACCAACGCCTGCGCCTGCTAATAAACCTACTGCCAGTTTTGTACCGCTGTTGCTATGGCTGCTCTCACTTGCTTCGGCAGATGTATCGCGTTGCTTCATCTGGCGAACTGAAGCATTTGTAAAGTTACCTTTCGATTCTCCTAATGTTCTACATTCCATTTGTGTCTTCATCTGATGTTAGGTTAAAAAAATGGTTATCTTAAATTAGACTCTAGTTTTTAAACCTGCTCTGCATTGCAAAAGCGGCAAATAAACCAGTATAACTACTAGTAAACGGCAACCAAAAACTAAAGTTGATTGAAAATATATCTCTTTAAACAAAAAAGGTTCCTGCTAAATAGTAGCAGGAACCCCTTCTTATAGTTTACAAAATAAAGCTGCAGCGTATAGCCAAAACCACACGCTACTCTAATTTATAGGTATACTTGTTACAGCCAAAGTAGATTCGGCCAGAAGTTTATTTGTTAAACTGCGCCACCTGGCTTAGATCCGGCACCAGTCGAAGAACCAGTTGATGATGATCCAGTGGATGATGATCCGGTAGAAGAACCAGTTGAACCTGCTCCTGTAACACTATCTGCAGCACTTTTCACGGCATCACCTACAGAACCATTTACAGCAGAAGCCTTTTTGTTGAGCGTATCTATAACGCCGCTGCTCATGTTCTTGATTTCATCAAGGCCAGTCTGCAGGTTTTTCTCAAGATCAGTGCTTAGTTTGTTTGCCCATTTTTTAACGCTCGTTCTTGTAGCCTCACCTGTGTCAGGAGCCATCAGTAAGCCTGCAACAACGCCTGCGCTGGCGCCTGCCAACAAAGCCAATAAGATCTTTCCGCTATTGTCTTTCATAGTAATTAATGATTAAAGTTGGTTATGAGTTTATTATTTTTTTAGTCTCTGTTTCCTCTAACGATCAAATTAGTATTATGTTATAGCTATATACAAAATATTAGCCATTTAATATATTAATGGCCGAATATAATCAAAAGAAGAGAACAATACGCTGTAATGTTCTTATAAATCAGAGATAAGTCTTACAATATCGTCTTTGGTTTTTCCGAGTTTGCGCTGCAGTCTACCAAAAAGTTCGTCTTCTTTACCTTCTACATACGTCAGGTCATCATCTGTCAGATCAGCATAGTTCTGCTTTAACTGCCCTTTCACATCATCCCAGGAGCCGCGCATAATCAGGCTGCTTCCAGCACCGGTCGTGTCACTTTTCTCCAGGCTATCCATCCAACGTTTTACAGTACGCTCAATATCGTCGCCTGCCTTGGTAAGCGATTTCTTAAGGCCGTTTCGTGTTGCCAGTCCGTTATCAGGAGCCAGTAAAATTCCAGTTACGATACCAAGTCCTAAGCCGGCAGCTGTTGCCAGTAAGATTTTTCCTTTGTCGTCGTTCATATTACTTAAATTTGAGTTAATATTAGTTTGTTTGGCGTTTAGCATGCAAACAGAGTAGGCAGCCTGTAAAGCTTTTTGCGTATAAGCCACTCACACTAATTGCACGTCGTTAAGAATCAATACGGTGGCAGCCTTAGTTAGTTAAATAATTACTGTTTATTAAAAGCTTTATTTTTAACGCTTTAGCAGCAAAAAGCCTGATTATTAACCACTTTGTATATAAAAAACCTAATTTATAATACTATGAGAAAAATTTGTTTTGCTGGCTTTTTGATAATAACCGGCTTCATGTGGTCCTGCAAAAATTCAGAAACACCCTGTATCGATCCGGCCCAGGCCAAACCAGACCAGGCCTGCACTATGCAATACGACCCGGTTTGCGGCTGCGATGGCAAAACCTATGGCAATGCCTGCGAAGCAGACCGCACTGGTGTAACTTCTTACAAGCCCGGTGAGTGCCCTGATTAATGTGTTAATGGTTCTATGTGTTAATTTTTTAATTTGGAGATGTAAAGATTTGGAAATTTTGAGGCAAGGAGTGAGTAGAAAATCAATCCTAAACCTTTGTGCTTGTTCCCTTAAAAAACCTTTGGAAGGCCATTTCCATTAGAATAATTTAGTTGAACTGCTGAATTGGTGAATGGTTAATTTGAAGATTTGGAAATCTGAAGATGAGGAGTGATTGAGCGAATGAATGTCGTATAACGTTTAACTCTCAACTAAAGGAGGCCTGGCATCCAAAACTTATAAAATACCTTCGGAAGGCCGTTTTCATTAGAATAATTGGCCATGTTCTGCCAGTAAAACTTACATAAAAAGGAAGAGCTTCTGATCTGCACCAGAAGCTCTTCCTTTTTTATTTTCAACTAATTTATCACATCAGCACTTTAATAAATTAGCACATTAAAACTATTTACTGATCATGTCTACGATATCTTCTGAAATACCCATACTCGAGAAGCCGCCATCGTGCATCAGGTTTTGCATGGTAACCAGCTTGGTAAGGTCAGAGAAAAGGGTGATGCAGTAATCAGCGCAGGCCTCTGCCGATGCGTTACCTAGCGGCGACATTTTATCGGCATACTCATAAAATGCATCGAAACCACCTACGCCTGTGCCTGCAGTTGTTTTAGTAGGCGACTGCGAAATAGTGTTTACACGCACCTTTTTCTGCTTGCCTAAGCGGTAACCATAGTTGCGCGCAATAGACTCCAGCACCGCCTTTGCCTGCGACATATCGGTATAATCTGGGAAAACACGCTGAGCCGCTATGTAAGAAAGCGCAACAATGGAGCCCCACTCGTTCATGGCATCCTGCTTCTCGGCCACGTGCATCACCTTGTGGAAAGAAAGCGCCGAGATGTCCAGGGTCTTCAGGAACCACTCGTAGTTCAGGTCGCCGTATGTTTTGCCTTTACGGATGTTCGGGCTCATACCTATGGAGTGCAGCACAAAGTCTATTTTGCCACCCAGAATCTCCTGTGCCTTTGTAAACAGGTTTTCCAGATCTTCCACAGAGGTTGCATCAGCCGGAATAATTTCTGCGTTACACTCTTCAGCCAATCTCTTGATTTCGCCCATACGCATGGCAAGTGGTGCATTTGTCAGCACAAACTCTGCGCCTTCCTCGTGGGCACGCTTGGCTACCTTCCAGGCAATCGACTTCTCGTCTAGTGCGCCAAAAATTATTCCTTTTTTCCCTTTAAGTATATTATACGACATATCGTTATTATATTTTTTTTGCTGTTGTAAAAAATCCGGGTAAATCTGAAACCGGGAAGCAATTTAGTAATATCTCTTTAGAGTCTGTTCAAAATTAAGGTGTAGAAACTGAATTTTGTCTCTTACCGCTATACCACCTCTATAATGAGAGCAATTCTTTAGCGCTCTGGTAGGCATTAGAACTTGGGTTTGCACCGGCAATCATGTGAGCAATTTCGTTTACGCGCTCCTCATCGCTGAGCTTTTTAATTCGGCTCACGGTGCGGTCTTCGCGGTCGTGCTTGTACACAAAGTAATGGTAATCGCCTTGGGCAGCTATCTGTGGCAAATGCGAGATGGCAATAATCTGGTGCTTCTGCGCCATCTGCTGCATCATTTTACCTACTTTAACAGCCACCTCGCCAGATATACCGGTGTCTATCTCATCGAAAACAATGGTAGGCAACGCTGTTTTATCGGCCAGCATGTATTTAATGCTCAGCATCAGGCGAGAAAATTCACCACCAGAGGCCGCCTTGACTAAACTCTGTGGAGCCGCTCCTTTATTGGCACTGAACAGTATGCTTATTTCGTCGGTACCTGTGGCAGATGGCGGCGTAACCTTATGCTGAATAACAATTCGGGCATTTGGCATTCCCAACTCTGCTAACAGCGCATACAGTTCCCCTTCAAATTTTTTAAACACAGCCTTGCGTCGCTCAGAAAGAACCTCTGCTTTCTCAAAAACATCTTTTTCGGCAGCTGCCATAGCTTTTTTGGTCTCCAGGATAACAGTATCCAGGTTCAGAACGCTTTTTACTTTTTCTTCCAGTTCAGCCTGTATGGCCAGTAAGTCGGCAATGGTTTTGGCCTGGTGCTTGCGCTGCAGCGTGTAAATAAGATTTAGGCGCTCCTGCACTTCTACGGCTCTCCCAGGGTCTGCCTCTGTTTTACGTTCGGCATCTTCCAGTTCGCCGGCAATGTCTTGCAGCTCAATCATGCAGCTCTCGGTGCGGTTGCGCAACTCCTCGTAAGTACCGGAGAACTGCGCCAACTGCCCGATCAGGTAAGCGGTATCTTTCAGGGCCGAGGTAATATTAAACTCCGATTCGGTGAGGTACTGCACCGCCTGCGAGAGCTTCAGTTTAATATCTTCGGCGTTTTCGAGCTGCTTTAGTTCTGCCTCCAGGCTCTCCTGCTCCTCTGCCTCAAGCCGCGCCTCGTCCAGCTCGTTTAGCAGGAAGGTGTGGTAATCTAGTTCCTTCTGCGCCTGCGCCAGTTGGTTCTCCAGCTTATTAAAGTCCGATTCGAGCTTTTTGTAGTGACGGTAAGCGGTATGGTACTCTTTCAGAAAAGAAGAATTTCCGGCATAGATGTCCAGAGAAGTATTGCCGGCATACACATCCAGAATATCGAGTTGATAACTGGTGTCGCCGAGCTGCAGTGTGTCGTGCTGCGAATGGATGTCCATCAGGTTATCGCCAATGGTCCGGATCACATCGAGGGTTACAGGTGTGTCGTTTACAAAGGCCCGCGATTTGCCACTAGGGCTGATCTCGCGCCGCAAAATACACTGGTTATCGAAATCGAGGTCTTCGGCTGCAAAAACTTCCTGCAGGTTATAAGACGAAATATCGAACACGCCTTCTATCACGCACTTTTGTGCCTGGTTAAAAAGAAGTTTACTATCGGCCCTGTTTCCCATTAAAAGACCGATAGCGCCCAGCATAATCGATTTGCCGGCCCCTGTCTCACCGGTTATAATATTGAGTACCGGCGATGGCGTCATCTCCAGCTGCTCAATAAGGGCGTAATTCTTAATTTTAAGATCTATCAGCATAAGCTAAAAAGCCGCTTCTTTATCGTAGATGATTTCTTTAATTTGCTGTAGAGGCAGCACCCGTCGCTCAAAGCACCTGTCCCACAGTTCTACATTTACCTGATCGATGGTCCGCAACTTGCCCTGCAGCACTACATTTGTTTGCAGCACAACATGCACAAGGGGCTGCAAAAGCAACTCCTGCGCCTGCAACGCAATTTCCTGATTAAAAACGCGGGTTTGTCGTTTTCCCATAAGAGTATTTTGTAGGCAAGCTCGCACAGTGGTCTGCGTGAAGATACGCGCTTTAGCGGAAATAAGGAAAGTTAGCGCTGTAGCAGCACCTGGTATTTTGTGCTATTAGGGGCATCTACCTGGTTCAGGATGGTATAGGCTGCCTGCTTATCTGCGGGAGGTGCTGTTTTAAACATGTTGGTCAGTTCATCGGCCTTTGCATCAAAGAAAGAGCGGATAATGGCAGCACCCGGCTTGAGCTTCGAGAGCGCCTGTATATCCTGCAGCACCACCAGCACCGACTTACGCGCTTTTTCCGGGCTTTCTGCCATCACATCGAGTCCCTGGCGGTGCATGGTATACAAGCCTTCCCGGAATGTTACAAACTGAGGGTCCTGCAGGTTATCTAATATCCAGTAACGGTTTCGGTTTCCTTCAAAAGGTTTCCAGCCGGGGTAAGAACCGCCTTGTGAAGTGGCCAGGTTCATAATATTCCGGGCCCTGTCGTAGGCATTGGAGCCGCCCATCTTACTAAAGCTGTCGCCATCTACTCCTATTATTAAGTAGGCATAAAATGCCAGCATCGACGAGAGGTTAGAGGTATAGCTGTTTTCGGCAAAGTCGAGGGGTTGCGCATCGGTAAACTGAAAAGTCCAGTCTTTGTCGATAACAGAAAAAAGAATGCTTTCGTAACCGGTACCATAGGCCGGCCTTACCGATACCACCTGCACATTGGCCTTAAATATGCCAATTTCAGGCATCTCCACCAGGTTTATGAGCATCCGGCACTTTATGCGCTCTTCTGCCCGGTAAGCCTGGTCGGTCCAGCGGCGGTTGTTCATAAATTCAAAGATGCGGGTCTGCATCTCTGTAAATAATTGCTTATCGGTGTATTGCACCTGCTCGCTGTTTACCACCACATCGCACTGCAGCTCCTGGGCTTTAGCACCCACCGCCACCACATATACACACAGCAAAACAAGTATTTTCTTAAACATGTAAGCGCTCTAAAATTAGGTTTACAATATCCTGCGCCACTTCCTGCTTCTGCTTTAGTTCAAAAGCCGTAGTTGTGTCACGTTCTATAATCGTGATTTTGTTTGTATCGTGCCGAAATCCGGCCCCAGGGTCGTTAAGTGAATTCAGTACAATCATATCGAGGTTTTTCTTCTCGAGCTTTTGCCGGGCATTCAGGTCTTCGTCGTTTGTTTCGAGGGCAAAGCCTACCGAGAACTGCCCTTCACGTTTTTGTTTACCGAAGGCCGCTGCTATATCAACGTTCTTAACAAGTTCTATTGTTAATTCGCTCCCGTCTTTCTTTATTTTTTTATCGGCCACTACTTTGGGCTTGTAATCGGCTACGGCAGCGGCAAAAACCACAATATCGGCAGCAGCAGCGAACTGTTGCACGACCTGGTACATTTCGTCGGCCGTGGTAACAGGGGTTACTTCAATGCTCTTGTGCACTGCCTGTAGTGCCGTGGGGCCTGCTACCAGCCGTACCTTTGCCCCATGTTGGGCAAAGCACTCGGCCAGGGCATAGCCCATTTTACCAGTAGAGTGGTTGCCGATAAAGCGAACCGGGTCTATGGGCTCATAAGTTGGTCCGGCTGTGAGCAGCACCAGTTTCCCGTTAAACGATTTTTCCACCTCCTGTAAAGTAATCCTGAAGTACCTGCACTATTTCCTCTGGTTCTGCCATACGCCCTTGCCCTACCAAACCACTTGCCAGTTCGCCATAGCCAGCCTCAATTAACTTGTTACCGTAGGCCTGCAACTTCCGGAAGTTATCCTGCACCGAAGGGTGCTGGTACATATCGAGGTCCATGGCGGGTGCTACAAAAACCGGGCAGCGGGCCGAAAGGTAGGTGGCGCTGAGCAGGTTATCGCAGTACCCGTTTGCGAACTTGGCTACTGTGTTGGCACTGGCCGGAGCAATTACCATGGTATCGGCCCAGAGACCAAGTTCCACGTGGTTGTTCCAGATGCCTTGCCTGCCTTGCACAAACTCTGTGAGAACCGGCCGCTTAGAAAGAGTGGCCAGCGTGAGAGGGGTTATAAAAGCAGAAGCAGAAGTAGTCAGGATTACCTGCACTTCTGCTTCTGCTTTTATAAGTAAGCGAACCAGCACAGCGGCTTTATAAGCTGCTATACTGCCGCAAACTCCTACTATAATCTTTTTGTTCCGGAGCATCCGGTACAGTTTAGAAAGATGTTATCTCTGTCTCGTCGTCTGGTGTACGCACGTACACTTTGCCTTCCAGAAACTCTTCAACAGCCAGGTTGGTAGGTTTTGGCAGACGCTCGTAATATTTCGAAATCTCGATTTGCTCTCTGTTCTCAAATACCTCTTCGAGGTTATCGACAGTAGTGGCAAACTCAGCAAGCTTTGAGTTTAATTCTTCTTTCAGCTTTACTGATATCTGGTTTGCTCTTTTAGAGATAACAGAAACTGATTTGTAAACATTACCTGTCTGCTTTGCAAAGTCGGCCATGTTTCTGGTAACGATAGATGCTGGTACTATTGCCATATATAGAATGTGTTAATTGCCTTGTGATACTTGGGTTGGTTGTTTCAGCTTATCCAGTTCAGATAAGGTATTCTCGTATATCTTTTCCGCATCGCGCAGGAACTTGCCTTGCGGGTGTAGATCTATAAAAGCGAGGTAGAAATCGGCTGCTTCCGTAAAACGTTCCTGTTGCTTACTTACCACGCTTTCAAGGGCGAACCTGTACTGTGCATCTAACCTCAGAAAAGCAGCTTCTTCGCTGTAAGGCGAGCCGGCATGTTCGTTTATAAAGTTTGTAAGCGACACCACCGCCGACTTGTAGTAACGCAATTGGTAGTAGAGCCGGGCGCTGTCGAATGACTTTCGGTCGAGCTTTACGTTCAACTCGTTTATCATGTTGTTTGTTTCTTCGGCAAACTGGCTGGTCGGGAACCGTGCCTGAAACTCCAGCAGCGATTCAAGAGCCGTTACCGTAGTAGACTGATCCTGCTCATAACCCGGAGAACTCATGTACTGCGACTTGGCATACAGGAATATAGCCTCTTCGGCAAACTCGCTGCGTGGGTATGTTTCGTAGAAGAGCTGGAATTGGTAGGCGCTCAATAAAAATTCGCGCTGCATAAAGTGCGTATGCGCAAACAAAAACCGGGCTCTCTCCCCTTCCGGCCGACCACCCAGCAAGGGCAACACATCGTTGAGCAGTTGGTTGGCGCGGTAATAGTCTTCTTTTTCGTAATATTTTAAGGCAGCCGCGTATTTTTCGTCTACGTTCGTGCTTTTTAATAGCTTTTGGTAGTTACTGCAACCAGCGGTTAGCAGCAATATGCCAATAAGCACAATAATATGGGAAAAGCCTTTCTTCATGAACGGGCAAAATTATGGAATATCTGTGTGATTTACAAGTTAGTTGCGGACGCAGGAATTTTAATGTATAATTTCATTCTGTCTTCAGGCTTATGATCGCAGCATTTCATTTAAAAAGAGCTTTTTTTAATGAAGGTTCTCCCCTCCTCCAAGCCCCCTTGACCTTCGGGAGGCAAAAACGCTTTGGAAGGGCCATTTCATTTGAATAATTGATTAGCATCTGAGGTAACCTGATACTAGTTATTCCCAGCCTTCTTAAGCTTAGTTCCTCCCGGAGCTGCTACTGGCTTTGCTGGCACTTGGCTATTAACTGGTGGTTTGGCAGGTGCTGCGGGTTTAGACTGCACAACAGGCTTTACGCGGACCGATGGCGTTGCCAAACCGGAAACACTCTCTTTTGGAGCCTGCTGCTGCTGCACAGGCTGTGGCTGCACCACCGGCACACGTTGCACAAATATATCTTTCCGCTCTGGCCGTAATTCCGACAGCCACTCAAACCCTTCCAACGTTTTGTCCGGCTCTTTCAGTTCATGCGGCGGAATAAAGCTGGCATCCGGACTTACCAGAAACGAGATAGTGTTCAGTTTATTTTCTTCAGAGAATTTGAGCACCATATTGCTGCAGATGGCTTTGTTAAGGCCGGTGAGCAACGTATCGCCCTCCAGCACAAAATAGAGGCTCTCGCCGTTGCCCTCCACATTCACCCTCCTGATTTTTCCTTCCTTAAAAAAAGCCACCATGTCGCGACCTTTTACCTGGTTAAAGTTCTGAATGGAGTCTTCAGAAGAAATAAACGCGCTGCTAAACATGTACATCCGGTCTATTGTCTTGTTGCGCATGTGTATATGAATAGTATCTGACACAATCTGACTGTTATCGCTCCACAGCACAGGGTTCCTGTTCATGTACATGATAGAGTCGGTGCGGTTGTAGCTCAACGAGTCGCACTTGCCCTGCAGATCTGATTTGTAGATTTTTACGCCATGGTAAGCATACAGCATACTAGGCATATCCGGTGCTTTAGACTCTCTGGAAATAAGCGTATCGGCTGCCATAAAGAGTGTATCGCCATCCATAAGAGTTTCCATTTTTGGGCTGCCGTGCACTTTTGCCACACCGGTCTCGCGCCAGTAACGGCCTACCTCCCCTCTTATGGTTACATCGTCTTTAAGCGAGCGCATGGTAACGTTGCGCTGGGCATAACCATAGCCGGTGCCCTCGTTATAAAATAGCTTCTCGCCTCCGAGTCTGTACTCCGGTGTTAAAATGTAGGCATTTTTGCCAAAGTCAGATACCCTCATGATGGTGTCATAGGTGCCTTCTTCGGCGTACAGATCGCCTTGCTTGCCTTTTATAAAAGTTGGCCCCTGAAAGTACACAATCTTGCTTTCGCTGTTGTAGCGCATATTTTCGGCCGTGATGTCGTAGTCTTTAGAGAATACTTTTACATCTTGCCGGAAGGTAAACATCTTGGAGTTGGTATCGTAGGTGCCCCTGCGGCTTTGCAGGCGGTTTTCGGGGTCTACTATGGTGCCACCTTCTGTGTATACCGCGGTGCGGGTGGTCAGGTCGTAGTCGAGGCTGGGGGTGGTCAGGGTCATACGCGGGTCTTTCATTACCACGTTACCGATCATGCGGGCCGTGCGCTTGTCGCCATCGTAAGTGGCGCGGTTACCGGTTATGGTTACAGTGTCGGCCTGGTTAATGCGCACATTTCCAAAAGCTTCCAGAATCTCGGTATCAGCATATTTGTACACCGAGTCAGCAAACAGAAAGGTATCCTGTTGCTTAAACTTTACGTTCCCGAGGAGTTTTGTTATGCGCTGCCCGTTAAAGATGCCGCCTTTCAAGCTGTCGGCTCCCTGCAGTTCTACCCTATCCTGCCGTGCCTGCTGCCCTAAAACAGCAAAAGACATCAGCATAAAGACAAGAGAAAACAGTATTTTTGTGAACATCGTTTTTTAGAAGTTAGATATTAGATTATAGATGTTAGATTTCTGGGTTGAGATTAAACTCTTCTTTTCCGGAAGATCTATTAATTGTTTATCGCAACGCTTGATGAACTGACTAAGAAGAGAGAATCAGGAATATTTCATCTCATGTCTAAAATCTAATATCTCATAAAAATTCAAAATTAGAAAAAATTTACCACCTGCTCCATATGCTCCAAAAAGTTTTAGGTTTTATACAGTTGCATAACCTTTGCCAAACCGATAGCCGTATTCTGGCTACTGTTAGTGGAGGCATCGATTCGGTGGTGCTTTGCGAAGTGCTGCACCAGCTCAAGTTCGATTTTGCCATTGCGCACTGCAACTTCGGCCTTCGTGCCGAAGAGTCGGAGGCTGACCAGGTATTCGTCAAAAAGCTAGCCAAAAAGTACGAAGTGCCCTTTTTTACCGAAAACTTCAGCACCACCGCATTTGCCGAGCAAGAAAGCATTTCGACACAAATGGCGGCCCGTACCCTGCGCTATGCCTGGTTTGAGCAGGTGCGCCAGCAGGAAGGCTACGACTATATTGCCACCGCCCACCATAGCAACGACACATCCGAGACCATATTGCTCCACCTGGCCAAAGGCACCGGCATTGCCGGGCTGCATGGCATTCCTCCTAAAAACGGCCACATCATCCGCCCGATGCTCTCGCTCACCAAAGACGATATCTACGATTTCGTAACGACCAACCACATTATATGGCGCGAAGACAGCTCTAACCTGAGCACCAAGTACCAGCGCAACAAAATAAGGCACGATGTAATTCCGGCGCTGAAGGAGATTAATCCGAACCTGGAGGAAACGCTGCAGCAGACTGCCGAGCGCGTGAGCCACGCCGAGGCCATAGTGGCGGCTTATATTGAGAGCCTGGAGCAGCAAAGTGTAAGGCAGGAAGAAAACGTGGTATATATTGATTTAGCTCCGTTGCGCGAAGCAAAAGGCTTACCGGTGGTGCTGCACGAGCTGCTAAAGCCTTATAACTTCAGCTACACGGTGGTGCTGGAGCTGGTACAGGCACTCGACGGGCTTTCAGGCAAACAGTTCGAATCGCCTACGCACACGCTGGTAAAAGACCGGGAGCAACTAGTTATTACCTTCCGAAACCTGAGCAGCTTTGGCAGCATCCAGATTAATGAAAGCCAGCAGGAGGTGCAGGAGCCACATGTCCGTCTTGCTATTACAGCCTACGAAGCTGGCAGCTACAAACTGAATACCAAACCGCATGTGGCCGCACTAGATGCCGATTTGCTCAAGTTCCCGCTCAAGCTGCGCCCCTGGCAGGAAGGCGACTGGTTTGTGCCGCTCGGCATGAACGGCAAAAAGAAGATCAGCGATTTTCTGGTAGACCGTAAAGTACCGGCTAACCTGAAGCAACAGGTGCTCGTGCTCACCTCTGAGCAAACTATTGTATGGGTGGCAGGCCAGCGTGTCGATAACCGGTATAAAGTAACAGAAAAGACGCAACATGTACTGGAGTTCAGGATGGTGAAGTAATTTTGAATTTTGAATGAGTGATTGAGTGAATAGGAGAAGGGCAAATTATTTAAATAAAAATGGCCTTCAGAAGGTTTTCTGGCTAAAAACAGTCAAGGGTTAATTTCTACTTCAGGAAAACGATATTAAATTTGGGATCTGCCTTATAGTTATGGCTCCTGATGCTGTCGCGTATTATGCGTACCAGCCGCTGTTTCAGCACTTCGCCTGTACTGTTGTCAATTTCTTCCCGTCCAGGTGCCTGGCACTCGCTATAACTTCGGTTCCTCTTCCGGCTAGCACTTTAACTGTTAGTTACCGCATAGTGACTGTGGTTTAAAGTGGCTTACGTGCCTAAGAACCGCAGGTGGCAAATAAAAAGCTACTCCCCCTGTCGAGAAGTAGATTTTTCTGTTGTAAACCAGTTTTGTTACAGCAGTATCAGTTATAGTTATTTACCTCCAGCTTTGTCGTGTTATCCGGGAGCAGTGTTACTTTAAATAAGTAACTATATTCAGTCTCAGGGATGAAGTTTATAGTGGTTTTGGCCCCGAAAGCGTTCAACAGCGGCAAAAGTGTGTTAGAGTGGGCCGCTACTAAAACTGTTTTGCCGCTGTTTTCTTCCAGCACCCGCTGCCGCAGCCCCGTAAAGTCGTTGGCTTTGTATTCGGCTATAGGCAGGTTTCGCTCATTGGAGAGTGGCATGAGCGTATTTTTGGTTCGGATGAACTTGGTAGCATACAGCGCACCAAGTTCTACTTCCTGCATCAGTGCGCGCAGCGCCTCCGCTCTGGCTTTTCCTTCGGGCGTAAGATCAGGATTCTGGTCATTGGGGTTACTCGATTCTTTTTCGGCATGTCGCACAAAATAAACTGTAGTCTGAGTGGTGGCAACAGGTGCGGTGTAATTACTCATGCCTGCTCTCTCATTCTCTACATCTGATACAGCTCTGTTGCAGGAGGTGACGGTGGTCCAGATCAGAAAAGTGAAAATAAATACTTGTAGATTTTTTCTCATGCGTAAGGTTCTGTTAGGTAGATATTGGCTAGGTGCCTTTAACAAAGATGGAGTCTATTCCATCTTTTACAAAAAAAATTAAGTACAAATTAGAAGGAAACAATTTTTACCGGAATGGCAAATAACTGCAAGCCGTGACCTGAACTCCAGCAATGAAGAAAAGTAGCTTTTATTCAGATAAATATAAGGCTACAGGTAACAGAAAACAATATCTCAGATAAAACTTTGAGGTTAACTTTTAAGACCTGCTTTAAAGTATGGAGCAAGCTTTGGTGTTCTTCTAAAGGGCAGGTTTTGGGCTAAGGCACCTTTACCCTGGAGCGACAGGAGGATAGCACAATGCAGGAGGCACAAAAGGAGAGTGTTTTTGCGATAAGCATAAGTAGTGTAAAAAGCAAAGGGCCAGCTGAAAAGCTGGCCCTTTGCAATGGTAGTGCGCACGGGGAGAGTCGAACTCCCACACCCGAAGGCACAGGCTTCTGAGACCTGCGCGTCTACCAATTCCGCCACGTGCGCAAATTGTAGTTCAGAATTCCCATCCATTTATCGTGTTTGGGAGTGCAAATCTACAAAGTTTTTTCTACTTGCAATACATTCCTGAAAATTTTTCTGTTGGTGCAACAGCACGCTATTCTTCTATAACCGGCGTTAACTCTTTTTTAGAAAAACGTTCTATTTTGCGCAGGCTCCACAAACCAATTATAACCCACATAAAACCAGCAGCAAAGCCTGCCAGCACATCGGTAGCATAGTGCACATGCAGGTATATACGGCTAAAACCAATTAGCATGATCAGGAGTGTTAGCAGCCCAACCACGGTATAGCGCCAGATCGGGGTTTCGATATGCTTCCAGGCCAGGTATATGAGTAGCCCGTAAAAAGAAGCCGCCACCATAGAGTGGCCACTCGGGAAACTAAGCCCTGATGCGTGCACCAGGTGCGGCAAAGCAGGGCGTGGCCGGTCGAACAAGTATTTCAGCACCAGGTTTAGCGTTATGCTACCCAGCGCCACGACCGGCACTTTTAGCGAATACCAGCGGTGCTTCCTGATGAACAGGAAATAAGCTATCAACAAAAGCGCAGCAGGAGTCAGAAATTGCCGCGAACCGAAAAAAGTGATAACCTCGATAAAGTCTGTTAAACCGGTATTGGCAATACTGTCTGCAAAGTTAAAAGCTGCCGTATCGAAATTAAGGTTACCACCTTCTACCACTTGTTTGCTTACATACAAAAACAAGATGATGCACACCAGGAACAAGCCCCAGGCAAAAAAAAGCTCCAGCGTGAAAAGCGCAAGTGCGGCAACTATTTTTTTATAAAAGGATCTGATCATAAATAAATTTGTGAAGCGCAACAGGCCGTTGCATACGGCTGCCACTTACATACGTATTCTTTAAAATTCGGAACAATAAATACGGCAGCACCACTTATCTCATCAGAAATTATGCAGGAAACCGTTCGTTTATTTGTGGCAGCCGCTTTGCCTGCCGCCCTAAAGGCCTACTTAGCCACACAATTGCAGCCCTACCAGCAGGAGGCCTTACGATTTGTGCCCGAGCAGAACCTGCATCTGACACTGTTCTTTATTGGCAACGTGCCTGCCGGTGCGCTGCCCGATGTAAAAGAGAAAATACGTATAGCTGCCGCAAGCCACACAGCTTTTGAGTTAGCGCTCCACTGCCTGGAGCCGGGCCCAAACCCACGCTCGCCGCGCCTGCTCTGGGCTCGCTTTGCACAAAACTCCAATTTCGAAGAACTTAACCGCCACCTAACGCAGCAGTTGGCCCTGCAGCCGCCAAAACAGCAAAACCCTGTTCCGCACGTAACGCTGGCGCGGTTCCGTAAAGATAAGCCACTACCCACAGCCTTACCTACCCTTCTGCCTGAAACGCCAGTGCAGCTACCAGTTAATGCGGTGGCGCTGTGGCAGTCGGAGCTGGCATCGCCCCACCCCAGGTACAGCATTTTAGAAAGCTACCCTTTATCTTAAACTTTCGGGGCGCATAAGCAGTAAGAGAATCACCTGTTTTACCGTGTTCAACTATCTAAACAAACTTATATATGAATCAATCTGAGCTGACGGAACTCTTAACGAGTTTAAAAGACAAAGGCCTGACCGTAGCTTTTGCCGAAAGTTGCACAGCGGGCATGCTGGCTTCGGAGTTTACTAAAGGCACCGGCAGCAGCAATGTGTTATTGGGAAGCCTGGTTGTATACCAACCCGAAGCCAAGAAAAAACTTTTAGGCGTAAAACAAGATACACTTGACCTCTACACCGCCGAATCGCAGCAGGTAACAAACGAAATGGTGATGGGCCTGAAAAAAGCCCTGAATGCCGATATCTCTATCGCCACAACGGGCCTTGCCGGCCCTGGCGGCTCCGAAACTTCTGAAAAACCGGTAGGCACTATGTTCGTTTCTATTTTATATGACGGAAAAGCTGAAGAGTTCAGAGAAGTATTTAAAGGCAATACGCAGCAAATACGCAAAGACCTGACCGACTACATTTTTCAAAAACTGCAAGGAATTCTGGATGACCATTTTAACCGGTAGCTTTTTTAATTTTGAATAAGTGAATAAGTGAATTGATTACCTCTTAACTTTAACTCATAACTAATCAAGTTCTTTTAACTTAAAAGTCTAATAGCTAGTATCTAGCATCTAAACCAGCCGCATTATTACGAAACTCAAACCCAACTTGCCTGATAGAGGCTTCGACCGTATTGCACCGTTTTACGATGTGCTGGCGGGGCTGGTGTTTGGCAACGAACTGCAACAGGCACAAAACGCGCTGCTTCCGTTTGTGCAGGCGAAGCAGCGCGTTTTAATTATAGGTGGCGGAAGTGGCAAGCTCCTGGAGCAAATGCTGCGGACATGTCAGCCGCTGCAGGTGCTTTATCTGGAGGCATCGCCGGTTATGCTCCGGCTGGCGCAGCAGCGATTTGCGAAGCTAGAGGCAGCCGGTGCTACAGTAGAATTCAGACTTGGCACCGAAGCTGCCTTACAGGAAACAGAACTGTTCGACACCATTATTACTCCTTTCCTGCTCGACCTGTTCCCACCTCACCGTCTACAGGGGTTAATGAGCCGGTTGGCAAGGTCATTAGATCAGAACGGTCAGTGGCTTTTTACAGATTTCTGGCCGGTTGCCACTCCCGCTCCCTGGTGGCAGCAGGTACTTCTGAAAAGCATGTACATTTTTTTCGGTATCGTAAGCCAGGTAGAAGCCCGGTCACTTCCAGATTTCAAGAATCATTTTGAGCAACTTCAGCTACAGGAAGTGTACACTAAACCATTCTTAAAAGGCCTGGTCCAGACAAAAGTCTTCCGAAAGACACCACCTCAACACCAGGTAACCCTTGGCGCTAAAAACAGCCGAACAGCTCCGGAAGGGCATTTTGATTAGAATAATTGGTTCTTGATTGTTAAATGGCTTTATGGTTAAATGGTTGACTAAAGATAGTCGGAAGACCTCGCAGCGTGCGCAGCTCCTGCGAGCGTCTGGGCAGTATAGGCAAACCATGGCTGAGATCAAAATCCGGCAATAAACGTACAACTTCTGAGCTTTACCCTTGACATAAAATGGTGTTAAAACCTTCTGAAGGGTATTTTCATTTGAATAATCCTAATTCAACTGCGTCCTCAGGACCTGCTCCATTTCTTTCACTGACTCAAAAACAAGTAACATGTCAGCACGTTCTCCAAAGCAGGCATCATTTTGGCTTCTTACAATAAATTCGTAAATTACTTCTTCAGAACAGTAATTCCTTTAAATGAGAAATATAGTATTCACGATATTGGCAACCAGCCTGCTCTTTGCCAGCCAGGCAATGGCCCAAACAGCCGGTAAAGCCAGCCTGGAACAGCTGCCGGAGCCGGAAGGCGTAGAAGCGCCTGTCCGGGAGCTTAGTTCGGTTGTAAAGGAGAAGCCTTCGTTTTCAGGTCCGCGCATGAGCTACGGCCTTTCGGCAGGCACCAGCATCAGCAACTGGGGAGGCGCTACATACCTGGAGCCATCGGCCCGTTACCAGATAACCGACCGTTTCAGAGGGTTTGCCAGCTTTACTTACATGCACATGATGCCACAGCAATACAGCACCACAACCCCGGAGGGCGGCACCATGATGCGGCGCAGCACAGGCAGCAACCACTACCTGGTAAATGTTGGCGGTGAGTACCTGGTGAGTGAGCGCCTGCTGGTGAGCGGCAGCTTCTGGAAAGACCTCTCGAACCAGTCGGGCAACAACTTTATGTACAACAACTTTATGAGCCCCGGCCGCCAAGGCATGGACTTTAGAGCAACTTATAAAATTACGCCCAATATTTCTGTAACCGGCGGCATTCGCTACTCCGAAGGCGGTTCGCCCTACAACAACATGTATGGCCCAGGCTTTGGCGGCTACCAGCGCGGTCCGTTTGGGTTTTACTAGCCGCAATCATCTCCGTGCAAAAGGCGCTTTTCTGGTAACAGGAAAGCGCCTTCTTTTTGTCCCCTTCTGCCAAACTTAAACTCCCATATGTACCTGTTTAACCAATTCTCTCGTTTAGCTTATAATTACAGACTTAACTGACGACAACCTTGCAGCAGCAGAACAGAAAAATCAGGCATGTCAGAAATGAGAAATTACAGACGATAAAGCCTGGTTACAGAGGAAACAAAATCATAGACGGACTCTTTGCCAACGGCGATGAGCTGTATTTGCCTGCCTTCAGCAATGTGTTGAAATGGAAACTCTCTCCTAACCCGCAACGCGACGAGAAAAAAGCCGACATGTTTGTGCCAGAGGTACACCTTGGCTCCGATTTCCTGAGTTCCACCGACGACATGGTGGTGTGGCTCGGGCATGCTTCTTTTCTGATCCGGCTAAATGGCGTAACATTTCTGACTGACCCGGTTCTGTACGACCTGCCTTTGCTGAAACGCAGGGTGGGGCTGCCTTGTCCGCCGGAACACTTGTGTGGCATCGATTTTCTACTGCTCTCGCATGGGCACCGCGACCACATGGACACAAAGTCTATTCGTGCCATCTTCAACCAGAATCCTTCTATCAAGGCTTTAACACCACTTGGCTCCGGCGATGTGCTGCGTGGCATAGAGCGCCGCCTGCCCTACCAGGAGGCAGGCTGGTTTCAGCAATACGACCTGGCACCCGCTGGCATTGAAGTTTACTTTATGCCAGCCTCCCACTGGCACCGCCGCTCCGCCTTCGACATGAACAAAATGCTCTGGGGAAGCTTTGTGATAAAAACTGCCAGCACGCTCCTTTACTTTGCCGGCGACACAGGCTATGGCAGCCATTTCGATGAAATACAGGAGCTGTTCGGGGCTATGGATATTTGCATTATGCCGGTGGGCGCCTACAAACCTACGTTCCTGATGCAGCGTAGCCACCTGAACCCACACGAAGCAGTAAAAGCCTATAACCTGCTCCGTGGAGGCGCATTTATACCCATGCACTATGGCACCTTCGACCTATCGGATGAGCCTGCCGGGGAGCCGGTCCGGCTGCTGGAGCAAATTGCATCGGCTGGTATGCTGCAGGGGCTGCAAATTCCGTCGATAGGCCAGCCTGTGCTCTTAAGCGAGCTGGTGAACTAAGCTCTTACAGACCGATATTTTGCTATATTTGTATAATGGCCTTTTCAGCCTGTACAAAGATTCTCCTGCATCTATGTCTTCCATGTTCACTATAGGCTTAATAATAGCCTACTTCTTCATCCTGATCGTTATTTCCTTCATTACCAGCAGGAACTCCGACTCCGAAACTTTCTTTCTGGCTAACCGCCAGTCGCCCTGGTATGTGGTGGCCTTTGGCATGATCGGCACGTCGCTGTCGGGGGTTACATTTATCTCCATTCCGGGCATGGTGGCCAATGCGCAGTTCTCGTACCTGCAGCTGGTGCTGGGCTACCTGTTGGGCTACCTGGTTATTGCTACGGTGCTCATGCCGCTCTACTACAAGCTTAATCTGGTGTCTATTTATACCTACCTGGAGCAGCGTTTCGGTTACTGGTCGTATAAAACAGGAGCGGCCTTTTTCCTGCTCTCGCGCACGCTGGGTGCCTCTATCCGGCTGTTTCTGGTGGCGGGGGTACTGCAGCTGGCTGTGTTCGATGACCTGGGCATTCCATTTTCCGTGTCTGTTATCATTACCATTCTGCTGATCTGGGTCTACACCTTCCGGGGCGGCATGAAAACCATTATCTGGACCGATACCTTCCAGACCACTGCCATGCTCGTGGCTGTGGTCACCAGTATTATCATGATTTCTGATGATCTGAATCTTTCGTTTCAGGGGCTGGTAACCACAGTAACCGAAAGTAAATACTCCCAGGTATTTTTCTGGGATTTCAGAGACAGCAAATATTTTCTGAAGCAATTCTTCTCCGGAGCCTTTATTGCCATTGTAATGACGGGCCTGGACCAGGACATGATGCAGAAGAACCTGAGCTGCAAAAACATTGGCGAGGCGCAGAAAAACATGTTCTGGTTCAGCATCATTCTGGTGTTCGTCAACATGCTGTTCCTATCGCTGGGCGCGCTGCTGTACATTTATGCAGAGAAAATGGGAATCTCATTGCCGATAAACGACAAAGGACAAATTGTTGGCGATGATGTATTCCCATTCCTGGCGCTAAACCACTTTTCCTACTTCCTGGGCGTGGTGTTTATTCTGGGAATCATTGCCATTACGTACGCCTCCGCCGACTCTGCCCTCACCGCCCTCACCACCTCCTTTTGCGTCGATTTTCTGGACTTCAAAAACAAAGAAGAAAAAGAAAAGGTACGCACCCGCTATGTCGTGCACTTTGGGGTTTCAGTGGTGATGGTACTGGTAATTATCGCGTTTCAGATACTCAACGACCAGAGCGTTATTAATGCGGTGTTTAAGGTAGCAGGTTATACGTATGGGCCGCTGTTGGGGCTCTACACCTTTGGCCTTTACACCAAACGTGTGGTGCGAGACAAATTTGTTCCAGCCATTTGCATTATGGCTCCCCTCCTCACCTACATCATCAGCGATAATTCAGTAGAGTGGTTCTATGGCTATGTTTTTGGCTTTGAAGTGCTGATTCTGAACGGATTTCTAACTTTTATGGGCTTGCTCGCCATCTCCAGAAAAGCAGCTTTACCGGAACTGGCACAGCAGTAAGCTTGTAAATTGTTGATAGTTCTTGCTGTTTGTTTAGCTTCTTAGCTTGCTGAATCATTGATTCAATGCAAGTGTAATTCACTCATACACTCAATCTCTCATTCAACATTAAAAAATGAAGGTATTTGTTTCGAGGCTTATTCCTGACACCGGGCTTCAACTGCTACAGCAGGCGGGTCTGCAGACAACAGTCTGGACCGAAGACAGGCAGATAACGCAGCAGGAGCTTATAGAGCAGGCCAAACAGCACGACGCGCTGCTGTGCATGGGCTCCGACAAAATGGATGCTCATTTCCTGACGCAGTGCCAGCACCTGAAGGTGATAGCGCAGTTCTCAGTAGGCTACGACAACGTAGATGTAGCTGCATCAACCCGCCTTGGCATTCCGTTTGGCAACACACCCGATGTACTCAGCGATGCTACCGCCGATGTGGCTTTTCTGCTAATGCTGGCTGTGTCGCGCAAAGCTTTTTACATGCACAAGCGCATTATAAGTGGCGACTGGGGGACGTACCGCCCTACACTTAACCTGGGCGTGGAACTGAAAAATAAAACGCTTGGCATTTTTGGACTCGGCCGTATTGGGATGGAGCTTGCCCGGCGCTGCCGTGGAGCCTATAACATGAAGGTCATTTACCACAACCGCTCCCACAACGTGCAGGCCGAGCAGGAGCTGCAGGCGCAGAGAGTTAGTTTCGAGGAACTGCTGGCACAGAGCGATGTGCTGTCGGTGCATGTGGCGCTAAGCCCCGAAACCGAAGGTAAATTCAATGCCGATGTTTTTCGCAAAATGAAACCTTCTTCCATTTTTATAAACACGGCACGTGGCAAAATACACCAGGAACAGGACCTGATACAGGCACTGAACGAAGGCTGGATCTGGGGAGCCGGCCTGGACGTAACTAACCCAGAACCGATGAAGCCGGACAACCCGTTGCTCTCGATGCCAAATGCTGCCGTTTTGCCGCATATTGGTTCTGCCACCGTGCAGGCCCGCAACGACATGGCCCGGCTGGCCGCCATGAATATCATCGCTGGCTTACACGGCAAACGACTGCCACACTGCATCAACCCCGAAGTTTACAAAAAAGACAAAAGCATCAGTAACTAAGCTACCATGACACTTGAACAAGTAGAACACCTTTGCCAGCAACTGCCGGGTGTAACGCAGGATATTAAATGGGAAAAAGACCTTTGCTTCTGTGTAGCGGAAAAAATGTTCCTGGTGCTTGGCTTTGAAGAGAACCCGATAACCGGCTCTTTTAAAGTTCCGGACGAGGAATTCGATGCCTTTTGCGAACGCGAAGGTTTTGCCCCGGCTCCTTACCTGGCCCGCTATAAGTGGGTAGCCTTCGATAACCTGAACCGCCTGCAGCAACAGGAATGGCAGCAGTGTATTAACAAGTCATACAACCTGGTGCGGGCAAAACTGCCTAAGAAAAAACAGCAGGAACTGGAAAGGATATCCTGAAGCCCTTCGGGAGTTCAACATGTAAACCCTTGGCATCAACAGGCTCTTTTAGTCTTCGGAAGGCACATTTCATTAGAATAATTAAGCGCATCAGCAACAGAGACCTCGCAGTGTGCGCAGCTCCTGCGAGTGTCTGAGGAGCAGCAACTGAAAATAGAGTTGGAAGGATGTTTCCATTTAAATAATTGGAGTTAGCTCAACCTAAGTTTTATTGCAGACAAGACACTCGCAGGAGCTGCGCACACTGCGAGGTCATAAAAACTTTTTAACGGCAGCGGCCGCTCCCTTTCGAAAGCGGCCGCTGCCGTTCTATCAAAATTAAAGTAGTCTACAGCGAGGCCAGGCTTTGCTCCAGGGCTTTTATCTTGGCTTCTGCGTCGGCTTGCTTTTTGCGTTCGTTGCTGATAACTGCTTCTGGTGCTCCATTTACGAAACGCTCGTTGCTGAGCTTTTTCGCCACTGAGTTCAGGAAGCCTTGGGTATACTCCAGCTCCTTTACCAGCCGCTCGCGCTCTGCTTCCACATCAATGTTACCATCCATCGGAATAAAGAACTCGTCTCCGGCCTCTACAAAGCTAATGGCACCTTCCAGATTTTCCTGTACAAAGCTGATCTCGCTCATGTTGCCTAGCTTACTGATGATCGGCAGGAACGGTTCATAATCATGTTGCCCCATCACCTTCACCGACAGCGCCAACTGCTTGTTATTCGGAATATTTTTGGAATTACGTACGTTCCGGATAGCAGCTACCACTTTCAGCACTACTTCCATCTGGTCGATAATATTTTTGTCAAATTTATCTTTCTTCGGCCAGGCAGCTACAATCAGGTATTCTTTCTCTTTGCGCTCCTTTAGCTCATGCCACAGCTCTTCGGTAATAAATGGCATGAACGGGTGCAGCACCTTCAGGTTCTTCTCCAGAAAATCGATGGTAGTAACCAGGGTTCGCGCATCAATTGGCTGCTGGTACGCTGGCTTAATCATCTCGAGGTAGTTGGAGCAGAAATCGTCCCATACCAGCTTGTACACCGCCAGTAGCGCATCCGAAATACGGAATTTACTGAAATGATCCTCGATCTGCACAAACGCCTCGTTGAACCGCGACTCGTACCATTTCATGGCCGTTTCGTTCGGACAAGGCAGGTTTTCGTCTACTTCCCAACCTTTTATCAACCTGAAAGCATTCCAGATCTTGTTGCTGAAGTTACGGCCCTGCTCTATCAGTTTCTCATCGAACATCAGGTCGTTACCGGCCTGCGAGCTGAAAAGCATACCGGTACGCACACCGTCGGCACCATACTGGTCTATCAGGTCGAGCGGGTCCGGGGAGTTGCCCAGTTGCTTCGACATTTTACGGCCCTGCGCATCGCGCACAATGCCTGTCAGGTACACGTTTTTGAACGGCGGCTCGTTACGGAACTCGTAACCAGCCATAATCATACGTGCCACCCAGAAAAACAGGATTTCAGGAGCCGTTACCAGGTCGTTGGTCGGGTAGTAGTACAGAATATCTTTGTTATCCGGGTCTTTGAAGCCATTGAAAACAGAGATTGGCCACAACCACGAAGAAAACCAGGTATCGAGCACATCTTCGTCCTGCCGCAGATCCGATGCCTGCAACCCTTCATTACCAGCTTGCTGGCGGGCCAGGCGCAACGCTTCTTCGGCTGTGGTTGCTACTACATACGAGCCATCGGGCAGGTAGTAAGCAGGTATTTGCTGTCCCCACCACAGCTGTCGCGAAATACACCAGTCGCGGATGTTCTCCATCCAGGAGCGGTACATGTTCTTGAACTTAGGCGGGTGCAGTCGAATTTCATCTTCCATCACGGCTTCCTTGGCTGGTTTTGCCATATCGTCCATTTTACAGAACCACTGCATCGACAAACGCGGCTCAATTACAGCGCCGGTTCGCTCTGATGTTTGCAGCACGCTGGCGTACTCTTCCACTTTAACAAGCAAGCCTGCTTCTTCCAGATCCTTTACGATGTTGCGGCGGGCGGCAAAGCGGTCCTGCCCCACATATAGCTGCGCCTTTTCGTTCAGGAAACCGGCATCGTCCAGAATATCAATAGTTGGCAGCTTGTGCTTCTGGCCAAGTTCGTAGTCATTCAGGTCGTGGGCTGGTGTTACTTTGAGAGCACCGGTACCAAAGTCGATGCTCACGTACTCATCCAGAATAATTGGAATTTCGCGGCCAAGCAGCGGAATGCGCACCTTCTGACCGTGCAGCTGCTTGTAGCGTTCGTCGTTGGGGTTAACAGCCACGGCTACGTCGGCCATAATGGTTTCGGGGCGGGAAGTAGCAATAGTTATAAATTGCCCCTCCTGGCCTACCACCTCGTACTGCAGGTGGTACATTTTGGCCATGGTATCTTTCGGAATTACTTCTTCGTCAGAAAGGGCAGTGCCGCCTTTCGGGTCCCAGTTAACCATGCGTACGCCGCGGTAAATTTTGCCTTTACGGTACAGGTCTACGAACACCTCAATTACGGCGGCGCTCATGTCTTCTTCCATCGTAAAGCGGGTGCGGTCCCAGTCGCAGGAGGCGCCCAGTTTTTTGAGCTGCTCCAGAATAATGCCACCGTACTTTTCTTTCCACTCCCAGGCGTGCTTCAGGAACTCCTCGCGGGTGAGGTCGCTTTTCTCAATTCCCTTCTCCTTGAGCATGGCCACTACCTTTGCCTCTGTGGCAATGGAGGCATGGTCGGTGCCGGGCACCCAACAAGCCTCTTTGCCCTGCATGCGGGCACGCCTGATGAGTACATCTTGTATGGTGTTGTTGAGCATGTGGCCCATGTGCAGTACGCCGGTTACGTTTGGCGGCGGAATAACAATGGTATAAGGCTCTTTTTTCGGGTTGGGCTTTGAACTGAAGAAGCCGCGCTGCATCCAGCTATCGAACCACTTCTGCTCTACCTCTCTGGGGTTATATTTCGTTGAAACAGACATCTTATTCTCTCCTAAAATGGGTTTGCAAAATTAGGAATTTTAATTGTTTAATGAGTAAGGAAAAGAAAACAAGTATCAGGAGACGGAATGCAAGACTTTCTATGTCGGAAACCTGCAGCAGGAAAAGCGGCTACCCTTGGCATAAAAACGAGCAAAAAGTTTCGGAAGGCCATTTTCATTAGAATAATTTGGTCGCTGATTGTTGAATGGTTGCTAATTACTGGTTGTTGAATTGTTAAATGGCTTAATTGTTAAATGGTTGGGTTGGGAATGACTACCTTTCCGATACTGCTTTTTATGACAGTACCTCCGAACAGCGTTGGAAATCTGCAGCAGAATACGCAGCTACCCTTGATCAAAAAAGGAGCAAAAAGCTTCGGAAGGCTGTTTTCATTAGAATAATTTACAAACAGCGACTAATTTAGGCGGCCTCAAACATAAAAAAAGCCCACCCCGAAAGAGGCAGGCTTTGTAGCAAAAGCAGTTCAGATTAGCTGGCCTCCTGGTGCAGCCACTCTTTCTTGCCTAAAAGTTCTTCCTCTGTCTCACGGTAGTCTGGGTCATCGACGCAGCAATCTACCGGACACACAGCAGCGCACTGTGGCTCCTCATGGAAACCCATACACTCTGTACACTTATCTGAAACAATGTAGTAAAATTCGTCTGAAATTGGGGCCTGAGGGGCATCTCCTGCAATAACCTCACCTCCGTCTATTTCCACTTCCGTCAGCGAAGTACCACCGCCCCAGGTCCACTCCATACCGCCTTCGTAAATAGCGGTATTCGGGCATTCTGGTTCGCAGGCACCACAGTTGATGCATTCGTCAGTGATCATTATAGCCATAATCGTATCTCCTGTATATTTTTTATACTTTTGTACTTCTTACTGTTAATTCAACAACAAAATTAACAACATTAAGTATCCTTTCAAATAAAATTTCAAATTACCTATAAGTATGATATTAGAAAACAGGATTGCGGCCTTCATCCAACTAGGAAATAAACTGCGAAACATGCCCCCTGAAGAACGTCAGGCGCTGGCGTTTGCTGCCTCATCTATAAACTCCTGGTTCGATGAAGAAAACGTATCCTGTGCTTTAAACGGGATAACCGCCTTTTTAGATGAGCAATATCTGCGGGAGTGGCTCTACCCCTACAAGCTTAACCACCTGGAACCAAAAAAAGTTGGCGTTGTAATGGCCGGTAATATTCCGATGGTTGGCTTCCACGATTTCCTGTCGGTTTTGATAAGCGGCCACTACCTGTTGGCAAAGCGAAGCTCCGACGATGAGGTGCTGCTAACCCGGCTGGCCCAGATGCTGATCCGGATCGAGCCTGCTTTTGCACCCTATATTCAGTTTGTAGAAAGGTTAAACGACTCAGATGCCATTATTGCCACCGGCTCCGACAACACCTCCCGCTACTTTGAGTATTATTTTGCCAGCCGACCGCACATTATCCGGAAGAACCGCACCAGCATCGGTATATTAACCGGCCACGAAGAGAAAGACGATTTACATGCGCTCGGAGAAGACATTTCGCGTTACTATGGACTGGGCTGCCGCAACGTATCCAAAGTATTTGTGCCCGAAGGCTACACCTTCGACAAGTTTTTCGAGGCAAACACCGACCGTGAAAAGCTGCTGAATCACCACAAATACCAGAACAACTACGACTACAACAAATCAATTCTGCTGGTGAACCGGGTACCCCATTTCGATAACGGTTTTATGCTGGTAAGGGAGAGCGATCAGCTGGTATCTCCTATTTCGGTGCTGTTCTACGAAACCTTTACCTCCCTGGCAGACCTGCGGCAGAAGCTGGCGGCCGTAAAAGACAAAACGCAATGTATTGTGGCAGCCCACGGCTGGCTGGAAGGCAGCATTCCGTTTGGCGAGGCGCAGTGCCCCATGCCCTGGGATTATGCTGATGGCATAGACACGCTGGACTTTCTACAAAAACTGTAAAAGGCTAAATTAGTGCATATTAGTATTATTTATTCACACATATCTGCGTATAATCTTATGTTACTAAACTTAAAATTATATGCAAACACTGGTCAACTTAATACCGCTGGTCGAGAAGGAACAGATACCAACTTACCGTTTCGGCCAGCAGGATGTGCTCACAGACAAGGAAGCCAAAAAAAGAAGAATGTGGGACCTGAACCGTGCCTCTTCGCTAGGGAACGCTTACCATGGCAAAGTGGAGATAACATTTAAAACCGCAGATGGCGAAGTTAAAAGAGTAGACACAACCGTTTGGGCCGTAGACGACAAATTTATCTCTTTTAAAGCAGGCTGTGCCATTCCGACTTCTGCAATTTTAGGTATCGAATTCTTTTAGTCAGGCTGCTGTGTTTTAGTAGCAGGTAGCCAATCTGGGTAATTGGGCAAAAATGCCTGGCAAATGCATTTCTGCTGCTATTGCACTTGCCTGCTGCTTATTAGTTGAAATTAAAACCTATTTAACAAAAAATTAACACCATCTCTTTTTGCTGCCCACCGTTAAAAACTCAACCCAACCCCGAAAACTACTTTATGAAAACCACCATCGCCTGGATTTTAGCTGCCATATTCTTATTTCTGGCACTTTATTTCTATTGGAAAAAAAATGATGCCGAGAGCCGCCTGGCCATTGCAGACAATAAATTAGCCGAGACCCATCAGGAACTTGACCAAACGCAGGAAGCTGCAGACTCGCTGGAGTCACTTTCGCTACCGCCCGATACCATGGGAATAGTGCCTCCCGGCGGCGTAAATTTTGTAGATCAGTTAGGTGCACTCAGCGAAAGTGATGTGAAGCGCCTGAAAGGAAAAGGCCTTCGCGCACCAGAAAGCGACCTGATGAACGACCTGAACCGTAAACAACGGCAGCTCATTCCGGCAGATGGTACTATGGGAGGCACGATGAAAATACGCGACAGCCGGATCTTAAACGACCGTTATGCCCTGGCCTATTACGAAGATGGTCATGATGGCGGCTACATGGTGCTGCGCTACGAGGTAACCGATGGCAACATTAGCTGGCGCGTTGTAGACAACAGCAGGCTGTAAGCTTGTTGATTTTTAAGGTTGCTGAGGCTGGTTCTGGGGTTATTTAAGTTAAAAATAAAACTAAGGCACAGGTTTTGAGTAGATAAAGCAGACACAAAAAAGAATTGTATGCCAGTGCTCCATATCCTGTTACCGCTGCTAATTTCGTTTTTTACGCCTGAACCAGCTACTCTCCTGCTGCAACAAGACATTGCAAAAGATTACCAGCTGCTGCAGGGTGGTCAATACTTTATCAGCGACAACACCTCCAGTTCTCCTTCGCTACGCACCATCGAGAGCGACCTGCAACTGTTCCAGGTAGTAGCCAGCGTAGACCTAGGTTCAGCTCAATACAGCACCAACTCCAGCGGCAGGCACCAAATAAAGAAATGGAATTTTCAGGAAGGAGATTTAAAAGCACTTTACCAGATCGAAAGTACCCTAGCACTCGACACTACTGTTGCCGTACGCTACCTCGATAATAAACCGCCTACACAGCAACACCTGAAAAACACATTCCGCTTCAGAACCTATGTGGTAGCCACAACCTCGGCACCCGACAGGCTCTTGTACATAACAGAAGCAGACCAGGGACTTATTTTGTACCGCATGGACATCCGACAGGTAGAGATGGTGTACAGCAAACAGAAAGAAGGACTAAGTGCTGCCTTACCAGCCTTTATAGCAGAAATAGACCAGTTGGTGACCCAACTACCAGAGTAAATGCCATGGCTTCGTCAGAAAACAAAAAATGGAGAGTACTTACTCTCCATTTTTTGCTTGAATGGCTTTATACCCAACTTGAGTCAGCATTAAGCCCTCCGGCGCCGGGTTTACGAACCCTTCTTTTGCCAGGTGCTGCTCTGCCTCTTTCTGAACGTCTTTGTACCTAGGGTAGTGCTCCTGCAGATACGGATAAAGGTCTGGGTAAGCCAAAACATCACCTGCCTCAACACCCATTGTATTAAAAGCATCCATTATGCAGTTGGCGGTATTCTCTATATTTTCTGCCTCTGATGTAATTCCCATAGCTTTATGTTTAGGTTATAGGTTAGAAGATACGGCAGCTCCAGTGGAATGGTTGATGGTTGGTTGCTAAATGGTATACTTGTTGGTTTGGGAATTTGAAGATTTGAAGATATAGGAATGTAGAGATTTGGAGATGAATGATTGCTACAGTCCTCCTGCGGCGACCCTTAAACCTTTTAGGCTTAAAATTCTTTTGAAGGCCAAAATCATTAGAATAATTTAAAATTCACTCACCCACTCATTCAACATTCGAACATTATTTTACCCCTACCACCTGCTGCTTTTTACGGTTGCGGATCTCTGGCGGTACTGCCGCCATAATTTCTGCTTTCAGCGCCTCCACCAACCGCTTCTTCAGGAAACTGCGGTGCACCACCAGGCTCACCTCCCGTAGCGGCTGCGGCTCCTGGAACAGCCGAACCAACTTCCGCTTCTCCTCCGGCATATCCAGCACCGATAGCTCCGGCAAAAGTGTGAGTCCGTGCTGCGACTCCACAATGCGTTTCAGCGTTTCGAGGGAGCCGCTTTTATAGTCTAAGTGGCCGGCGTTGGAGCCAATGGCTTTGCCGCCTCGGTTACAAATGTTGAGCACCTGGCTCCGGAAACAGTGGCCTTCGTTCAGCACCCACAAATCCTCCAGGTCCAGCTCCGCCGGGTCTATGGTTTGCTGATCTGCAAACAAGTGTTTTTTGTTTACATAGGCCACAAAAGCCTCGTAAAAGAGCGGCAGTTCCCGTATAGTTTTGTCTTCGAGAGGCGTTACCAGCAGCCCTACATCCAGGTGCTCGTGGTTCAGCTTCTCAATAATTTCGTTCGTAAGCAGCTCCTGCACCACCATCTGCACCTGCGGGTATTTCTCCATAAAGTTCGTGATGAACAGCGGGATCAGGTAAGGCGCCAGCGTCGGGATTACGCCTACACGCAGCACACCGCTTAGCTCCTGTTTCTGGTTCTGCACAATCTCCTGAATCTTTTTAGACTCAGCCACCACCACGCGCGCCTGCGCAATTATCTCTTTACCTATTTCGGTTGGCCGCACCGGCACCCGGCTCCTGTCGAAGAGCAACACCCCCAGCTCCTCTTCCAGCTTCTGGAGCTGCATGCTCAGCGTAGGCTGCGTTACAAAGCAGTTTTCGGCAGCTGTAGAAAAGTGCCGGAAAGTATCAACAGCCAGTAAGTATTCGAGTTGTACAATGGTCATGTGCTGTTTCTGTTTTTGGGTTGTAGGTGAATAACCAATTATTGTAATGAAAATGGCCTTCCAAAGCCTTTTCCATGATTTTGCCTCCAGGGTTCCAAGTGAGGCAGAAGTATCAAAATAAAAAACAAAGTCGTTTAGCGACTCCTTTTGGTTACAAAGGTCTTTAGCAGCACCTAAAGATACATTATAAATTTAAACTATAACAACATAAAAACAATCAATTTGACTGATCATGATATTACCACGACATTTGTATCAACAACAAACCCTAACATCCACCTAAAATAAATTATGAACAAACTCAATCAGATAGGTTTACAGAAAGAAGACAGCAAGCAGATAGCTGAGCAGCTAAATGTACTTTTGGCAAATTACCACCTGTATTACCAGAACCTGCGCGGCTTTCATTGGAACATTAAAGGAGTTTATTTCTTTCAGCTGCACGATAAGTTCGAGGAGCTTTACAACAACGCCTTAACCAAGATAGATGCTATCGCTGAACGAATTCTAACCATTGGCCAGCAGCCACTGCATACGTTGTCGGACTACATCCGCATTTCGAGTATTCAGGAAACCAGCCATATCAGCGATGGTATGGCCGCTGTAACAGCCACCCACGAAAACCTAACGGTGCTTTTAGGCCTGGAGCGCGAAGTCCTCAGTCTGGCCGCTGAAACCGGCGATGAAGGTACTGTAAGCCTGATCAGCGAAGACATTAACGAAAACGAGAAAACACTCTGGATGCTGAAGGCTTTCCTGAGCTAAGGCTTCAAATTATGAATTTTGAATGAGTAACTGAGTGAATTATCTACTAGGAAAGATATTCCGCGATTAACCATTCAACAATTAAGCAATCAAACCATTTAACAATAAACAACTAACAATCAACAATATAAAACATGTCTCAAAACAGAATATTATCCGTAGGAGCCACTTTCCCAACTTTCAAGAAACAAGCCGTTGTATCGATCGAAAAAGGCAAGGAGTTTGCCGACATCACGAACGAAGACCACATTAAGCGTGAGCAGTGGATGGTGATGTTCTGGTGGCCAAAAGACTTTACGTTTGTATGCCCTACCGAAATAGCTGAGTTCAATAAAAACTACGACGAGTTCCGCGATAGAGATGCCGTTTTGGTGGGAGCCTCTACCGACTCTGAGTTTGTGCACGCTGCCTGGCGCCGCGACCACGAAGACCTACGTGGCCTCCGCTTCCCGATGCTGGCCGATACTTCTAAATCGTTGGCCGAAGAACTGGGTATTTTAGAAGCCGAAGAAAAAGTAGCATACCGTGTAACCTACATTGTAGACCCACAAGGAATCATCCGTTGGGTTAGTGTTAACGACCTGAACGTAGGCCGCAACGTGGCCGAAGTACTTCGTGTACTCGATGCGCTTCAGACCGATGAGCTTTGCCCTTGCAACTGGCAAAAAGGCGAAGAAACGTTGGTAGGTTAACACCCCACTTTCTATATATACAGTACCTTAGGCAGTTTTGGGAGCAGCCATTTTAATACAGCTGCTCCTGCTGTCTGAGTTTTTTCCACCAAAAAACTGAAATCACATGTCCGTGTTAACTGTAACAGAGGAAACTAAAATAGATTTATTGAAAGATTTGGGTCTCGATGAAAATTATGCGTCTCAGAGCCTGAACAAACTGACCAACGCCGAGTCGAGGTACCTGCGCGACCTGCGCGTGAACCTGAAAACTGCCCTTGCCGGCGAAACGCTTTCTAAAAAAGAAGCTTATTTACTGGCCTTAGCAGCAGCTGCCAACGAAGAAAACGACACCTTAGTCGCCTCTTTTGAAGCAAAAGCTTTGGAAAACGAAGCGACACAGGCCGAGACAGCAGAGGCTATTGCCTGCGCCTCCTTGCTGGCAACAAACAACATCCTGTACCGTTTCCGCCACTTCGCGCATAAAGACGTGTACGAGCAACTGCCTGCCCGCGTGAAGATGAATATTATGAGGAATCCTGTGCTGGGCAAAGAGTTCTTTGAACTGGTAAGCCTGGCCATTTCGGCCATCAACGGCTGTGAGCGCTGCGTTGCTGCTCACGAAGCCTCAGTACTTAAACTCGGAGCCACCGAAGCCCGCATCTTCGATGCGATTCGTGTAGCGGCCGTAGTAACAGGCTTAAGTAAAGTAGTAAACTAAAGTAGATATATGATGATTGGGAAAAGGCCAGCAGTTTCTGCTGGCCTTTTTTATTTTAAGGTTCCGCTTCAGACCTCGCAGCGTCTTCAAGACCTGCGAGGTCAAGCATGAGAGGTTATTCAGTCTAAGCAGGCCTAGTCTGCCCGGTTCCGCGCACTACCCATTTATAGCTTGTCAGCTCCTCCAGCCCCATAGGGCCGCGGGCGTGCAGCTTCTGGGTACTGATACCGATTTCAGCGCCGAGGCCAAATTGAGCGCCGTCGGTAAAGGCAGTAGAGGCGTTGGCATACACGGCAGCCGCATCTACGGTGTTCAGAAACTGCTCTATGTGTTCGGCACTTTCTGAGATAATGGCTTCGGAGTGGCGGGAGCTGTAGGTGGCAATATGCTCCAGCGCCTGCTCCAGGTTCTGCACTGTTTTAATGGATAGGCGCATGGCCAGAAACTCCGTACCGAAATGTTCGGCAGCAGCAGATTGCAACAGCTGCTGTGGGTAATGTCCTTTAAGGGCGGCAAAGGCTGCTTCATCCGCAAAAACCTCTACGCCTGCAGCTGCCAAAGGCGCTGCGAGTTCCGGCAAGTCCTGCAGGCGGTCCTGGTGCAGCACCAGGCAGTCGAGGGCGTTGCAGACACTTACGCGGCGGGTTTTGGCGTTGCTTACAATGGCTTTGCCTTTCTCCAGGTCAGCGGTTTCGTCGAAGTAGGTGTGTACAATACCTGCCCCTGTTTCTATTACAGGCACCTTCGCGTTTTGGCGCACATATTCAATCAACGCCTGGCTTCCACGTGGAATCAGCACATCTACAAACCCAACCGCTTGCAGCAGCGCTTCTGTGGCAGCTCTGTCTGGTGGTAAAAGCGTGGCTACATTCGGATCTACTTCATGCTCTTGCAGCACCTCCTGAATGATGGAGATAATAGCCTGGTTCGAGAAAGACGCATCGCTGCCGCCCTTCAGAATGCAGGCGTTCCCGGTTTTGAGGCAAAGCGAAAACACGTCGAAGGTTACATTCGGCCGGGCTTCGTAAATAACACCAATCACTCCCAGCGGCACCCGAAGCTTAGAAATCTGCAGACCGTTTGGCAGCTCTTTCTGCAGCAATACCTCCCCCAGTGGCGAAGTCAGCTTAGCTACGTTCAGCATGTCGTTAGCGATATCCTGTATCCGCTTCTCTGTCAGCTTCAGGCGGTCGTATTTCGGATCGTCATGGCTCATGCGAGCCAGGTCTTTCTCGTTTTCCGAAATCAACATAGGCGTTTTTGCCACAGCTGCTTCGGCTACTGCTCTTAAAATGGCGTTTACCTCTTCGGCCTGCAACGACACGAGCTGTCTGCTGGCTTTCCGGGTCTGCTCAAATAGGTATGTTATATCCATGGGTAGGACTGCGTCAAATTAGAAATTAGAAATTCAAAATTAGAAATGTTGAAAAATAAGCTTAAAGGCTATTATAAAAACATTTCTAATAATTTTTCATGAAGAAGTTGCTGATCCCTTAGCACATCTTTCCAAGTATGTTTCTTAATTGATGTCCGGGTTTAAATACAGGTAATCGTAATGCACCAGTTCTTTCTGGTTCTTCTGCCCCACCAGTTCCTGAGCTTTGTCGGAACTGTATTCGGCTATGCCAAGGCCGATGTGCTTTTCAGACTCGCTGATGATCTTGATAATATCGCCCTTCTGAAAAGTGCCGGAAATAGCGGTAACACCAACAGGCAGCAAGCTCGTAGCTTTAGCTGAAGTTAGTGCTGCACAGGCTCCTTCGTTTACCTGCACCACGCCGTTGGCGTAGCTGCCGGAATGAGCCAGCCATTTCTTTTTTCCGGAAGCTGTTTTTTTCGGAATGAACCGGGTGTTTACCACATCTTCCTCTAGCACCCGCTGCAGAATGTTGGTTGTTTTGCCATTGGCAATGTGCACGGCTATGCCCAGCTGCGCCACCTTGTGCGCCATATGGCACTTGGTAATCATGCCGCCACGCCCAAATTGCGATTTTTGAGTCGTTACAAAAGCGGAGAAGCCGGTGGTGGTATGGCCAATTTCCTGGATTACTTCGGAATTGCTGTCTTTGGGGTCGCCATTGAAAATGCCATCTACGTTCGAGAGAATAATCAGCGCATCCGCATTGAGCATGGAGGCGATCAGACCAGCCAGTTCATCGTTGTCGGTGAACATTAGCTCTGTCACCGAGATTACGTCGTTCTCGTTCACCACCGGAATAATGTTGTGCTGCAGCTGCATCTGGAAACAGTTTTTCATGTTCAGGTAATGCAGCCGGTCCCGGAAATCCTCTTTGGTCACTAGCACCTGCGCGCAAATCAGGTCGTGCCTGCCGAAGAGTTGGGAGTAGGTGTTGATGAGCTTTACCTGCCCCACGGCCGCCAGCAGCTGCCGGCTCCCCACAGCATCTGTTTTCTCCGAAATTTTCACCAGGCTCCTGCCAGAGGCCACTGCCCCCGACGAAACTAAAATTACTTCCTTGCCTTGTTTCTTAATCTCCGTTATCTGATCGACCAGGTGCTCCATGCGTGCCACATCGGGCATGCCATCTGCCTGCGTGAGCACGTTCGAGCCAATTTTTATAACGATCCTGTTGTATGCTAATGCCATTGCTGTGTTTGCTGCTTACCTCCTGAGCCACTGCTCTCTGGAGTAAGACCCAAAAGTATAAAATTAAAATTTATCTATGTAAAAAAGGACCCAACTATCAGAGTATATTACCCTGGACGCTTTTTTTGCGCAAACCCTTTGAAAGGGCATTTTCATTTGAATAATTGCTGGTTGGTTAAATGGTTAGATTGTTTGAAAGTTTGATGATGTCTAGACTTCTGGAGAAGAAGGTGAATATTTATCCAAAGACTGACTATAAAAACTATAAGCTCTTACATCAAGAAACGACCCTTGACTGAAAAATGGCAAAAAGCCCTTTGGAGGGTATTTTCATTTGAATAATTTAACAATCAATCTATAACGCGAGCGTCCTGCCTCATGATTTTATTTTGAGGCCTCTGGCCAAATTATAGCTCAAAGCGGCCAGAGGCCACGGAATAGCAGTCAGGAGCGAGGACGCTCGCGTTATAGTTTTGATAGTCTACAAATCCAGAACGAGGTCTCGTAATTTATCAGCGTCTGTTACAGCGTTTCCGGTAATGGTGTTGTTGAAAAATACCCACACTTCTTTGCCATCCTCCAGCCAGTCCTTCACCATATAAGCGTAACGTTCCAGTTTCTCGTCGGAGTAAGCGGAGGCGTAGAGCTTTTCGTCGCCGTGCAGGCGCAGGTAAGCCGTTTCTGTTGTCGTGATCTCCGTACCCGGAAACCGTTTGCCGGCACTGGCTATAACCGTGGTGATGTTATACTCGCGCAGCAGCTCCACCGACTCTTCGGTAAACCAAGACACATGCCGCGCCTCCAGCGCAAAGGTTTGGGTAGGGTAAAGCTCCCGCAGCGTTCGGTAAAAGGTTTCTGCCACCAGCCTGTCGTAGCGAAAGCTGCCCGCAATCTGTACCAGCACCGGCCCGAGCCGCTCCCCCATGGCCTGGTACCGTGCCATGAACTTCTGAAGCGGCTCCTCTACTTCCTGAAATTTTCTTTTGTGCGTTATCTCCTGGTTCAGCTTTGGCGCAAACTTAAAGTTCGCCGGCGTTTCCGATAGCCACTTCTCAATGGTTCTGGCCATGGTGAAGTGGTAGAAACTGCTGTTGATTTCTGTGGCATTAAAACGCGTGGCATAATGCCGCAGGTACTCTGCCGACTTCAGCTCCGGCGGGTACAGCACTTCCTGCCAGCGGTAACTCCAGCCGGAGGTGCCAATATGTAAGTTAGGTATGTCTGTCATAGTTCAAGCATATACTTTGTAGCCAGCTTCAGGTTGTTTTACTCCTGTTCTTTTCACGCTCGCGTGAGCTTGTAGCTCGTGTGTTCTAATTTCCTCTCTTGCTAATGCAGTACGAGCTGAAAGCTCGCGGCAGTGACTAAAAAAGACACTCGCAGGAGCTGCGCACGCTGCGAGGTCATACACGCAGTACCTGTAAAACAAAAGCGCCTGCTACAATGCTGCAGCAGGCGCTTTAACCTTAATTAAACCAATTACTTATTTTGCATAACTGATTGCCCGCATCTCTCTGATTACTGTAATCTTTATCTGACCCGGGTACTGCATTTCTTTCTCTATTTTCTGCGAGATGTCATACGAAATCTGTGCTGCCTTCTCATCCGATACATTGTCAGAATCAACCATCACGCGTAGCTCACGGCCGGCTTGGATGGCGTAGCACTGGTTCACACCATCAAAAGACACAGCGGCTTCCTCCAACTCTTTCAGACGCTTGATGTACGATTCCATGATCTCACGACGGGCACCTGGTCTGGAGCCTGAAATAGCATCGCAGGCCTGTACCAGTGGCGACACCATGGCCGTCATTTCTACTTCATCGTGGTGAGCACCTATGGCATTGCAAACATCAGGATGTTCTTTGTATTTCTTCGCCAGCTCCATACCGATGATAGCGTGTGGCAACTCCGGCTCATCTGGGGTTACCTTGCCAATATCGTGTAGCAGACCGGCGCGTTTGGCGTGTTTCACGTTCAGGCCAAGTTCTGCGGCCATAGTAGCGCAAAGGTTTGCCACCTCACGCGAGTGCTGCAGCAGGTTCTGACCGTAAGACGAACGGAAGCGCATACGGCCCACCATCTTAATCAGCTCAGGATGAAGCCCATGAATACCCAGATCGATGGCAGTACGCTCACCAATCTCGATAATCTCTTCGTCGATGTTCTTGCGGGTTTTGGTTACCACCTCCTCTATACGGGCCGGGTGTATACGTCCGTCGGCTACTAAACGGTGCAGCGACAAGCGGGCCACCTCACGGCGAACCGGGTCGAAACCGGAAATGATAATGGCTTCAGGGGTATCGTCTACAATGATCTCTACACCAGTGGCAGCTTCGAGGGCGCGGATGTTACGGCCTTCACGACCAATAATCTTGCCTTTGATGTCGTCGCTCTCGATGTTGAACACCGACACGCAGTTTTCGATGGCATGTTCCGCAGCAGTACGCTGAATGGTTTCGATAACGATTTTCTTGGCTTCTTTTGTAGCGGTGAGTTTGGCCTGGGCTACAATGTCTTTCACGTAAGAAGAGGCTTTGGTCTGGGCTTCGCTTTTCAGGGCTTCTACCAGCTGCTCACGTGCCTCAGAGGCAGTAAGACCAGCAATACGCTCCAGTTGGCCTACAATCTCTTCGTGCTGCTGCTCTACTTCTTCTTTGCGCTTACGAAGCTGCTCCAGCTGTGCCTGAAGGGTTTCTTTGTCTTTTTCCTGCTGTGCTGCCAGTCCCTCTTTCTCTTTGTCGAGTTCGGTTTCGCGGCGTTTAATCTGCTCCAGCTGCTTGGTTACAAGCTGCTCACGTTGCTTTACCTTGTTCTCGTTCTGGATAATGATGTTTTTCTTCTTGTTCGATTCTTCCTCGAACTCAGACTTCAGGCGCAGGAATTTCTCTTTAGCCTCCAGAATACGGTCTTTCTTAACACTTTCGGCATTAATTTCTGCCTCGCGAACAATGTTCTGAGCCTTCAAGCGGGCAGCTTCTTCCTGGTCTTTATAGACTTTCTGAAGCAGGTTTCTGCCTATGTAGATGCCCACCGGGAGCGCTACAAGGGCTGTTAGTAAAATGTAAATAATATCGGGCATATCTATAAGCTTTTATGGTGATAAAAACATATAGCAGTACCTGCCACAGGACATCGTTACAGCCCTTTATCTAGTTTTGCCCCTAAAAATCTGCCTGCTTTTATAAAAAGTATCTCCACCTTTTAGTAAATGGGTGGCTCAAGCACAAAATTTAAATGCGTAAAAGGGTAAGAACTGTATTATTTAGCTGATGATAAAAGATCATCCAGAGTATTTAATTTTTGGCCCACTTCGGAGAGATGACTGTCTTTCTCCTCTTCCAGCTTCAGCTTGTCTACCATGGTTTCGAAAGCCACCATGGCCAGCAAGTCCTGCTTGTCTTGTATGCCAAATTGTTCTTTAAAAAAGCGTAAGCGCTCGTTTAAAAGCTTACCAACCACCCGAAGCCTTTCCTCTTCTTCTTCTTTTACCCGCATCGGATACTCGCGTTCAGCGATGCGAATCTTAATTGCTAATTCTGCCATCCGGTGCGTTTTATGTTAATGGTTCTGGTTTATTAAGTTTGCCTGTTGTTCGTAGAGTTGCTTGCACTAATTAGGGTTATTTTGCTCCTGCACGTTCACTGGGCTAATCCTGTAAGTAAGCGATACACTTATCTATTTCTCTGATATACTCGTTTAACTTCAGCTTTAACTCTGTCGTGTTTGCAGTGTTACCTGCCATTGTTTCTACAATTTTAACAATATTCTCCTGATTTTTAAAATTTTTTATTTCCTGATCCCTTTCTTCCACCAATGCTTCCAGGAACTTCACCTCTTCCTGCGCCTTAGCCAGGCGCTGCTGCGCATCCGCATGCTTTGCTAAAAGCTTGCGTAATTTGTCTTCAATAGACTGGAGTTGTTGCAGTTGTTTATCCTTTGCCATAGCTCAAAAGGTAATGTTATTTCTCTTAATTCTTGCAATAGTTTTGTCTGCTGCAGGTAGAACGGCTTTTGCTGCGTATATTTTTAATTTGCTGGTGCCAACTTGGAGCTTGCACTACAGTTATTTAAATCTTTTTAGCACACAAAAGTATTTCTAAGCAAAAGTAGCGGTACGAGCTGCAAGCTCGCACCAGCTCGTACTTCTGTAACTTCTTATTTTCTGATAAATGCTCCCAGCTGTTTCTCCAGTTGCTGCATCAGGCGGTTCATGGTGCTGTCTATTACTTTGTCGGTGAGCGTTTGCTGCTTGTCGAGGAGGGTGAAGCTGATGGCGTAGGCTTTTTTGCCTGCCTCAATTTTGTCTCCCTCGTACACGTCGAACACGTTTACGTCCTGAAGCAGCTTTCGCTCAGTACGCAAGGCAATCTGCTTCACCTGGTCAAAGGTTACCTGCTTGTCGAGCACCAGCGACAGGTCGCGGCGCACTTCCGGGAACTTCGGCAGCTCTTCGGCTACCAGGTTGCTGCGGTACTTCTTCAGGAGGTAATCCCAGTTCAGCTCTGCATACCACACCTGCTCTTTTACTTCTACCTGCTTCGTTACGCTGGTTTCCAATAGTCCGATCTGGGCTATAACCGTGTCGTTTTTGGTGTAGGCAATGCCCTGGCGCATAAGCCTGTTCTCCGGCAGCGGCTGTACTGTAAAGTTACCTGCATTCAACTTGGTGAGCACGTTCTGCACCAGCCCCGCCAGGTCGTGGAACGCTACTTTCGCAGTTGGTTGCTTCCAGCTTTCGGCGCTGCTGTTGCCGGTCATGAACAGAACCAGTTTGGTGCTCTCCTTGTGCTTGCCCTCTGCCAGCTCGTAGGTTTTACCAAGCTCAAACATTTTCAGGTCTTTCTGGCGGCGGTTGATGTTGCGGCGCAGCACCTCCAGGCCAGAGTACACCAGCGTCTGGCGCAGCGCATCCAGGTCCTCACTGTTGTAGTTCAGCACCAGCACCAGGCTCTCCTGCTCCGCCTCGTTGTAGTAGCGGGAGTTCGTAATGGAGTTAGTAATGATCTCACGGAAACCATTATCGGCAATGTAATTCAGAATAGTCTGTGTGATCTCTTCTGGGTTAGGCTTCGGGAAACTGGCCAGGAAAGAAGCTGACATATGTTCGCTTACCTCGATGTTATTGAAACCGTAGATGCGCAGCACTTCCTCCACCACATCGGCCTCCCGTTTCACGTCCACCTTAAACGGCGGCACCGACAGCTCCAGGTGTGTTTCGGTTTCGGCTGTAACTTCTATTCCTAAATCCGTGATGATCTCCCTGATTCGCTCCGCGCCTATTTCTTTACCAATTAAACGATGCGTGCGGTCTATGCTCAGGCTGAGATTAGTGTTGTCGATCGGGTTCGGGTACACGTCTACTATCTCTGATGCCACCTCTCCTCCTGCTACTTCCTGCACCAGCAGGGCCGCCCGCTTCAGGGCGTAGAGCACCATGTTCGGATCAGTGCCACGCTCGAACCGGAAAGAAGCATCCGTTTTCAGGCTGTGGGTCTGGCCGGTGCGACGCACAGTGTCTGGCGAGAAGTAGGCACTTTCAATGAAGATGGAGGTTGTTTCTTCTGATACACCTGATTCTTTTCCACCGAACACACCACCAATAGCCATTGGCTCCGCTGCGTTGCAGATCATCAGGTCTGCAGCTTTCAGCTTTCGTTCCACGCCGTCCAGCGTCACAAAGGTGCTGCCTTCTGCCAGGTTCTTTACCACAATCTTATCACCCGTAATTTTGTCGGCATCGAAGGCGTGCAGTGGCTGACCCAGCTCATGCAGTACAAAGTTAGTTACGTCCACCACGTTGTTTATCGGCGATAAGCCAATGGCGCGCAGCCGCTTCTGCAGCCACTCCGGCGATGGACCTACTTTCAGGCCGCTTACTGTTACCCCGGCATACCGCGGACAGGCTTCTACGTTCTCAACTTCCACGGCAATAGAACGTGAAGTATTGGCAACAGCAAAAGCACTAACATCAGGCAATTGGGCCGGCACTTTTAGCAGCGCCTGCAGGTCGCGGGCCACACCGTAATGCGAGGCAGCATCAGCACGGTTTGGCGTTAAGCCAATTTCAAACACTTCATCAGAACTCAACCCGAAGTACCCGGCGGCCGGTGTGCCGTTTGGCAAATCGGTATCGAGCACCATAATACCGGCATGTGAAGTCCCCAGCCCGATTTCGTCTTCGGCACAGATCATGCCTTCTGAAGCTGCTCCCCGTATCTTCGATTTCTTTATTTTAAATGGCTCCCCACCAGAAGGGTAAAGCATGCTGTTTACGGTAGCCACCACTACTTTCTGACCAGCTGCCACGTTAGGCGCGCCGCACACAATATTGGCAGGAGCTTCTGCGCCAATATCTACGGTGGTAATGCTCAGGCGGTCGGCATCGGGGTGGCGCTCGCAGGTGAGCACTTCTCCTATCACAATGCCTGCCAGCCCGCCCTGTACTGCCTCAAACGTATGAATGCTTTCCACTTCCAGCCCTGCGCCTGTAAGTAGTTCACCCACTTCGGCTGCCGGTTTATTTATTTGTATAAGTTGTTTTAGCCAGTCTAATGAAATCAGCATGTTGTTCTCTATTGATGTTGGATGCGCAGCCTCAGCAGCCACTGTTTTTCAAAATTAACACTTTTTTAGATGCTAGATTCTAGATGTTAGATTATAGATTTTTCCGGACACTAAGTTTTGATCAGTAGAAGAACCAAAGAGACTCCATAATCAATAGGTATATTTCTCTTGTCTATCATCTAAAATCTTGCTTCTAACATCTATTTATGCTCATACGCCTTCTCCCCAGCCGGAATGGCTATGGGGAGGTGATTGTCGCTTGGAGGCACGGGGCATACGTATTCGGGGTTGTAGGCGCAGAAGGGGCTGTAGGCGCGGTTAAAGTCGAGCATCACGGTTTTGGCGTCTTCCTTAAAAGGTATATCCAGGTAGCGGCCGCCGCCGTAAGTGTCGAAGCCGTTGGTTTTGTCGGTGAAGGGAACGAAGAACGTTTCTTCGGCATCTCCTTTTGCTACTTTCTTATAGAGCGTGAGCTGCTGTGGCTGTCCTTCCAGCTCAAACCGGGCGATGGCGTAACGCAGGTAAGCCTCGGTGTTGCCGTTGGTCAGGGGCATGTGCAGGGTATCTTTCTTTTCGAGCTGCTCCACATCGGCTTTTACGCGGTAGTCGGTGTTGGGCTCGTAATACACCAGGTTCCGGAACTTCTGGCGGTCTTCGCTTTCGAAGGGGCTGTTGTCGCGGCTCCTGAAGGTCAGGTCCTTGTCTTCGCGCTCCTTCAGCAGGGGCTTTAGGTAATTATCTTCGTTGAAGAACGATTCTTTTACAAAGTAAAACAGCACCAGTAAGATGCCTGCCAGTATTACCAGCCTGAATGGTCGTTGCATGCCTTGAAATTGTTACAATCGCAAAGTTCGGAAATTTTTGGCGAGTGTGAATGCTTTGGCAATGAAAACACAAACTTCCGGGTGAGTTTTGATAGGTCAGGGACAGCACTCTCTGGTAAGGGTAATTCTATTCTATCATCCACATATCTTCTCAGTCATACTTTCTACTATTCTTAAATCTCTAAATCTTCAACTATAATATTTGGTACATCAGCTTATTAAATTAATTATTCTAATAGAAACAGCCTTCCAAAGCATTATTGGGCTATTTAGTGTCAAGGGTAAGCGGTAATGTGGGGAGGAGGCACATGAGGTTGGTTCTATAAATACTGACAAAAGCGCTGCCAGCTGAGACATTATAAAATAAAAGACAGGGTTGATTGGTTTTGCAGACTATACGTAAAATCACGTATGCATCTTCAGCCTATTTTTTTAAAGTCGGCTGCTGTCTGCATTACTTTTTATCCAGAAACTCAACCTGAGTTCCATGCACCCAGATAAGGAAAAATTTTTAGACATGTTGCACCAGCTCGAGGCGCTGCAGACAGATGCGATGCAACTGGAGCATAAGTTTACTTCTACCACCGAGCAAACACATGAGGCTTTCCGGAAGAGTGCGCGTAACCTGCTGCACTACCTGGCCCTGCGCCAGCACGATATCCGGGAGTTGCAGGAAAACCTGGCTGAAATCGGGCTTTCGTCGCTGGGGCGAGCCGAGGGGCATGTGCTGGCCAGTCTGCAGGCAGTACACAACCAGCTCTCTTACCTGCTGGATCGTGAAAAAACGGAATGGCACACTCCGGTAGCTTTTCAGGAAAACCGGGTGCTCTCGGAGCAGCACACACACAACCTGCTTGGCCCAAAACCTGCGCAGCGGCATACCCGCATTATGGTGACGTTCTCAAGCGAGTTTGCTGAAAATGACCAGTTGGTAAGCCGGCTCCTGAAAGCCGGCATGAATTGCGCCCGCATTAACTGTGCCCACGACGATGCCTCAACTTGGGCCAGCATGATTGCCAACATCCGGAAAGCAGAAAAAGAGCAAGGCACCTCTTGCAAAATACTGATGGACCTGATGGGTCCTAAGCTGCGCACCGGCCCGCTGCAGCCTGGGCCTAAGCTGGTTGTTATACAGCCTGTACAGGACCTGCAGGGCAAGATCAGTTCGCCTGCCACCGTATGGCTGGCACCAGCCGATGCACCGCCTCCGCCTACTGCAGATGCCAAACTGACCGTAGCTATGGCATGGCTGGAGCAACTGCAGGAAGGCGACGAGATCAGGTTCAAAGACACCCGAAGTCGTAAACGCACCCTCACGGTTACCAAAAAAGAGAAAAACGGTGTGCTGGCGCATCTTTTTAAAACCTCTTATGTAGCTGCAGGCACTAAACTCAGTTTAAATAACGAGGCCGTAACAGAAAAGGAAACTACCGTAGGAGACCTACCGGTTATTGAGTTGCCCATTGTATTATTGAAAGATGATTTTCTGGAACTTACGAAAGACCAGCTCCCGGGCGAACCGGCGCAGTTCGATGCCAGCGGGCGAGTTGTAAAACCGGCCCATATACCCTGTACCTTGCCCGAGGTATTTACACAAGCGAAGCCA